>NZ_CP018911.1:2647329-3019659 GCF_004000605.1 Glycocaulis alkaliphilus | reverse complement strand
TGCTGGGCTTTCTGGGCAGCTTCAATCACTTCTTTAGCGCGCTGGGCCAGCAGGACAATTCTTCGCCCGGCGGCGCCAACTCGCAGATGATGTACTGGACCGATTTCGATCTGCCGGGCCGGACAGGCGAATGCGGCCGCGAGAACTTCTTGGGCTTCACCAATTCCATCGTCTGTTCGGACGAAGATGGTATCAGCGGTGCGTTCGTGGACGGTGACACGCTGATCATTCCCGGCCCGTCACTCGATATGTTCCCCGGCGATGCGTTGCCGAACGAGGTGGGCACGGCTGGCGGTGATTCTGGCGGCCCGCTCATGGCCATGAATATTTTCTCCAACCCGCTTATTCTCGGCGTTCTGTCAGGCGGTTTTGTTGATGGGTCCCTGCAGGCTGCGGGGCAGAATTATGGCGGGGTCAGCTATTACAACCCGCTCTACGCCTATGCGAACTGGATTGCCGAGAACAACCCCTACAAATACGTCACCAATACCGGTGGCGGCGACTGGTTTGACGAGACGATCTGGGTGCAGGCGATGGACCCGAACTATTTCGTCTACCAGGACGGGGAAATCGTGAATGGCCTGCCGGACGGGCCGGACCTTGAAACAGGCACCGGTACCCCGTGGGGCGTCGTGTTTGACACTGATGTCGCAGATATCGAGTTTGCCGGATCGGCTGAAGCACCCGGCGGCTCTGGCGGCGGTTTGTCGATCACCACGGATTTTGCCGCTGACGGCATTGTTGCCACTGCGGGCGGCGACCTGCAGCGCGCCGTGCCGGGGTCCAGCGATGCCGCCAATGCTGCCGAAGCGCCTGAGGCCGTCGATGATGGCGGGATGACCACACAGAATGCCGGGCCGGGCGCCTCTGGCTTCGTGCCGGACAATTTCTACGGCAATCAGGGTGTGGAAGCGCCGCGCTTCTATGACGTGACACTGGCGTCTGGCGGGGAAGTGACCCTGTCTGGCGCTTTTGTGGAGATTGACCGCCTGACCCTTGCCGGGTCCGGGGCCGGTCTCACCATTGCGGCCGATGCCGATATGTGGAGCCTGATCTCCGCCGAGGTGTTCGCCGGCACGCTGACGATTGATGGCGGTTTCATCACCCGCGAGCTGGTGAACTGGGGCGGGGTGGTCCGCGGTACCGGCACGATCGACCTGTTTGACCCCAACTTCCTGTTTGGCAATGGCCAGCTCATGTCCGGCGCATTCTTCAATGTCGCTGGCATCGTCAATCCGGGTCTGGCCAGCGCTGGCGGTCTTCTGGTCAATGGTGACTATATCCAGACCTCTGGCGGTGTCCTTGCGGTTGACTGGAATGCCACCACGAACAGCCTTCTGCTGGTGAATGGCGATGTATCGCTGGCTGGCGGCGTGGCGGTGAACCCGGTTGATGGCTACGTGCCGCAATTCGGCGACCGCCGCACCGTGCTTGGCTATACAGGCGAACTTGTCGGTGAATTTGACTCGGTGATGGACCTGCCCGGCGTGCTCTTTGTCACGCCGGTCTACGGTGCCGGAGAAGTGGAACTGGTGATTGAAGCGGAAGACTTCACCAGCTTTGCCAATTTCACCAACCCGTCCCAGGCCGCTCTGGGCAACCGTCTCGATGAGCTGCGCGGCAATCCGCAGGCCGGGCCTGTAGCCCAGCTCTACCAGATCATCGATCTTCTGCCGAATGGCCCGCTTGAAGACGCGTTCGAGAATCTGGTGCCGCATGAGGGCTTCCAGTTCCGCCGTGCCCTGAGCGGACATAGCGACCTGCTCAGCGATGCCCTGCGGGGACGTATGCTGCAGGGTGCGCCGACAGGCACGCCGGCTGGTGGCGGTCAGGCCATGTTCAGCCTGATGGGTTCAGAGGCGTCGGCCGGAATGAGTGGCATGGCCATCGCTGATGCCATGCGTATGAACGGTTCTGCGGCGCAGGATCAGGCACAGGATCTCGGCAACGGGTTCGAAGTGTTCTTCGCTGGCGGCCTGGTGGATGGGTCAGCGCCGACCACCTCTAGCTCGGCCAATGCCTCGACCGAGGGCGGGTTCGCCCTGGCCGGTGTGGATTACGGCCGGTCCGTGGGCTGGCGGTTTGGCGGCGCCATTGGCTTTGCCACGTCGGAAAGCGAGCAGGTTCTGGCCGGTGGCGGTTCGGCTTCCAGCCGGGTCGAGAGTGTGCAAGTGACCGGCTATGCGGCCTATCGCAGTGACACCGTTCAGGCCCTGCTTGCAGCCAGCTATGGCGATCATACCGCGAGAGCGGGCCGCACGGCCGTTATTGGCGGTGTCTCGCTGCCTGTCTCAGGCTCGCTGGGCGCGACCAGCTATGATCTGACGGCGCAGATTGGCTACACGCTAACCAGTGGCGCCCTGCGTGCCACGCCGGTTGCCGGGATCACCTGGCAGCGCATCGAAATGGATGCAGGCAGCATGGCCGGTTCGCCCGCCGCCTTCGACCTGACGAGCTATACCGACTCCTTCACCACGGCACGTGCCGGACTGGATGTCGGCTATATCTTCTCGGGTCCGGGTTATACGTTCGAGCCGCGTGCCTATGCCGGTCTTGCCAGCCGTCTGAGCGATGAAAGCGAGACGATCAGCGGTGATTTCGCCGGAACGCCGGGCAGCCAGGGCTTTGTCCTGGCCAGCGGTCTGGACGCAGAAAGCGAATGGTTCGAGCTGTCGGTGGGCGGTATCGCCCGGATGGATAACGGGTTTGACCTGTCGATCTCGTATGAGACCCGCGCCGGGAATGACCGTATCCGGGATGTGGACGTGTTCATGCTGGGCCTGCGCACGCGCTTCTAGGGCGCCAGGCCCGTAAACCGAAAGGCCGCTCCGAGGTTTCGGGGCGGCCTTTTGCCTTCTAGCGTTACAAGGGCTAGCGGCTGCGCTCCAGGCGGATGCGCGCGCCATCGATCATGGCGCCCTGCCAGGGACTGTCCGCGTTCGCCCGCTCGCCGGCAAAAAGCGTATCGCCTGCAGTGTCCACGAAGACGAGGCGTCCGCCGCCCTCTTCGTCGAACTGCCAGAACATGGTTTCGGCGATTGCGAGTTCGCACTCTGGCGACACGGCGGCGAGGCCCGCAGCGCCGCTCATCAGGGCCATTGCCCCTTGCGGACGCCTTGCGGGCGGCATCAGGACGAGTGCGCACTGCGTGCCGGCCTCGCTGGTGGCGGTGTAGTTTCCCGCTATGGCGGAGCCTTGCGGCGTCTGGGCGGCAAGCAGGAGGGCGAGAAATATGCTCATGACGGCCAGATCCTTTGCTTGGGTCAGCGTGCGCCCCCAGCCTAGCGCCGGTTTGCCGCCACGTCGCCCCTCCATGCCTGTCCGCTACATGCAGCGCTGGCTGGCGCTTCTGCGGCAATGAGACCAGGCAGCTGCCGGATATGACCGGATGCTGACTGAAGTTTAACTCCGCCTTGCGGCCGGCAGGCGGCAAACTCCGCCGTGACAGACATTTACAAGGAGCAGGATCATGCGCTGGGCGATCAGTGTGGCAGCGGTACTACTGGTATTTCTTGTGGCCTGCTCGCCAGGGCGTAATGGTCCGCCCGGCCGGGGTCCGGGGGGAGACGCCATGATGGGCCGGGGCGGGGGGCTGGCAGGCGATCCCTACCGGACGGCCACTGCGATGATCAGTGGCGGACAGTGCGATACAGCACTGCCCATTCTGGTCTGCCTTGCGCGCCAGGGTCCGGGATACGAGATGGCCCTTCACGATGCGGGGGTCTGCCATGGGCGGCAGGGCGATGAGGATTTGCAGCAGGACGCCTGGCTTCGCGCGGCCAGTGCCGGATGGGGCGCATCACAGGCTGCGCTGGCGCAGCATTATTTTGATGCCGGAGACATGGAAGCGGCTGCGGTGTGGGCCGGGATATATCAGCGCAACTTGCGGGAACGCTCGCTCGGCCTCAACCGGCTCCAGCCCGCCGTACTCAATGCGGCGGCGCGGCTTGATGATGAGAGCCGGGCGGCTGTCCAGGGCCGGGTGGAACAGTTCCGGAGTTATCCGCTCACGGCGGAACTCACCGGACCGGACTGCCTGCGCGTGATTGGCCGGCCCGATGTTTCCGGCCCCCGTCCGGGCGGGGGGCGCCGTGGCCCCGGCCGTTCAGCCGGTGCGGCTCAGGCGGGTGGCGGAGCGTAGCGGCGCCGGTGCGGCAAGCTGGAGGGTGAGACGTAAGCTCATTACGGGCAGTTGCCTTGCTGGATCAGCGTGCGCTTCCAGCCTGGCGCCGCTTCCCCATAAGCTTTGCCTGCTACATGGAGCGCTGGCCGACGCGCTTTGACACTTCGGCAGCGCTTTCCTTGCGCTCGCTATACCGGTCGACAAGATAATCGGCGCAATCGCGCGTCAGCAGGGTGAATTTCACCAGCTCCTCCATCACATCGATGATGCGGTCATAGAGGGAGGAGGGTTTCATCCGGTCGTGCTCATCAAACTCCAGCCAGGCTTTGGGGACCGAAGACTGGTTGGGGATGGTGATGAGGCGCATCCAGCGGCCCAGCACGCGCAGCTGGTTGACGGTGTTGAAGCTCTGCGAGCCGCCCGATACCTGCATCACGGCCAGCGTCTTGCCTTGTGTGGGTCTCACCCCGCCGAGTGAAAGCGGTATCCAGTCGATCTGCGCCTTCATGATGCCTGTCATCGCGCCATGGCGTTCAGGCGAGCACCAGACCATGCCTTCTGACCACATCACCAGATCGCGCAGTTCGGCCACCTTGGGGTGGCTCACGTCCGCATCGTCGGGCAGGGGCAGGCCGGACGGGTTATAGATGCGCGTTTCCGCGCCAAGCCGCTCAAGTATGCGGGCAGCTTCCTCGGTGGCCATGCGGCTGAATGAGCGGTCGCGGACCGAGCCGTAGAGCAGCAGGATACGCGGCCTGTGCGTGGCACGGACGGCCGGGAAGAGCCGCTCCGGCTTCACATCGCGGTAGCAGTCCTCATCCAGATGGGGCGTGGAGGGATCAAGGCTCATCGGGTTTACTCCGCAGGGAATTTCGCGCGTGTCCGGTTGGCGAGCGCCACCAGCGAGAGCATGACCGGCACCTCCACCAGCACGCCGACTACCGTGGCCAACGCCGCCCCGGAATTGAGCCCGAAGAGCCCGATGGCGACGGCGACTGCCAGCTCGAAGAAGTTCGAGGTGCCAATGAGCGCGCAGGGTGCGGCCACGTTATGCGGCACCTTCCACATCCAGGCCGCGCCATAGGCGAGCGCGAAAATGGCGTAGGACTGGATGATGATGGGCACCGCGATCATGGCTATCACCAGCGGTTGGGACAGGATCGTCCCGCCCTGAAAGCCGAAAAGCAGCACGACGGTGGCGATCAGGGCGCTGATGGAAACCGGCTTTATCGCCGCATTGAACCCGTCCAGCCGCGCCATGCCGCCAGAGCGGATCAGCCAGCGGCGCACAGCAATGCCAGCGGCCAGCGGGATCACCACATAGAGCACGACCGAGAGAACAAGCGTCTCCCACGGTACCGAGATGGAGGTGACGCCCAGCAGCAGGGCCACGATGGGCGCGAAAGCAACGACCATGATCGCGTCATTCACCGACACCTGAACGAGGGTGTAGGCCGGATCGCCTTTGGTGAGTTGCGACCAGACAAACACCATGGCGGTGCAGGGCGCGGCGCCGAGAATGATGAGGCCCGCGATGTATTGTTCTGCGTTCTCCGGCTCGATGAAGCGGGCGAACACGCCCTCAAAGAAGACGACAGCCAGCAGCGCCATGGTGAAGGGCTTGATGAGCCAGTTTACCACCAAGGTGATGATGAGGCCCTTGGGCCTCTCGCCCACACGCATCAGCGCGCCGAAATCGACATTCACCATCATCGGGAAGACCATCGCCCAGATGAGGACGGCCACCGCCAGATTGACAGAGGCGTATTCCAGCCCGGCCAGAAAGCCGAACGCGCCCGGTACAAGCGCGCCGAGCGCGATACCGGCAATAATCGCAAGGCCGACCCAGACCGAGAGCCATTTTTCAAACGGGCCGATCCCGGCAGGCGCAGCGTCCTTCTGTACGGTCATAGAGATGTCTCTCAGGGCTGGAAGTCTGGCAGGGCTGCGCCGTCATGCGCGGCCTTCAGGGCGGCTTTGAGACTGGCGGGATCAGTCAGATCACCGTCAAACGCCAGCACCGCTTCGACACGGGCTTTGAGGGCCAGATAGGTTTGCTCGAATGCCTCGCGGCAGGCGGCATCCGGCGTCACATAGGCGGGGTCTGGCAAGCCCCAATGGACCTGCACCGGCGCGCCGGGCCAGATCGGGCAGGCCTCGCTGGCGGCGGAATCGCACACCGTGATGACGCCGTGGATTTCAGGCGCATCCGCTCCCGCAAACACATCCCAGCTCTTGGAACTATAGCCCTCAGCCGGGAGGCCGTGGCGGACAAGTGTCTCCAGGGCAATGGGGTGCGGTTCGCCCTTGGGCTTCGACCCGGCGGAGATGGCGGTGATTTTCCCCGCACCCAGCGCATTGAACAGGGCCTCACCCAGGATGGAGCGGGCGGAGTTTCCGGTACACAGGACAAGAATGCGGATCATGGGCGGCTTTCCGTGGCGCGGGCTTTCCCGATCTCTAGCCTTGACATTTCAATATTTCAAGAAGTATTGAAATGAAATGTCAGATCGTCCCGAACTTGCCGAAGCGCAAGCCTGCGCCCAGCTCTCCGCCCTCGCCCATGAGGGCAGGCTGCGCATATTCCGCGCCCTTGTCGCTGCAGGCCCCAAAGGGCTTGCCGCAGGCATGCTGGCCGAACAGCTAGCTATCAGTCCCAGCAATCTTTCCGCCCATCTGGCGGTGCTGACTGCGGCGGGTCTCGCGCAGGTGGAGAAAGCTGGCCGACAGCGCATTTATGCCGCCAATCTGGTGGCGACAGCAGAGCTCGTCAGCTTTCTCATCGCCGATTGCTGCGGCGGGGATCCGGCGCTGTGCCGGGATGTGACGGCCAAGCTGGCCGTATCCGCGCTGAGGGCTTGCAACTGACGCAAACCCGTTTGAACTAGGGCGCGATGAGCCAGTACCCTGCCGACCTCTATCCTATTCCCCCGGCGCCGCCCCAGTCGGCGAAGGAACTTGTCGATCAGCTGATCGATGAACGCGCGCCGCGTCTGAGAAAACATCCCTGGCTGTGGAATGTGGTCCGGCCCACGGCAGGCGCGCTGATGGGTTATCGCGATGCCATCGATATGGTCGATACGGTAAGGCCGATGCGCGCGCGCGAAGCGTTCGACTGGGCGGCGGACTATCTGGCCCTGACGGTAAACACGCACGGGCTTGATGCCATTCCAGATACCGGCCCGGTGGTGATTATCGGCAATCATCCCGGCGGCATCGCAGACGGCATTGCGCTGTGGCAGGCGATCCGGGAAAAGCGCCCTGATCTTTGCTTTCTGGCCAACCGGGATGCGCTGCGCGTCTGTCCGGGCCTTGAAGACATGCTGATCCCGGTGGAATGGCGCAAGAATGCGCGCAGCCGGGCCAACGCCCGCGATACGCTGCGTGGGTCGATGGAAGCGCTCAATCAGGGCCGGTGCCTTGCCATCTTCCCTTCGGGGCGCATGGCGCGCTGGCGCTGGAGACGCTGGGGTCTGGTGGAGGAGCCGTGGGCGCCGACGGCGATCTCGCTCGCCCGGCGCTTCAATACGCCGGTGGTGACGCTGGGCGTGCGCCAGTCCATGCCTATTGCCTTCTATGCGCTGGACCAGATCCATGAGGAGCTGCGCGATATAACGCTCTTCCACGGGCTGATGCGCCAGCGCGGCAAGACCTACCGCTTACGCTTTTCAGACCCTGTCCCCGCCCGCGAGATACCGGGCAGCGAGGCCGAAGCCACCGCCTCAATCCTCCAGCAGGCGGAAGCGCTTGCCTGGGGCCGGCAGTAAAAAAAGCCCCGGCGGATCGCTCCGCCGGGGCTGTTTCATGCGCAAAAAGGCTGAACGCCTAGTAGCGGTAATGCTCGGCCTTGAACGGGCCTTTCTGCTCCACGCCGATATAATCGGCTTGCTCGGTCGAAAGCGTGGTCAGTTTCGCGCCCAGCTTGTCGAGATGCAGCGCCGCGACCTTCTCGTCGAGATGCTTGGGCAGGATGTAGACGTCGTTCTTGTACTGATCGCCCCGGGTCCACAGCTCGATCTGGGCCAGCACCTGATTGGTGAAGCTGGCGCTCATTACGAAGCTGGGATGGCCATTGGCATTGCCCAGATTTACCAGGCGGCCTTCGGACAGGAGGATGATCTTGTGGCCTTCGGGGAACTCGACCAGATCGACCTGCGGCTTCACATTGGTCCACTGGAAATTGCGCAGCGCCTCGACCTGAATTTCGTTATCGAAATGGCCGATATTGCAGACGATGGCCATGTTCTTCATGGCGCGCATATGGTCGACGGTGATGACGTCCTTGTTGCCGGTGGCGGTGACGACGATGTCCACCTCGCCGATCACGTCCTCAAGGCGGACAACCCCGTAGCCGTCCATCGCGGCCTGCAGGGCGCAGATCGGGTCGATTTCAGTCACGGACACCCGGCAACCGGCCTGTGACAGGGATTCGGCCGAGCCCTTGCCGACATCGCCATAGCCGCACACGACGGCCGTCTTGCCGGCCATCATCACGTCGGTGCCGCGCCGGATGGCGTCCACCAGGCTTTCACGGCAGCCATAACGATTGTCGAATTTCGACTTGGTGACGGAGTCATTGACGTTGATCGCCGGGAAGGCGAGCTCGCCGCGCTTGGCCATCTGGTAAAGGCGCATCACGCCCGTGGTGGTCTCTTCCGACACGCCCTTGATGCTGGCTTTCGCCTTGGCAAACCAGCCGGGGCTCGCCTTGATGCGGCGGCGGATGGCGTCAAACAGCCAGCGCTCCTCTTCCGATTTCGGCTCGCCGAGCACGGAGGGGTCTTTTTCGGCTTTTTCGCCCAGCTGGAGATACATGGTGGCATCACCGCCATCATCCAGGATCATGTTGGCGGTTTCGCCATTCGGCCAGTGGAAGATGGCGTCGGCATAATCCCAGTATTCTTTCAGCGTCTCGCCCTTTACCGCGAAGACCGGCACGCCGGTCTCGGCAATGGCGGCGGCGGCATGGTCCTGCGTGGAGAAGATGTTGCATGAGGCCCAGCGCACGTCGGCGCCCAGAGCCGTCAGCGTCTCGATCAGCACGGCGGTCTGCACGGTCATGTGCAGCGAGCCGGCGATACGGGCGCCTTTCAGGGGCTTGGAGTTCCCGAATTCCTCACGCAGCGCCATCAGGCCCGGCATCTCGATCTCGGCCATGTCCAGCTCGATCCGGCCCCAGCGGGCCAGAGAGAGGTCCTTGACGAGATAGTCTTTGCCGTCGGGCGTGTTGAACAGCAGGGTCATGGATGATCCTTCTTTCGCGGAATTCAAAAGCGGGAGTGCTTGATATGCGTGGTGTATAACCCCCGCGCGGGTACAGCGCAAACGGCGCGCCGGGGCTGTCACGGCTTTGACACAGGGAATTTGCAAACAAGAGGTTAAACCGGCCCGTTTTTTGTATACACTCTGTTAATGAGGGGCGTCTGTGCCATTGGCTTACAGCCGTGACGAGCACGAGTATGGCGCGTGATGAGGGGAAAACCAGGCATGGCGATACTGCCAACAGCTCACGCTACCCAGCGTTTTGGAAGCCGCGCGATCGATTTTTACGTAGCGCCGGGACAGGTGATCGGCTCGGATCCGCGCGCTCGCGCTGACGAGCGCCGTATTCAGGATCTGGACGGCGAACGTCACCCTGTGCGGATCGGCAAGCGCGATTTTGCGCTCGATGCCGGTGACTATGCTGCGGTGATCCGCCTGCAGCCCGGCCCGAAACGGCGCTCCAGCCCGGTCGCGGTGGTCAATTACCGCACCAATAGCTGGACGCGCACCAGCCAGGACAATACCAGCATCCTGTCGCGCGCCGGCGTCTCGCGTAATGCAAACTGGCTACTGACGGTTCTCGCGCTCACGGTTCTTGCGCTTGTGATTGTCTGGCCGCAAATGCTGGCCCTGCTGGCCCTTTTGGCGCCCGGTCTGGCTGACGGCCTTCCCGCATTTGACGTGTTTTCGGCGCTGGTGGCCGTCCAGCCAGGTCTGGCCGATGCCCGGCTTGCCGAAGCGGTGCCTGCCGTGTCGGACAGTCTTGTGGAGCTGGTGCCACAATTTTCTGGCTTTGAAGGGGCGGTGATCTTTGCCGCGATCACGCTGGCGGGCGCGCTTCTGGCGCTTGGCGCGCGTTCCTGGCGGTTCGCCTGGGTACCGGCCTTCCTCATTATCACGCTGGCCGGTGCGGTGGCCATCAATGGCGCCGAAACCGCGGCCATTCCCGCCTTGCTGGCTCTGGCTGGCAGCGTGACCCTGTTCCTGTTTGCAGGCGTCATCAATCGCTGGCGGGACGCGGCGCGTCTCGAAGCGCGCATTGCGCGTCTGGCTGACCACGTGCTGCGCCACCCCCCGCAGGAAATGGTGACCCGCCGTGAGACACCTGCCGCGCTTAGCGATGCTCCCGCGACGCAGGCCGAAACGCCTGCGGATGAACAGGCGCAGACCGTGCCGGCCGCAATGGTCGCGGCGCCTGTTGCGGCGGCAGCTATTTCGGCTCGTGCGGCGGACGGCCATAATGAAGAAGACGCCATAGCTGGCGGCTCTGAGGCGCAAGCGGGTGAGCCTTCCGAGGCTGTGGCCAGCGCGTCGTCTGATGACGCGGGCGAGATGCCTGCCCCGGAGATCGAGGCTGCTGGCGATGATACGCCGCACGATCCGCGCGCCGAAGCCCGGTCCATGGACATTCCGCCGCCGCCGCCCATGCCGTCCGAGGCGTTGTCTGGCGATGCTTCGGCTGAGCGCGTCAATCGTGATGCTGAAAGCGTGGAAGCGGGTGTGGAGAGCGAGGCAGGTCCGGTGATCACCGAGACCGAAACCCTGCAGCCTGAAGCGGCGCTCGAGGTGGCCGGGATCGTGCAACCGGAAACGGATGGTGATGATGCCCCGCCGGAAAGCGACGCATCTGAAGAGACCTCACTGATGGCAGGCGATGCGTTTGGCGGTCAGGACAACGCGGTTGCCGGTGACGGCGAAGTGGAAGCCGACGATGTGGAGGCCGGGGCCACGGGCAGCGAAACGGGCGAGCGTCCGCGCGAGGGCTGATTACTCGCTTTCGCCGAACCCGGTTTCGACAAGCGTGCGGAGGGCGTCGGTCAGCGCCTCTGCGTCGGTGCCTTCAGCGCTCAGCGTCAGCTGTGTGCCGGGCCCGGCGCCCAGCATGAGCAGGTCCATGATGGAGCGGCCATCAGCCTGCTCACCATCGCGCTCGACGATTACCGAGGCCTCGAATTCTCTGGCCAGACCGACAAACTTTGCAGCCGCGCGGGCATGCAGGCCCCGCTTGTTCACGATCGTGACATCGGCCGTGTACGCGCTCACGACAGCCCGTCAATCAGATGGGAGCCGACGGTGATATAGCGCCTGCCTGCGCTTGAGGCATTGGCGGCGAGGTCTGCAAGGTTCATGCGTCCGCGCGCTTCGGCCAGCGTGATCATCATGGGCAGGTTGGCGCCTGCGATCACCTCCACCTTGCATTTCTCGAGAAGGGACATGGAGAGGTTGGACGGTGTGCCGCCGAAAATGTCGGTCACGATGATGACGCCATCGCCGCTGTCTGCGGCCTCTACCGCTGTGCGGATATCGCTCCTGCGCTGTTCCATATCGTCATCGGCGCCGATGGAGACGGCGATACACGCCGCCAGACGGCCCACGACGTGCTCGGTTGCTGCCACCAGTTCCTGGGCAAGCTTACCATGGGTGACGATGACGAGGCCGATCATGGAGACTCTGAAGAAGGGGACGGAGCGGTGTGTGACCGCCATGTAACCTTGCATTTCAATTATGTGAAAGGGGCGTCTTGCAAAGAGGCCACAGCAGTGCCTTTCAGGACACGCTCGTCAGCTCGATGACAAAGCGTGCGCCGCTTGCCGGGCTGGTGCGGTTTTCCGCGTGGATCGTGCCGCCATGGGCCGAGATGATCTGGCGGGCAATCGCCAGCCCCAGCCCTGAATGGGTGCCAAATGCCGCACCGGCAGGACGCTGGGTGTAAAAGCGGTTGAAAATGGTCTCCAGCGCTTCGGGCGGAATGCCGGGGCCGTCGTCGTCCACAAGGATCACAAAGCGCTCGCGGGTGCTCTCGCGCGTGTTGCCCTGCTTGCGCTTTATGGAAATGCGCACCTTGCCCTCCGGCGGGGAGAAGGTCAGCGCATTGTCGATCAGATTGGTGAAGACACGCCCCAGCGGCTCCTCGCGTGCGGCGATAAAGGCCTCTGCGAGATCTGTCTGCAGTTCCAGCTGGCCGGGCGATGCCCGCTCCCCATCGATATAGACGCGCACAATGTCGCGTATCAGGCGCACCAGATCGACCGGCGTGACCTGATCACGCGCCAGCTCGGCGTCCAGACGCGAAGCGTTGGAGATGTCGGTGATGAGGCGGTCGAGGCGCTGCACATCCTTCTGGATCACGCTGACCAGGCGCTCGCGGGCGCTATCGTCGCGGGCGCGCACCAGGACCTCGGCGGCAGAGCGGATGGAGGTGAGCGGGTTCTTGATCTCGTGGGCGACATCGGCGGCGAAGCTTTCAATCGCGTCCAGCCGGTCATAGAGCGCGTCGGTCATGGCGCGGAAGGCCTGTTCCAGATCCCCAATCTCGTCGCCCCGGCGCGAGAAGTCTGGCAGGGGCACGCGCCGGCCGCCTGCCAGTTGCACGCTGCGCGCCGCATCCGACAGGCGCTTGACCGGGCCGGCAATGCGCAAGGCCAGCAAGGTGCCGAACGCGACAATGATGAGCGCGGCAAAGCCCAGATAGGGCAGGATCGCCACGCGGTCGGCGGCGATCAGCGCGTCATAATCATAGGATTCATACGTCACTGAGCCGACAATGGTCTGTACGGGCGCTATGGCCAGCGTCACCGAGACGACGCGCTCGCCATAGCGGCCGCGCCTTACCCCTGCCACGGCTTCGCCCGTTGTCTGGGCGAGCGCAATTTCCTCGCCCAGTGAGCGCTCGCGGGTCTCGCGTTCCTCGGCAGACAGGAAGAAGCCGCCGACGAAGTCGCGCACGGCCCGCCAGAGGCCGGTGAAAAAGCCTTCAATATCGCGTTCACCCGGCGGTGGCAGGAGCTCCACGCTGACACGTCCGGCGCTCAGATAGCTGTCGGCGGCGAGGCGTCCTTCAGGCCCGTGGATCATGGCTCGCGTGCCTTCAGGCACATAGAGCCGCGCGAGCACTTCGGCGGCTATGCGGGCATTGAGGGCGGGCTCAGGCGAGCCTTCCACCGCCGTCTCGGTGATGACATTGCGGATGATGTCGGCCTGCTGGGTCAGAGAGTCGACCTTGGCATCGATCAGGCCGGTCCGGTTCTCGATCAGGGCGAGCGTGCCCAGCGCCAGAAGGCCGAGCGCAAACAGATTGGCGACCAGAATGCCGGCAGCAAGGCGCGAAAACAGCGCCTGATGCAGATTGGAGGTGAGCCCTGCCAGCCGCGCTTTCAGGCGGCCCGGCTCACGCCTCCTTGTAGCGGTATCCGACGCCATAAAGGGTCTCGATCCCGTCAAAGCTGTCGTCGACGACGCGGAATTTCTTGCGGATGCGCTTTATGTGGCTGTCGATCGTGCGGTCATCGACATAGACCTGATCGTCATAGGCCGCGTCCATGAGATTGTCCCGGCTCTTCACATAGCCTGGACGGTTGGCCAGTGCCTGCAGGATCAGGAACTCGGTGACGGTCAGGCGCACCGGCTTGCCATTCCATAGACACGCATGCCGGTTGGGGTCGAGGGTCAGCGAGCCGCGCACCAGCGCTTTCTGGTCGGCCTCGCTGGCCGGCAGGTCGGCATCATCGGGCTGGGCGCGCCGCAGCACCGCCTTGATCCGCTTGGCCAGAAGCTGGTGGGAGAACGGTTTGGCGATATAGTCGTCAGCGCCCAGATCCAGCCCCAGCGCCTCGTCGAACTCGCCATCCTTGGAGGTCAGGAAGATGACTGGCAGGTTGGAGCTCTGGCGCACCCGGCGCAGCAGTTCCAGCCCGTCCATGCGCGGCATCTTGATGTCGAATATGGCAAGGTCAGGCGGGTTGTCGGAAAGGACATTCAAGGCCTCTACCCCGTCGGTGAAGGTCTGCACCTGATAGCCTTCCCCCTCGAGGAAGAGCGAGACGGAGGTGAGAATGTTCTCGTCATCATCGACAAGGGCTATCTGGGCCATGCGTATTTTGATCCTCTGATCAGGGCAGGTCTGAGCAAACCTACAGCGCTGCCCGCCCGGAGCAAGGGGCTTGAGCGAGCCTCATGGTTACGAGCGGTTAAGCTTAACGCGCCAGTGTGGGGCTCAGCGGGGAAACAATCAGGGTGCGGGCGGGCTCCATGGCTTCGGGAAAAGTCCATTTCGAGGTCTTCTTCAAGAAGCATCCGAAGGCGGAATGGGTGCTGGTGGAAGCGCTCAACGAGCGTTCCGACGCGATTAACCTGGCTGACCGGCTTGTCGCCAAGATGCCCCGCGGTTCGGCCCGGGTGGCGCGTGAAACCTGGAATGATGCCAGCGGCACGTTCAGCACCGTCACCATTCATGAGGTAGGCGCAGAACGCTTCAGCGTTCCCGATGCCAAGACTGGCGAGGCAACACTGCCTTGCGTGACGCCGGAGGATCTGGCCGGGCCTGCTGCGCGCGATACGGTGCGCCGCGCTCTCGCCCCATGGCTGGAGCGCAAGGAAATCTGCCCGCTGGAGCTGCTATACCGGCCGGACATGGCCGAGGCGCTGGATGCGTGCGAAAGCGATCTGCAGCACGCCATCCAGAAAGTGGCGATTGCGCGCTCGCAAAACTCCGATGCATCGGTTCATGCCTATGTCCGCCTTCTCACCGAGCTGGTTGAGCGGGCGATCGAGAAGGCGCGCAAGGATGCCAGGCGCAAGGCGCTGGATCCGAAGAATGCCAGCTTCCGGGAGCTGACAGAAAAAATTCATGCTGAAGGCAGCGCCGAAACGCGCCTGCGCCGCGCCATTGCCGACCGGCTGGCCAATGCGTCCGGCATGGCGCGCAAGGCCGAAATGCTGCTCGATTTCCATGATGATCTGCCTGAAGATCCGGACGCGCGCGCCTTTGCGGCAAAGGAGGCGGATGCCTTTCTGGCCGAAATGCTCTCCTTTGACCGTGCGCTGAACCAGATACTCGGCCAGAGCCGGGATCTGGGCAGTCATGTCGAGCGTCTGACCAGCGTGTTTGCCGGCACCCAGACCCATCCCAGCATGACTTCCGCACCCGGCAATGCGCGCCGTCTCGCGTCAAAATTTGCGGCAAGTCAGCTGCCCGACAGCAAGGGCGAGATCGCGCGGCGCGTGCTGGAGGCCTTGCGTCAGCCCAAGCGTTTCAAGCCGGACAATGTGCTCGAAGAGATCGCGCTGGCCCGCTCGCTCGCCCAGCGCCTCATCGCGGCATCTGGCGACCATCTCAACCCGCAGGCCCTGGTGGAGGCGTTCACGGTGCGCTCGGCGCGCCTGTTATCACCTGAATCGGTGGAGGAGGCGCTGAAGGACGCTGTGACACCCGCCGAGGAAATTACCCGCCTCCTGTCGATGGAAGACAATCTGGTGGGTGAGCAGAACAAGGTGAAGCTGGCTGCTTACGTCCGCGCCAAGCTGTCATCACAGAAATCTGTGAGCTGGTTCGTGAAGGGCCCCGGCCAGCCGTTTGAACGCCTGGCCACGCTGTCATCACTGCAGAAGCGGGCCCTGAAAGGGACATTCCCCGAGGCGGCGAAGCTGGAAATGAGTGATGCATTTGACCAGCTGGGCGCGGCGATTATTCACGATAACAAGCTCTTTGAACGTATCAGCGCATCAAACCTGCCCGCCCTTGACCGGGCTGCGGGACTATTGCGGCTGGCCGCGCAGGACATTCTGCCACTGGGACGCTGCCAGCAGGATGCGCAGGCACGTGCCATGCGGCTTTTGTCGTCAGAGATGGGCCGGGCCGAAGCGCGCGCCGAGAACGGCCCTGCCAAGCTGCAGGAATTGCAGGGCCTGCTGGCGCGGATACAGCCCGCCCCCCGGCCTGCCGCGCCCAAAGCAGCGGAGCCGGCCGAGCCGGTACCCGCCGGGGACCATGCTTGACGAGAATGCCGCCCGCTATTCGCCGCCAGACTGAACGATTGCGCCCGCGACTTCGAGCAATGTGCTGACCGAGGTTGAAAGCGCCCCCAGCGTCGTACCGCCATTGAGCACGTCATAGCGCGAGAACACGACGTTATCGTCTTCCAGAACCACCAGCTTGATGGCCGCATAGCTCTGGTTGACCTGATTGGCGATGTCCAGAGTGGCCGGCGTGTTGGTGAAGACCAGCTCGGTCAGCAGGCCCTGGCATTGCCCGTTCTCACACACCGTACCGGCCACCAGATAGTTCATGGTGCCGGTCGTGGCCGTCACAATAGGCTGGCCTTCCTCGGATACGGCCTCATTGGTGATCTCGTGGCCAAGCCCCGTCACCAGTGCGCGCAAGCCCTGCGCATCAATGCGCTCGATCACTGGCCCGGTGGCCTGAGCGCCAGCAGGCGCTGCGAGCAGGCAGACCGATGCGAGCGCCATACCGGCGTGCAGAACCATTTTCATGTTAATATCCTTCAGAAGAACACCAGTTTGGCCCGGAGTGTGGCGCGTCATGGCATTGCTGGCAAATCAGCGGTGCGGCGCTCGCCCTGCCGCCTCGCCAAGCGCGCGCAGGAGGGTCCAAGCATAGATGCCGCTATCATGGCCGTCATCAAACACCAGGCGCACGGCATAGCGTCCGACAGGCTCTGCAGCTGTAACCATCACGCTGTCAGCATGGGGGACGGCGCGCTTCTGGCCGGGGCCATGGCCCTGCACCTCGGCAGACGGGCTCTCGCGCCGCAGGAGGCCATAGGGGATGTCGAACACCGCGCCATCATCAAAGCTCGCCCGCAAACGCCTGTGCGATGCCTGAAAGGCGAGGCGGACGGGCCAGGGCGTCTGCCTGGGCTCAGCCATCTAGCTGGCGGGCTTCTTCGGGCAGCATGACCGGCACGCCTTCGCGCACCGGATAGGCGAGCCCCGCCGCGCGCGAGATCAGCTCGCCTGCCTCGCGGTCATATTCCAGCGTCTGGCGTGTGACCGGGCAGACAAGGATTTCCAGCAGCTTCGGGTCCACATGGGCGGACCGGCGCGGATTGGGCGTGTCGGTGGGTGTCTCGGTGCTCATGGCTAGCGTCTTTACGGCATTGCCTGCGGGTCAGGCAAGCCTAGTGCAGCCGGCCGGCCGGACCCGATGACGGGCCGCGCAAGGCGTGCTCCAGCGCGCCTTCCATCAAGGTGGCCAGAAGCTCGCGGCGCACGCAGGGCCTCGAGGCCTGCAGGAGTGCCTGCTTGCAGGCCGCGTCAAAGGGCGCTGCCATGGCGACCTTGCCGGTGATCGCCGACAGGGGTGCGTGGTCCATCGATGCCCAGTCGGCATCAATCCCGGCATGTTGGAAAAAGCGTTTCAGGAGTGCGAGGAAGCCGGCCCGGTCTGCGCCCGGATCGTCGGCTTCGGGTCCGTCAATATCACGCTCGAACCCGGTATAATCGGCGCGCCCGACGCGATAGGGGGTCTTCATGTGCGGCTGGGCGGTCAGGGTGAAGCGGGAAACGCCCACCAGCACGATCAGATAGCGTCCGTCAGTGGTTTCCGAATGTTTGGCGATGCGCCCTGCCGTGCCGACCCGTTCGAGGTCTGGATGGTCACGCGGGCCGGTCTCGCGTGGCTGGATCATGCCGATAAATCCGTTCCCGCTCATCGCGTCATCGACCATGTTCAGATAGCGCGGTTCAAACACGTTCAGAGGCAGGGCCTCACCCGGCAGCAATATGCAGCCGCGGATCGGGAAGAGCGGCAGCGTGTCCGGCAAGGCGGGGTGAACGGTCATCTGTCTTCGCGGGCCTCCTGATAGTCGTGGCGTGTCCACTCCAAAGAGATAGGCCTCAGCCGCCCCGCAGCCAGCTTCTAGCTGAACAGGATGGAGGAGAGACGCTTGCGCCCGGCCTTTGTCAGCTCGGATGTCTGCCCGGCGGCCTCGAACACGCGCAGCAATAACTGGCGCGCCGCGCCTTCGTTCCATTCGCGGTCTTGCGCGATACTGTCGAGAAGCGCGCTCGCGGCGCCTTCCAGATCGCCTGCACCGATCAGGGCGCGGGCAAGTTGGTAGTGCAGGGCTGCGCCCTTGCCGCCGGCTTTCTCAAGGGCAGCCCTCGCATCGGCAGGATCACCGGCATCCTCGCCTTCGCTGGCCAGCTCCATGGCGGCGCGCACGCCCGCTATGGCCGGATCGCCTGCCTTGGCTGGCGGCACCTGTGCCAGCACGCCTTCAGCGCCCTCCCGGTCGCCCTGGGAGAGGAATACCCGTGCCATGCCCGCCAGGGCGCGGGTATTGTCCGGGGCCGCCTGCAGGACGGCGGCAAAATCCTGCGCTGCGCCGCCCGCATCGCCTCTTGCAAGCGCCTGTTCTGCCTGTTCGAGCACATCGTCCAGCGCGGCTTCGTCGACGTCTCCGCTAATGCGCTTGATGAAGTCGTTGATCTGGCTTTCGGGCAGCGCGCCCATGAAACCGTCAACAGGCTGCCCGTTCACGAAGGCCAGCACGGCTGGGATGGACTGGATGCGCAGCTGGCCGGCCACTTGCGGGTTCTCGTCGATATTGATCTTGACCAGCTTCACCTTGCCGCCAGCCGCATTCACGGCCTTCTCGATGACGGGGCCGAGCTGGCGGCACGGACCGCACCAGGGCGCCCAGAAATCGACCAGGACAGGCACCTGCTTTGAGACCTCCACCACGTCGGTCATGAAATTCTGGTCGGTGGAGTCCTTCACATGGCCACCGCCGGGATTGCTGGCCGGTGTGCTGGCGGGCTGATTGCCGAAAATCTGCATGACGTCTGATCCCTGGAGTTCCTGTCCGGGGCGCAGGAGGGGCATCCCGGAATGTCTAATATGTTGCGCCTTAGGTGGACTGGCAGAGGCCAGACTGCAAGTAGGCGGTCACGCCACGGCCGTGAAATCCATGATTTCCGGTTCACGCCCAAGCGCTGCCAGAAAGGCCAGCAGTCCATCGCGCGATATGGCGGTGGTGGCGTCATTCTTCAGCGGATGGAAGTTCACGGTCTCGTGCGTCATCAGCGCGGCGTCGAGGATGAAGCGCACCCGGCGCTGAGGATCATTGACGAGCGCAAAGGCGGTTACCGAGCCGGGGGTTACACCCAGTGCCTCTTCCAGCCGCTCTGCCGACCCGAAGGAGAGCCGCCCGCAGCCCAGACGCTCGTGCAGGCGCTTCAGCTCGATCGTCGTCGAGTGCTCGGCCGAGATCAGGACGAGATTGCCCTTTTTGTCTTTCAGAAACAGGTTCTTGGTGTGCCCGCCGGGCATGTGAGCCTTGATCTGGTCGCTCTCGGCAACGGTGAAGACCGGCGCGTGATCGTGCGTGGTGTGGGCAATGCCCAGCGCATCGAGAAAGCCCAGCAGGCTCTCGCGGGTGACGGGCGGGGCGGGCAATGGCGGGGCCGGGTCTGAAACTGTCATGGCTTCCTTCCTGCCCCGTGCAAGCGCCCGGATGCAAGAGATGAAATGAGCGCCGCAGTGAAGGCTTGCCAAACCATTCGCGATGCGCGATATACCGCGCCCTCTGGTCCATGTGACCAGCCCCGGTAACGCATATGAGCGGGCGTAGCTCAGGGGTAGAGCATCACCTTGCCAAGGTGAGGGTCGTGAGTTCGAATCTCATCGCCCGCTCCATTTTCCGGACCAGATCCCGATAATTCGTGATTGGACTGGCTGCCCGGCGCCCCGGCGTTTCGTAGGCAGTTACACGTCTAGCGGCTTTTGCGCGGCGCTACCGGAGCGGGCGGGTCGGAGGCTGGAAAGCTTTCTTCCAGCGCTTCGTCGAGCGCCTCTTCACGAGCGGAGTTGTGCGGACGCTCTTGCGAGGGCGTAACGGGTTTGGGCGGAACCGGATGTTTGCGGGCCATTCTAGCCTCCCTTGCTGTTGTGCAAGAGCTAACCCGTCGGTCTGCCAGTCTGTTCCCTTTCCCGCTGGGCATACGTCGCCAGCCGGACCTTGCAACTCAGCAGAAAGTGAGCCGCGCTCTGGCCTCTGGCAGGCGGTCCAGCGACGCGTCCATGGCTGAGCGCCATTTGGCACCGCGCGCGCAGGCATCTTCATAGGCAAGCCCCAACTCCTCGGGCCGGTCCTCTTCCAGTATGCGTATAAGCAGATCTGCCTGGGCAAGGTCCTTTCTTGCCTTGGCTGCGCTTTCCTTCCGGCGCTGGCTGGCAACGATGAGCTTGTGGATGGCGTAGCGCTCCACACGCGGCACCTGAATGAGGACCCCGCTGCGATACAGGCCGACGGCCTGAACCGGTTCAGCGATCAGATAGTTCAGATATGACAGCGCCCGCGCATCAACGCCCAGCGGTGCGAGAGACACGACGTCCTGGTGTGACTGCATCCTTGGAACAAGAAACTCGACCATCAACCCGTCGCCGGGCATCCTCCAGCGTGTGTGCTTGCGGCTATCACCTGCTTCGGAGACCGGATGCAGGCCCAGATCGGCGAAGGTTCTTGCCAGAGAAGGGTCGGGCTTGTCGTCGATGGCGAGTTTGAGGTTCTCGAACGCCGCAACATCAACATCTGCGGTAAGTCCCAGTTCGGGCGGGAAACGCACCCCCAGCTCGGCGCTGTAGAGCCGGAAGGCGTGGGTGCCGATTAATGTGCCGCCAAGCCGGAACGCTCCGGCCACGGCCATGGCCCGCAGCACCTTGCCCGTTTGCCGGTCGAGGGCTGGCAGTCCGGCGGCGCGCAACTGTGCCACCATGGACGCGCACCGCTTTTCAAAAACGGCATGATCCGTGGCCGCGTCACGGCCCGCTTCAATCCTTTGGTCCAGTTCGGCGCTTTGCGGGCCGAGATAGCGCTCCACAATCCGGTTGCCGAGGCGTTTGCGGACATACCAGTATTTGCGTCCGCTTTTCTCCTTCAGGACCGGTGTTCCACCCAGATTGCTGACGGCCTGCTGCCGGTGTGCCTCCAGGAGGTCTTGGTAGGTTGTCTGAACGGAAAGGGGAAAGGTGTCCATATTGCCCCACAAAAGATTATTCTGTGGGGCAATAGCAGTTTGCCCCACGAAAGTAAATATTGTGGGGTAATTATCCGCTCATTCCGCCGCTGATCCGCTCGTGCGTTGCCGGCGTATTAGAAAGACGGGTCTCCGTTTGCGTGTCCCCAGCCTGCCATCGTGAGACCCGAAGGGCGCTGCCGGACTGTCCTGTCCCCGTCTGGCAGCGCCCGCCTTTCCTTTTTACCAGTCGAGATCTTCGCCGCTGACATGGAAGAAGCGGCCATTCATGGCCGGGTTGGCGCGCGCAATGAGATCGAGCTGGCCTTCCACGCATTCATTGACGGTCAGGGTGCCGCCTGCGCCGCCCATATCGGTCTTCACCCAGCCAGGGTGGAAGATGAGGGTGATGATTCCTTTGGGCTTGAGGTCGATGCTCAGTGACTTGCCAATCGCGTTCAGCGCTGCCTTGGACATGCGGTAGGCGTAATATCCGCCGCTGGTATTGTCGGCGATGGAGCCCATACGGCTCGATTGAAGGGCAATCACCTTTAGCTGGGACTGCGCGACCTGACCGGCGAAGGTTTCCGCCAGCTCCAGCGCTGCAAAGGCGTTGACCTGCGCGATTTCAGCCATGCCGGCATAGTCAGTCTGGCCGAAGCCCTGCTCGCGCGGGCCAAACATGCCGGCATTGGCGAACAGAATATCGATCGGGCCCTTCACCGCACTGGCCAGAGCCTTGCCGGCACCGGGCCGGGCGGCGTCATATTCCAGCAGGGTCAGGCGTCCGTCACCGGGATCGAGCGCTTTTAGCTCACTGGCCTTGCCGGGATCGCGGCAGGCTGCACTGACATGCCAGCCGCGCGACAAAAGAACACGCGTGTGTTCCAGGCCAATGCCACGGTTGGCGCCGGTAATGAGCATGTGGGGCATGGTTCGACAGTCTCCGCAGAAAAAGGACTTGTTTTCAGTCACGCAACGAACCACACCGCGCGCCAATTGGTCCAGTCTCGGTGTTCATCATGCCGCAGTGGCGTTCATCGCTTGAACGGCGCAGCAGTGCAGCTAGGCTGGCGTCATCAATAGCGGCGCGCCGCCCCCGGCGCGTACCCGCAAGTCCGAAACGGAGCGCCCCCGAGCATGACCGCTGTCGTCAGTTCCGCCCATGCCTTTGACCGCGATGAGTTTCTCAAAGCAGCCCGCAAGCACTGGAAGGCCCGCTTTGGCGGACTGGATGATGCCGCTGCCAGCTTTGCCGAACAGGTCTGGGAAGATTCCCTGTCTGATGATCTGCAAGGCATCACGCAGGATGATGCGCTGACCGTCTTTGGCGATTTCTGGGAGTTCGCGGCCGAACGTGCCAGCGACAAGATCAAGGTGCGTGTGCGTGAAGGCAAGGGCAGCGACGGCAAGCCGCTGGGGCGCGACATCGTCGAGGTCATCGGGCAGGACCGGCCATTCCTGGTCGATTCGGTGATGGGCGAGATCGCCTCGCAGGGTCTTGATGTGCTCGCCATGGTTCACCCGATTGTGCAGGTGCGCCGGAACGAGGATGGCAAGCGCAGCGGCAAGGATGGGCGCGTTGCCGCCGAGTCCATGATCCAGGTGCATGTCGATCTGCTTGATCCGTCCGCACGCGAGGCGCTGGAATCAGAGGTGCGCGCGACGCTGAGCGATGTGCGCGAGGCGGTCGAGGACTGGCGCGACATGCGCGCGCGCATGGATGAGTGCCTGGAGCATCTCAAGGCTGCCAATACCCGCGCGCCGCGCGAGGAGGTGGAGGAATCACTCGCCTTCCTGAGCTGGCTGCGTGACGACCATTTCGCGTTCATCGGCTGCCGTGCTTACGCGTTCGACGTCGACGAGGAGGGCAATCTGCGCTCGCGCGAGCCGGAAATCCTCAAGGACAGCGGCAAGGGCATTCTGCGCGATCCTGACCGCACCGTGCTGCGCCGCACCTCCGAACCGCTGGTCATTGTGCCGGCCATTGAGGCTTTCCTGCGCGCGCCGAGCCCTGTCATCGTGGCCAAGGCCAATATGAAAAGCCGTGTCCACCGGCGCGTCTACATGGATTATATCGGGGTCAAGCGTTACCGCGATGATGGCGCGGTGGTGGGCGAGACGCGCTTTGTCGGCCTGTTCACGGCAGAGGCCTATGACCAGATGGCGCGCGATGTGCCGCTGATCCGGCGAAAAGTGCGCCGCGTGCTGGACAAGGCCGGCAAGGCGCCAGGCTCCCACTCTGCCAAAAAGCTCCAGCACATTGTCGAGAACTATCCCCGCGACGAGCTGTTCCAGACCTCCGAAGAGGATCTGCTGAAGATCAGCCAGGGCATTTTGCACCTGTTCGACCGGCCCCGCACGCGCCTCTTCCTGCGCCGCGACCAGTTTGACCGCTTTGTCTCGGTGCTGCTCTACGTGCCGCGTGACCGCTACAATACGCGCGTGCGCATCGAGGCGGGCGAGCTGATCCGCAAGGCCTTCAATGGCCGCCTGTCGGCCTTCTACCCCATGTTTGGCGATGGCGCTCTGGCGCGCGTCCACTTCATTATCGGGCTGGACCCGTTCAACCATCCCGAGCCCGACCCGGCCGAGCTGGAGCGCGAGATCGCGCTTCTGGCGCGCACCTGGGAGGACGAGCTGGAAGCTGAAGCGCGCCGTGATGGCGATGCTGATTCCTTGCGCGCGGTGCGCACCTATCTGGATGGCTATACGGCCGGCTACCGCGAGCGCTACCAGCCCCTGTCGGCACTGGCTGACATCGCACGGCTGGAGACCCTGTCGGCGGACAATCCGCGCGGCGCGCGCGTATATCGCGAATCCGAGGATGATGACGCGCATCTGCGTGTGAAGCTCTACAGCCATGGCCGGATGCTGGCGCTATCGGATGTGCTGCCGGTTCTTGAAAATCTCGGCCTGCATGTCGAGGCGGAGGCTGGCTATCCGGTCCAGCGCCAGCGTGATGGCGAGGAGCGCGAGACGCTGTGGGTGCATGAGTTCGAGGTGGGCGCGCGTTCGGGTGAGTTTGCAGAGCTGGAAACCCTGGCGCCGCTGTTTGAGGACGCGGTTCTGGCCGTCCTGGACGGGCGGACCGAGGATGACGGCTTCAACACGCTGGTGCCCGCGATCGGTGTCAGCTGGCGCGAGGCGGCTTTCCTGCGCACGTGCGCGCGCTACCGCCAGCAATCGGGCATGGATCCGTCGCAATCCATCCAGGAAGAGGCACTTGGCGGGCACCCTGAAATTGCGCGCTGCCTTCTGGAATTTGCCCGCCTGCGCTTTGATCCTTCGCTCGATCTTGACCACAAGGCCCGCGAGGAAAAGTCGGCGGCGCTGGAGAAGGAGCTGCGCGGCAAGCTCGATGCGGTTTCCAGCCTGGACCACGACAAGGCCCTGCGCCGGCTGGTCAAGCTGATCAAATACACGCTGCGGACCAATTTCTACCAGACCAATGAGGACGGGCAGCCCAAGCCCTGGATCTCGCTGAAGATTGCCAGCCGCAAGATACGAGACCTTCCTGCGCCCAAGCCCTATCGCGAGATTTTCGTGTGGAGCCCGCGCGTGGAGGGTGTGCATCTGCGTTTCGGGCCTGTGGCGCGCGGCGGGCTTCGCTGGTCGGACCGGCGTGAAGATTTCCGCACCGAGGTTCTGGGCCTTGTGAAGGCCCAGCAGGTGAAGAACGCCGTCATTGTGCCGGTCGGCTCCAAGGGCGGGTTCTATCCCAAGCAATTACCCAAACCTTCGGACCGGGAAGCCTTCATGGCCGAAGGCAAGGAGAGCTACCGCACCTTCCTGCGCGGTCTTCTCGACATCACCGATAATCTTGACGCGGACGGTAATGTCGTGGCGCCGGACAATGTCGTGCGCTGGGACGGGGAAGATCCCTATCTCGTTGTCGCGGCCGACAAGGGTACGGCGAGTTTCTCCGACATCGCCAATGGTGTCGCCACGGACGAGTATGATTTCTGGCTGGGCGATGCCTTCGCCTCTGGCGGGTCTGCCGGCTATGACCACAAGAAAATGGCGATCACCGCGCGTGGCGGGTGGGAATCGGTCAAGCGCCACTTCCGCGAGCGCGGCAAGGACATCCAGAGCGAGCCCTTCACGGTGATTGGCGTGGGCGATATGTCCGGGGATGTGTTCGGCAATGGCATGCTCTTGTCGAAGCAGATCCGCCTTCTGGCGGCGTTCGATCATCGCGACATCTTCATTGATCCCGATCCGCAGGATACCGAAGGCAGCTGGAAGGAACGCAAGCGCCTGTTCGAGATGGACCGTTCCAGCTGGCAGGATTACGATTCCAAGCTGATCTCAAAGGGCGGGGGCGTGTTCTCGCGCTCTGCCAAAGCGATCCAGCTCAATGACCAGATACGCGCCTTGACCGGCCTTGAAGGCAAGAGCGCGACGCCAAACGAGGTCATGCACGCCCTTCTCAAGGCTGAGACCGAGCTCCTCTGGTTTGGCGGTATCGGCACCTATGTGAAGGCCGCTTCCGAGCAGAACTACCAGGTCGGCGACAAGAATAATGATGCCATCCGGGTCGATGCCGAAGAGATGAAGGCGTGTGTGGTTGGCGAGGGCGCAAACCTGGCCATGACGCAGGCCGCCCGCATTGCCTTTGCGCGCAAGGGCGGCCGCGTGAATGGCGACTTCATCGACAATTCGGCCGGGGTGGACAGCTCTGACCATGAGGTGAATATCAAGATCCTGCTCAACCCGATGATGCGTTCGGGCGATATGAGCCGGGAGGACCGCAACAAGCTGCTGGAATCCATGACCGACGACGTGGCCGAGCATGTGCTCCGCCATAATTACGACCAGACGCTCACCCTGACGCTGGCGCGCGAGCGGGCAGCCAAAGACCTTGATGTGCATGAGCGCGTCATGGAGAGCCTCGAAGCTGAGGGGCGTCTGGACCGCGCTGTCGAAGGGCTGCCCGGCAGCGAGATCATAAGGGGTCTCAAGGAGCAGAATGACGGGCTTTCGCGGCCGGAAATCGCGATCATCACCAGCTATGTGAAGATCGCCCTGTTCGACAAGATCGTGGCCTGTGACGTGCCGGATGATCCGCACTTCACCGATACGCTCGTCACCTATTTCCCGAAAGCCCTGCACAAATTTGCCGACGCCATGGACGGCCACCGGCTGAAAAGGGAGATCATCGCGACGCGGATCGCCAATGATCTGGTGAATATGGGCGGGCCGGACTTCCTGCAGCGGGCGCTGGAGCTGAGCGGGGCTGATACGCCTGCCATCGCGCGGGCCTTCGCTGCCGCGCGCGAGATTTTCCGTATCGACGACCTCATGGCGCAGATCAATGCGCTCGATAACAAGGTGCCTGCGAGCGCCCAGACCAGCCTGCATGCTGAAGTGCGCCGCCTGCTTTTCAAGCAGACAGTGTGGCTTGCCCGGCGCGCGCGCACCGAGGACGCGGGCAAGGCGGCACCTGTGGGTGATATGATTGAGCGCTACCAGCAAGGCGCTGACCAGCTGCGCGAATGGGGTGAGAGCATCCTGTCCAGCCATGAGCGTGCCGGTGTGGCCGGCCGCCGGTTACGTCTGACCGAGGAGGGCGCGCCGGCGAAGCTGGCGGGCGCAGCGGCGCTGTTACAGCCACTCATTCCCGCCACGGACATTATCGATCTGGCAGCCAGGGCGGGCTGGCCGCTGGCGGCGGCTGCGCGCGCCTATCATGCTATCGGGGAGCGTTTCGGGTTCGATCCGTTGCGCTCTGCGGCCAGCTATCTGACCTCTGACGAGCATTGGGACAGGCTGGCGACGCGCCGTCTGGTGGAGGATCTGTTTGCCAGCCAGCTGGCCATCTCCACCGCCATTGCCCGCTATGCGGATGAGGCAGGCGGCAAGCTGAAGGCGGGCGTGGAAGAGCCATCCGGGGAGTGGGCGGGGGAGCTGGTCTCGTCCTGGGAAGTCACCCACGCCCAGGAGGTGGACCGCACCGATCATCTGATCGAGCAGTTATCGGCCTCTGGCGGGTGGACGCTCTCCAAGATCGCCATTGCTTCTACCGAGCTGCGTGAACTGGCGCAGAACGCTTCGGCGGAATAGGGGGAAAGGCTAAGCCGCGACGATCTCGCCGTCCTTCACCTCTACCGGCACAGGTTTGAGGCCTGCCTTCCCGGCAGGCCCGCCCGTGCAGGCGCCGCTCTCAATGGCAAAGCTTGCCCCGTGAAACGGGCAGACGATGAACTGGCCTTCGCTGACCAGTGTGCGTCCCGAAGGCAGGCAGAGCGGACGGCCCTGATGCGGGCAGACATTCACATAGGCAAAGGCCTCATCGCCCTTGCGCACCAACAGGACCGGCAGAGGCTCATAGTCTGACGGGAAGGCGCCCGGATCGCCAAGCGCATCCAGGCGGCCCAGCACCGTGCCGGGTGGGGGCATATCGCTCATGCTCACGCGCCCTCGCTGGTGAAGGGACGTGAGAGCAAGGCGTTGATGGCGTCATCGACGCTCGCCCTGCCGCCTACAATCGCGGCCACGGCCTCGCAGATCGGCATGTCGATGCCATGGCGTGCAGCCAGCTCCATCACCGCCGGCGCCGTTGCCACCCCCTCTGTCACGGAATTGCGCGCGGCCATGATGTCTGCCAGCGCCTCGCCCCGGCCCAGCGCCAGCCCGCACGACATATTGCGCGATTGCGGCGAGGAGCAGGTGAGCACCAGATCGCCCAGCCCGCAAAGCCCGGTGAGGGTTTCACGCTGCGCGCCCAGCGCTACGGCGAGGCGCGTCATCTCGGCAAATCCGCGCGCGATGAGGGCAGCGTGGGCTGATTTGCCAAGCCCGCGCCCTTCGACGATCCCGGCGGCGATGGCGAGCACATTCTTCACCGAGCCGCCAATCTCCGCGCCGATCAGATCATCCGCCAGATAGGGGCGGAAGCTTGCCGAACCGATCATCTTGATGAGCTTTTCGCCTGCGCCCGCATCGGTGCAGGCGAGCGTCACGGCCGTCGGCAGGCCGCGCGCCACATCGGCGGCAAAGGACGGGCCGGAGAGGACGGCGGGAATGGCTGAGGGGAGGGTTTCGGCCAGCACATCGCTCATTAGTTTCAATGTGCCACGCTCAATGCCCTTGGAGCACAGCGCGACGGGCGTGCCGGGTTTGAGATGCCCGCCGAACGCCTCAAGGCTGGCGCGCATGTGCTGGGCAGGGGTGACGACCAGCCAGGCATCGCAGGCCGAGAGGTCTGCGGCATCATTGGTGGCGTGGATGGACGCGTCGAGCGTCACGCCTTTGAGGAAGGCCGGGTTTTCACGGGTTTCGTTGATGGCTTTTGCCACTTCCGGCTCGAACGCCCAGAGGATAGAGGGCGTGCCGGCGCGCGCTGCCGCCTGCGCCAGCGCCGTACCCCAGGCGCCTGCCCCGATAATGCCCAGTCTTGCGCTCATGCCTTTGGCCCCTTCTTGCCAGACCCTAGCAGCGGATCATCGCTGGCGGCACCGTAATCCAGCGGCCAGCGCGCGCGTGCCGGTACGGTAAGATCATCAGTGATGCCGAGGCGCAAACGCTCCGCGCCCGCCAGCGCAATCATCGCGGCATTATCGGTACAGTATTTCAGAGGCGGGAAGAGTGTACGGAAGCCTCGTGCCTCGGCCTCTTTCACCAGTGTGTCGCGCACGGCCCGGTTGGCGGCTACACCGCCCGCCGCGACCAGCACCCGGCCTTGAGGGTTTTGCTCTGCATACATATCCAGCGCCCGGCCTGTGCGCTCGGCCAGATGCGCGGCGATGGCAGACTGCGCAGCGGCGGCAAGGTCGGCCTTGTCTGTGTCGTCAGGGCTTTCCAGCGCGTCAAAGCTGCGCTTCACGGCTGTTTTCAGGCCCGCGAACGAGAAATTGCAGGACTTGTCGTGGGCCAGCATGCGCGGCAGGGGGAAGCGTGACGGGTCGGTTACTTTCGCCGCGAGCTTTTCCAGCGCAGGTCCGCCCGGAAACCCAAGGCCCAGCACCTTGGCGGACTTGTCGAAGGCTTCACCGGCCGCGTCATCAATGGTGGAGCCGAGCCGGGTCATCTGCCCCACACCGTCCACGCTCAAAAGCTGGGTATGCCCGCCGGAGACCAGCAAAAGCAGCCAGGGAAAGGGAAGCGGTTCGACAAGGCGCGGGGAAAGCGCATGGCCTTCGAGATGATTGACGGCGATCAGCGGCTTCCCCGAACCGAGCGCCAGTCCTTTTGCGGTCATAAGTGCGGCCATCACCCCGCCAATCAGGCCGGGACCGGCGGTGGCCGCGATGGCGTCCAGCGCGTCAAAGCCCAGCCCTGCCTCCTCCATCACCTCGCGGGCCAAATGGTCCATGCGTTCGGCATGGCTGCGCGCGGCAATCTCCGGCACCACGCCGCCAAAGGGGGCATGATCGCTATTCTGGTTGACGACGCGCTCGGCCAGAACTTGCGTGCTTCCGTCAGGGTTCAGGCGCAGAATCGCCGCCGCGCTGTCATCACAGCTCGATTCAAGGCCCAGCACGGTAACGGGCTGGGCTTCTTGCGCGCCGGGGTGGGTATGGGATAACGCCATACCCATCCGTTAGCGCCGCTCCGGCAGGCTGACAACTCACGGAGATCATCTTGACCGCTTCCCTGCCCGTCATGGCGCTCGCCACCCGCACCTCTCCGCTGGCCATGGCGCAGGCGCTGATGGTGCAGGCACGCCTCGCCGCTGCGCACGGTGTTAGCGACGCCGAAGCAGGTTTTCCGATCCTTGGCCTTGTCACCACGGGCGACCAGATTACCGACCGGGCGCTGCTGGATGCTGGCGGCAAGGGGCTCTTTACCCGCGAGCTGGACCGCGCGCAGCTGGACGGCGAGGCGGCCTTTGCGGTCCATTCGATGAAGGATGTGCCCACCCATCTGCCGGACGGGCTGGAGCTGGCTTGTGTGCTCGAACGCGAAGACCCGTCAGACATATTGCTGACCGCTTCGGGACCCGGCACGCTGAAGAGCCTGCCCCAAGGGGCGCTAATCGGCACAGCCTCCTTGCGGCGTCAGGCACAGGCGCTTCATGCCCGGCCAGACCTTCAGATCACGCTTCTACGCGGTAATGTCGGCACACGCCTGCAGAGGCTCAAAGACGGGCCGATCGCTGCGACCTTCCTCGCCAAGGCGGGACTGAAACGGCTGGGCCGCCCGGAAGGGGACTGGCCGGGCCTTGATTTCGCACACAGCCTGCCTGCCCCGGCGCAGGGCGCTATCGGTGTGACGATCCGCAGCGATGATGATGCGGCCCGCGTGGCCCTCGCCCCGCTGAACCATGCCCCCACCGCCCTTGCCATCGCAGCCGAGCGCGGCGTGCTGGAAGCGCTGGACGGGTCCTGCCGCACGCCTTTGGCGGCGCATGGCGTGTTTGAGGGCGATACGCTCCATCTGACAGCCGAAGTGCTGAAACCTGACGGATCGCAGCGCTGGCGCATGAATGATACGCGAACCGGAATCGACACGGTTGAAGCGGCGCGCGCCTTCGGCCTGTCTCTGGGAGAGGCCCTGCGCAAGGATGGAGGCGCGGCGGTGGAGGCCATCCTTACCGGCACAGGGTCATGAAACCCGGCCTGCCGGTCATCATCACGCGCACCCAGCCGGGCAATGCCCGCACCGCCCGGGCCGTCCGGGCAATGGGCTTCATCGCGATAGCCTGCCCGGTTTCGCAAGTCGTGCGCTCGCGTGCAGTGATTGGCGCTGATGGCGTGGATGCGCTGGCCCTGACCAGCGCCAATGCGCTGCGGGCCGTGCGTGATGTCAGACCGCTGCTTCATCTGCCGGTGTTCGCCGTTGGTGAAGGCACGGCAAAGGCCGCGCGCGAGGCTGGTTTTGCGTCCGTCACCAGCGCAGACGGCGATGCCGAAGCGCTGGCGCGGACCATCGCGCGAGACCTGCCCGTAGGCCGTCATGTCCTGCATTTGAGCGGGGAGGACCGGGCAGGTGATCTGGCGGGCATGCTGGAGGTTTCCGGCCTCCGCGCCACGACCCGCACCGTTTACCGAACCCGGCTGGCGCGGGGCCTGACAGCGCGTGCCAGAGAGGCGCTTGCAGATGGTCCGGCCATCGTGCTCATCCACTCTGCGCGGGGAGCGGAGCGTTTTCTGGCGCTTGTGAATGCGGCGGAACTCACTGCTGCCCTCGCGCGTCTGGAGTTCATCGCCATATCGGAGCGCGCCGCTGTTCCGTTGCACACGCGCGGTCTGAACGTGCGTATCGCGGCACAACCTGCTGAAGGCAGTCTTCTGGCCGCGCTTGATGAACTGGCGAAGCGGCGCGGCGCACCCTAGAGTGAGCAAGACGCAGAACCAAAGGCGCGAAGACCCGATCATGCACGCGGACTCCCCTGAAGACACCCCTCCGCCCGGCGAGGCTGAGCCGATCGATGCCGAATTTGAACCGGCAAAGCCTGAAAAGCGCTCCGGCGGCGGCAAGGCGGCGATGCGTCTTGCCGGTTTTGTACTGGCGCTGGTGCTGGCAGGCGGTGTTGGCGGGGCTGCGGGCTGGTTTGCAGCGGGCCTCAACCGGGAGGGCGCTCCGGCAGAAGCCAGCGCAGAGATCGCCCGGCTGGAAAGCCAGCTGGCAGGGCTGGACGCGCGCCTGAACGCGGCAGAAGACCGGCCGCTGACCGAAATGGTGCCGACCGAAGCCTTGCGCACATTCGACAGCGAAATACGCGCGCTGGAAGAGCGTGTGGAGGCGGTGGAGGCACGCCCGGCGGGAGAGACGGGCGCCGGGCTTGATGAGGCCGCGCTGGAGGCATTGCTGGATGAGCGCGAAGCGGGGCTTCGCGCCGAGATCGATGGTCTGCGCAGTGCCATTGAAAACCGGCCTGTGGCTGGTGACGGGGAGGTTGATCTTGCCCCGCTGGAAGACGCGGTTGCGGCCCTTGAGAGGCGTCTGAACGAAACTGCACAACAGGCTGAGGCAGGCCTGGCGGCCCTGTCGGCGCGGCAGGATGAAGCGTCCGGGGCGTTGTCAGAGCAGATGCGCGATGCCCTGGCCTCGCGTGATGAGAGCATGCAGGCCCGGCTTGATGCCCTTGAAGCCCGGCTGAGCGAGGCTGAAGCCAGCGCGGGCGGTGAGGCAGAGGCTGTCGAGCGGTCGGCGGCGCGCATTCTGGCGTTCACCGCTTTACGCGAAGCGGCGCAAGGCTCAGAGAGTTTTGAGGCCGAGCGCGCCAATATGGCCCGGCTCTGGCCAAACGCGCCGGGCCTTGCCGCCCTGCAGCCTCATGCGCGCCGGGGCGTGCCATCGTCTGATGAGTTGGCAGACAGCTTCCCCGCAGCGGCGATCCGCTCCGCCTCCGGCGAGACGCGGCGCTTTCTGGGTCTGTTTGAAATCCGCCCTGCCGATACCAGCCCTGATAGCGCGCTGGCTCTGGTAGCGCAGGCTGAAAACCGCCTTGCGCGCGGCGATCTGTCTGGCGCGGCGGAGGCGGCAGGGCGCCTCGACGGCCCGGCAGCCGAAGCGGCGTCTGACTGGCTGGTTCGCGCCCGCGCCCGCCTTGAAATCGAGGCCGCCCTCATCACACTGCGCAATGCGCTCAGCAGCGATGCCACTCCGGGCAGGAGCACGCCATGATCCGCCTTATCCTCACTGTTGCCTTGTGCGTCGTCACGGCGATCCTCGCCGTCTGGCTGACCTTGAACCCCGGCACGGCCAGTTTTGAGTTCCTTGGCTGGCAGGCCGAGACCAGCTTTGCGCTCTTCATGGGCGTGCTGATCGTTGCGGCCTTCGTTCTGACCGTGCTGTGGTGGCTGATCGCGAAGATGTGGGGCGCGCCCGATGCCTGGCGCAAGCTGCGCCAGCGCCGCCGCCGCGAACAGGGCGTTGATGCGCTGGAACGCGCGCTGATTGCCGCTGCGGCAGGTGAAGGCGAGCTGGCCGTGCGTCAGGCGGCACGCGCTGATGCCCTGCTGGAGCGGCCTGCCCTGTCGCGTCTGCTGGCTGCCAGAGCCGCAGAGGCCGCAGGCAATCTTCTGGCCGCACGCGGACATTACGAAGCCCTGCTGGAAGACCCGAAAACGCGTCTCGTCGCCCATCGTGGCCTCTCCGTGCTGGCCGAAACACAAGGCGAGACCGGCAATGTCATAACCCATGCGGGCAAGGCGTTTGCCGAGGCCCGCACCGCCCGCTGGGCGTTTGATAGCCTGTTCAATGCGCAAATTGCCGCCGCGCGCTGGGACGAGGCGCTGGAAACCCTCTCCGAAGGCGAGAAGCGCCGCCATATCGCGCCGGACAGCGCCGCGCGCCGCCGGGCGGTGATCCTCACTGTCAAGGCACGCCAGACCCGCCAGAGCGATGCTGAGAAGGCCGCAGAGCTCGCCGAGAAGGCAGCGACTGCCTCGCCCGGCTTTGCGCCCGCCGCCGTGCTGGCAGGCGATCTGCTGCCCGCGCGCCGCCGCCACCGCAAGGCGGCAGACATCCTCGAAACCGCCTGGCGGCTGCGGCCCCACCCGGCGATTGCACGGGCCTATGGTGAGCTTCGCAAATCCGATACGGCGGCCAAGAAGGCGGCGCGCCTGCGTACGCTCGCCGAGTTCAATCCCGACAACCGGGAATCGCGCCTGCTGCTGACCGGTATTGCCCTGCAGCAGCGCAATATCGAGGCCGCGCGCAGCGCCATTACGCCGCTACTGGCTGAAACGCCCCTCTCGGCGCGCGTGTGTACGCTGGCAGCCCGCCTGACGCGTCTTGAGGGCGATGAGGACGCTGCCCAGCGCTATCTCGCCCGCGCCGCCCATGCGCCCGGCGAACCGGACTGGTCGGACATTGATGGCGACGGCGAAGCCTTCAATTTTGCCGAAAGCGACTGGCAGCGCCTTGTCTATGCCTGGGGCGATGAAGAACGGCTGATCCATCCGCGCCATGAGCGCTTCGAGATGATCGCCGAGGCCATCCCGGACCGGGTGCTGCTGGAGGCGCCCAAACCGGCTGCAAAAGAACCGCCTGCCACTGACACGGCTCCTGTCATCATCGCGCCGGCCCCTTTACCAGACCGGGAAACGAGACAGCGCGAGGAGACCCCGGCTGCGGGTCCGCGCTTTGCGCCCGATGATCCGGGCGTTGATGACGACGACAAGGGCTAAGGGACTAGCGGATGGCACGGCTGATCGTGGGGGTAAGCGGGGGATCAGCCTCCGGCAAGACGGAGATTGCGCGCGCCGCCGCCCGCGCGATTGCGCCGCTGAGCGCGCTCGTCATGGCCGAAGATGATTATTACGGCGATCACGGTGCCTCGCCCGATTTTGACGCCGCCCGCTTCAATTTCGATCATCCCGCCTCGCGCGATCACGCTTTGCTGGCCGAGCATCTGGACGCGCTCAGGCGCGGCGATAGCGTGGACGCGCCGATCTATGATTTCACCATTCACCGCCGCCGCGCCGATACGCGCCGCATCGCGCCGGCGGATGTCGTGCTGGTGGAGGGTATTCACCTGTTCTGCGATGCGCGGCTCAAAGAGCTGTTTGATATCCGCGTCTATGTCGATGCGCCCGACGATATTCGCCTCGCCCGCCGCCTGCTGCGTGATGTGAATGAGCGCGGGCGCACCGCCCAGTCCGTCGTTGGCCAGTATCTGGGGACGGTCCGCCCCATGCACCATGAATGGACGCACCCCAATGCCGATTGCGCCCATATTGTGATCGGCAATGACGCTGCCGCCGCCCGCCCGGCCGACCATCTCGAAGCCTTCTTCGATGCGCTGGCAAAGCCGGTCGTGGAGGCGATAAGAGCGAAGGCGGGGTAGGGGTTACGAGATACGCCCTCCTACCCTCGTCATTCCGGGGGAGCGTAGCGACACCCGGAACCCAGATTTCGTTTCACCGGCGCACGCCGGTGCCCAGTCTTTCTGGGCCCCGACTTTCGTCGGGGAAACGGGGCATCACCAATAGTCTCTCAAGTTGTCATGGCCCGGCTTGCCTGCGCCCGCGCAGGCGGGTGTCCGGGCCACCCATGCCTGAGAGTTGGGGGCTAGGGGGCAGGCCGCGAAGCGGCCTGAAAAGCGCGACTGCGCGCCCGCGACTGCCTGTGCCCGCGCAGGCGGGTATTCGCGGAACATCGCAACGCGGCCTGCCCCCGGCTACGACCGGGGGATGCGTTGCGGAACTAAAAGAGGCATGGGTCCCCCGGATCGCTTCGCGACCGGAGGATGACACGTCATCACCTGAGGCAGTCAGGTGCGAAACCGCGCCGCCGCCACCTCACGCACAAGCGCGCTTGCGAAGACACGCGTTCGCGGATAGTTTGCGCGCTGTTGCGGGAGGGCCGTCCGGCTCACGCCCCGCACACGCCCGTTCCATGACGTGGCAAGGCCGCTTTAGCTCAGCTGGTAGAGCAACGCATTCGTAATGCGTAGGTCGCGTGTTCGAGTCACGCAAGCGGCACCATTTCCCGTAGCTAGTGGGCGAGTTGCGCTCAACTCCATTTTTTTAGCAACGCTCTAACGCGATCAGGGACACCCCATGAGTAGGAAATTTGATCGTTCTCTTCTAGGGCCTGTTCGATTCTGGAATTAAAACTGTCTTCCCATACTTTTAATTTTTCTAAATACTCAATTCTGATTTTTGCAGTGTGAAAGCTTCCGCTTTTTACAAAAAGATCAACTAGTATTTTAGCCATAATAGACTGAAGTTTTTTATGTTCTATTGTTGCTTCAAAAATCTCAACGGCAATCTGAGCAGATTTTTTACCATTACCGTTAAATCCTTGGAATCTACTTACAAAGCCATGAGGATCAGCGCCGCAGCGAACAGTGAAGACCGGGACGCCGCGTCCTAGGGCGTAACCAATTTCTTGATCGCACCAAGCGCTTTCTTTGAACCCGGGATGTATGATTGCGAGTAGAAGGTGGCAGGAGGATAGCGCAGCTTGAATTTCCATCTCCCATTCATGGGTAGGAGTAATGTCGTTGTGGGCCACGAAAGCCGATATTCCTAATCGTTTTAGATCCTCCTGCAACTGCGCGGCCATTCCGCGGTGCTCTGTTAAATGTGATATAAATAAACGTAGTTTCCCTTCTTCCCAGCAAGTTGGTTCTTCAACCTGCTTTTCTACATCGTTTTTCTGTGGCACCTCCATTCCAAAATGTTCTGCTAATTCACACAGAGTTTCATCGGCAGCGTCTTGTATCATGGTCACAATGTAGCTGTTTGTATTGCCTGACCACTGATCGATCGTCGGGAGCGAAAACTGACCCAACGTTAGATCGATAGAGGTCCAGTCTTCGTCTTCCATTCGACTGGCAATGTTCTTAATCATTTTAATTCTATTAGACTTTGTGAGTTTCAATTTATTCTCGCCTCATCCCATAACCAATTAGCTGCCGCTAGCTTACTTCGGCTTGAGCTAATTTCCTAGCAAACCCACCCCCTTCCCCTTCGCCCCGCTTTGCCTATCATCGCGCGCTTAAAAGGCCCGTCAGTGGCCGGGGTGGGGCGAAGTTCTCCACCCCGAATGAGGGAGGAGACGCGAATGATTGATGCGGGCAAGCTCGTATCCATGGCCGATGTCGTGCGCCAGCAGGCGCGCGTGAACGGCACAGTAGCGGCGCAGATATTCCAGGATCGCACGACCAGCTATGCGGCGTTGGATGGCCACGCCAGCCGGGTGGCCAATGGGCTGGTCGCGCTGGGGTGCGAGCCGGGCATGCGCATCGGCCATCTGGGCAAGAATAGCGATTATTTCGCCGAGCTTCTTTTTGGCGCGGCCAAGGCGCGATGCGTGCTGACGGGCGTGAACTGGCGCCTCGCCGGGCCGGAAATCCTCTTCATCCTGAAGGATGCGGGCGTCACCACGCTGTTTGTTGATGCCGAATACTACCCTCTGGTAGAGAGCCTTCTGCCTGCTCTGCCTTCGCTTCGCACGGTCATCGCGCTCGATGGCGGGCATGGCAAGTGGAAGGGCTATACCGGCTGGCGGGACAGCCAGTCCGGCACCGATCCGATGCTGAAGACGGACCCGAAAGAGGATGTGCTCCAGCTCTACACATCCGGCACGACGGGCAACCCGAAGGGCGTGGTGCTCTCGCACGGCGCGTATCTCTCGCTCTTCGAGCAGGGTCTGAAGGACGGGTTTGTGCGGTGGGAGCCGGGCGATCCGAACCTCATCGCCATGCCCTATTTCCACGTGGCGGGCACGAACTGGGCGCTCCTGGGCTTCTATCAGGCGGCGACGAATATCATCGTCAAGGAAGTTGATCCGGTCGCGATCCTTGATCTCATCGAACAGCACAAGGTCCAGACCAGCTTCTTCGTGCCAGCCGTGATCCTGTTTCTGGTGCAGGCCAGCGCGGCGAAACCGCGCGATTTTTCTTCGCTCAGGCTTGTTGCCTATGGCGCCTCGCCGATTGCGGAAGAATTGCTGCTCAAAGCGGCCAAGGTTTTCGATTGCGGTTTTCTGCAGTTCTACGGCCTTACCGAGACCAATGGCGCGGCGGTGCATTTGCCGCCGGCTGATCATGATCCGGCGCGCGGCAAGCTGCGCGCAGCGGGCAAACCCAATGCCGGTATCGAGATCCGTGTCGCGGGCGAGGATGGCAAGCCGGCCCCGCAAGGCGAGGTGGGCGAGGTGTGGATACGCGGCACCAGCCTGATGACAGGCTATTGGAAACGGCCCGATGCCACGGCAGAGGCGATCAATTCCGATGGCTGGTTCAAGTCCGGCGATGCGGGCTATCTCGACAAGGATGGCTATCTCTTCATCCATGACCGGGTGAAGGACATGATCATTTCCGGCGGCGAGAATATCTACCCGGCGGAAGTGGAAAATGCGCTCTTCTCCCATCCGGGCGTGGCCGATGTGGCCGTGATCGGTGTGCCGGACGAGCGCTGGGGCGAGGCGGTGAAGGCGATTGTCGTGAAGGCGCCCGGATCAGATGTGACGCCGGAAGCCCTGATCGCGCATGCGAGGGAGCGCATCGCCGCCTACAAGGTGCCCAAAAGCGTGGATTTCATTGACGCTTTGCCGCGCAATCCGACCGGCAAGATCCTCAAGCGCGTTCTTCGGGAACCGTACTGGAAGGGGCGCGACCGGGCGGTGAGCTAGCGAGCGCCGCCGCCCGCCCGTCAGCCTGTATGATCACGATGGCCCAGACCGCAAGTGCCGAGAGCGCCCGGTTAAGCAGGACATAATCCTCGCGGAAGCCGGGCGGGGAGCCCAGATACCCCATCGCGATCATCAGGGTGATCAGCACGGCCATCCCCGCCTGGAATGCCAGATGCTCATGGCGCAGCAGGATTAGCGGCATGAGATAGAGAAGCCCGTGGGCAAAGCCGAGAGGGGTCCAGCTTTCGGTCAGGAAGATCAGACCGATCAGGCCAAGCGACAGAATTATCATCAATGTACGGGTCACGATGCTGCTTCCCTTGGAACAACCACATAATCTCCGCCATGGGCGAAGAAGAGGGCGGATTCGGCCGCGCGCCGCTCGATCTGGCTCTGGCCTACCTGCATGGCCGGTGCGCCGGTAAAGGCGTTATGCAGGCGCAGCGCATTGGCCGCGCCGGTATATTCGCCCTGATTGAGCCGCGCGAGGATGCGCGAGTGCGCGAATGCCTCCAGCCCGTTCTGGTGTACGAATGAAACCAGTGCCACCATCTGCGCCTGCGAGACGGGAACGCCGACGAGGGAACGCAGTTCGCTCTCGATCTGGACCAGCTCGCGGCGCAGATACTGCAGCGCTTCTACCTGGCTGATCTGGGTGTCGAACTCCTCGTCACAGGGCTGGAGCGCGCGGCCATATCCGATGAAGGAACAGTTGCGTACCCGTGTGGCACTGGCGCGGAAGGGCTCGAAGGAGATGATCAGCTCGCGCGCGGTTACGCTGTCCTCCTCGACGAGGAACAGGAAGGCTTCCAGCTGGCGGCGGCTTTCCAGGCCTCGCAAGGCCCGCATCCCGCTGCCGGGCACGCGCGCATGTACCCAGCGCAGGAACTGGGCGGCGCTGACCGACCGGATGTCGCTATTGATCAACCGAAGAAGCGTGGAATTGCGGAAGGCCTGGCCTCCAATGTTGAACACAAGCGATATCAGGGCATTGCGCTGATTGTCGGTCAGGGGCCGGGTCACGGCTGCGTCAACCGCAGCCGCCGCGATGTCGATATCCTCCATGAGAAGCTCAACCGCGCGTTCATGGGTTATCACATTGCCTGGCCGGGCCTCGCGGCCAGTATGGCCGTAGCCAATGGTGGGAATCCCCGCAGCGTCCAGATAGGTCTCGCCGCGAAACGCCTCGAACATCTGGATCAGCTCGATGACGGACTGGCCTGCCCGGCTATCCGCGCGGACGGCCGGCAGAACGATGCCGGTGGTGTCATGCAAGGCGAGATCGGCGATCACGCTCGCGCTGCCGGCCAGTTCGGGGGGCGGAGCCTCGTCAATGACGAGTTCGGTTTCGGCCAGCACGATCGCTGGCGGTTCGCTGCGTACCGGCGGGACCGCGTCGGACAGGGCGCGGTCGAAGATTACCGGGCTGAGTTGGCCGGATGTGCGTTCATGCACATGCAGGCTCGCCAGTTCGAGGGCGGCCGTCAGGTCGGCTGCCTCCAGCAGATGAAGCTCTACCAGCGAGAGGGTGAAGAAGGCCGGCCGGACATGCGTGTGCTCGCGGCTCTCGAAGATGAGGCGCGGCCGGTCCGGGCCAATACGATGAAACGCATTGCCTTCCACCGTGACCGGCCCGCCCCGGTCACTGACGGCTACCGTGACGCTGTCTGGAACTTCAAGCGTGTCAAACCCGGTGCCAACAGCGGAGAGTCCGCCGCCGAGCAACCCGCCCACGCCTTCTGTTTCGATGACGATGACGGTGCTGGACGGCCCGCTGCCAATAGGGTGGCTCCAGGCCTCCTCAAGGCGCATGCCGCCTTCGGCGTACAGTACCAGCGGCGGCGGTTCGGAATCGGTCGACAGCAGGAAGATCGTGTCCTGTCCCGGGATGGCGTGGCCGGCAAAATAGATGAAGGCCTCGGCTCCGCCTTCCGTCAGCCGGCCCAGAATATCGATCGCACGGCGCAGCTCGTATTCGGTGGGATTGATCAACGGCCCGCCGCCGATCAGGGCATAGCCTGAATCCTCGGCATGGCGTGCCATGGCGCGCGCCTGCTGCGCATAGTCCGGCCGCGATGGCAGTCTGCGATACTGGGCGGCGCCTATGACGAGCGCATAACGCTCAAGACCGGACTCTGGCGGATTGTGCAAGGCAGCAGGCGTGTATGACAGCCACGTCAGAACAGCAAAACTTGCCAGCAGAAGGCTCAAAGATGCAGCAGTAACTGCCGCGGATAATGGTGTATTACGCAAATTCCGCCTCACAACGTCGCGGAGTGTTCAATACACACACCGTACATTGTGTGCCCCATTTGATCAAATAATATCAATAATCATTAACCATGAGTCGGTTTCTGTATTGAAGTCTCTTTAGGGGGCCACTTCCTCTCCGGCAAAATCAAAGCAACGTCCGGAGTGGTCAGGGGTCAGCGTGTCGATGACCTTGAGGAGGCGTCCGGCGCTGTGTTCCGGCGTGAACAGCTTGGCGTCGGGCACATTGCGCCGGAAGGGCTCGGAGAGGGCCGTTTCCACCGTGCCGGGGTGCAGGCCGACAATCAGCGCCTCCGGGCGCTTCCTTGCCAGCTCGATGGAGCAGGTGCGGATGATCTGGTTCAGCGCCGCCTTGGACGCGCGATAGGCGTGCCAGCCACCCAGCCGGTTGTCGGAGATGGAACCGACGCGCGCCGAGAGGGCGGCAAAGACCGCTTTGCCCTCGCGCGGCAGGGCGTCCAGCAGGGCGGCTGCGACCAGAGCCGGGCCGGTCGTGTTGATAGCGAACAGCCTGGCCATGCTGGACGCATCCAGATGGCGCCATGTCTTCTCCGGGCCGAAACCCTCGCCATGCAGGACGCCGCTGGCAACGATCACCAGATGTACGGGGCCGTCAGCGGCAATCGGCTCCAGCGCCGCCTTGATGCTGGCCGGGTCGTCCAAGTTGATGGTGCCGGAGGTGATCTTCGGCCCTTGTGGCGCGCTGCCTGACCGCGACAGGGCGATCACCTCGCCGCAGCGTGGATCGTCTGCAAGCTGGCGTACGAACGCGCCGCCAATGCCGCCGGATGCGCCGACTACAATCGCGCGGTAGTGCTCAGGCAGGGATTCAAGAGTGTTGCTCATGACGAGATGAGCTAGAGCGGCGATGCTTTACGGAAAGGGCTGACCGGCGGCCTAGAGGTGCAGCGCGTCGTCGGCGGCGTCCTGGACTTTACGCATCAGGCGGAAGCTTGCCGTGCGGTCCTTGCCGTTGAAGAACTCGTTCTTGTCCAGAATGGTCAGGTGCGCTCCCAATGCCTCGGCATCGACCCGCGCTGATCCGGTCAGGACGAGAACCGGCGTGCCTTTGGCGATCTTTTCGGCGGTGCGTACGGTGTCGGTGGGGTCTATGGAGTCAGGCAGGCGCAGATCGACGATGATCAGATCAAACTGGCGCCGGGCCAGCTTGCGCTTGGCATCGTTCAGCGTGCGCACAACTTCCAGTTCAAATTCATAGCCGCCCGCATCGCACAATGCCTGCTGCAGCAGCATGGCGTCGGCGAAGTCATCCTCGACGTGGAGGACGCGCAAGGTCTGGGTGGTTTGTGCAACAGCGTTCATGTTTTTCACGCTATTGGCCCGCGCTTAGCAAAGCGTAAATTTCTGCCCTATCCGCGGAGCGGATCGGTGATTTTTTCGCCTGTGCGTGCGGCTGCCGCTTTGAGCGTATTGGCCAGCAGGACGGCGATGGTCATGGGGCCGATTCCACCGGGAACGGGCGTTATATGGCCAGCGATCTTTTCACTCGGTCCAAAGGCGACATCGCCGACCAGCCCCGCATCGGTGCGGTTAATGCCGACATCGAGCACGCATGCACCCGGCTTTATCCAGTCGGCCTTCACCATTTCCGGCCTGCCGACGGCAGCGACCAGAATGTCTGCCGAGCGGCAGACTTCGGGCAGATCGCGGGTGCGCGAATGGGCCAGCGTGACGGTGCAGTCCTGCTCCAGGAAGAGCAGGGCGGCGGGCTTGCCGACCAGGATGGAGCGCCCGATCACAACGGTGTGGAGGCCTGACAGATCGCCCAGCGCCTGCCGGGCGAGCCACACGCAGCCCGACGGTGTGCAGGGGCGCAAGCCGTCGGCTCCCAGCACCAGCCGGCCTGCGCTCGTGGCGGTCAGCCCGTCCACATCCTTGGCCGGGTCGATGGCTTCCACGACGCGGCGGGCATCCATGTGGGCGGGCAGGGGCATCTGCACCAGAATGCCGTCCACTGCCGGGTCGGCATTGAGCGTTTCAACCAGCGCGATCAGCTCTGCCTCGCCCAGGTCATCGGGGCGGCGGAATTCCTGCGAGATCATGCCCGCCGCTTCGGTGCGGCGCACCTTGTTGCGGACATAGACATGGCTGGCCGGATCATCGCCGACCAGCACCACGGCGAGGCAAGGCTTGCGTCCGATGCGCGCAGCAAGTGCTGCGCTCTGGGCGGCCACCGCGCTGTCGAGCGCTGCCGAGGCCAGCTTGCCATCAATCAGGCTGGCAAGCCCTTCGCGATGCCGGATGAAATCAGGTGTGGTCACGGATGCTAGCCCAGAAGAGGGAAAATCTGCCCCATGATCACCCATTCACGCACGAAGAAGATGATCAGCAGCAGGACTAGCGGCGACAGGTCAATACCGCCCAGCGGCGGCAGGATACGGCGGATGGGAGACAGGACCGGCTCGGTCAGGGCGTTGGTGGCGCGCCAGATCGTGTTGACGAACTGGTTGCGCGGATTGACGACGTTGAACGCAACCAGCCAGCTCAGCACCACGTTCACGAAGATGAGCAGTACGAGAATATTCAGTACCGGAATGATGAAATAGATAATCAGGGCCTGACCGAAGGTCATCGCTGTCTCCGTCTGGACGCACGCCGCAGCCGTGCAAAGGGTGGCGCCTGTCTAGACGCGCACCCCCCTTTCACGCAAGCGTGCCGCGCAAGAGCGCCGTCAGTGCCGGCCGGGCATCTCTGCATGGTCGCGCCAGAAGCGGCACACCGCGTCGGCTACCTGCTGATAGCCTCCCAGGCTGTCGGGCTTGCGGACATAGGCGTTCGCCCCGGCTTCGTAGGCCCTGTCAATATCGCCCGGCTGGCTTGAGGACGAGAATACGATGATCGGGACCAGCTCAGGGTCCTCGCGCTCGCGCAGGGCCTCGATCACCTCATGGCCGGACAGGCCGGGCATGTTGAGGTCGAGAAGCAAGGCGTCAAACCGGCTGGAGCGCAGCGCATCCAGCGCAGCCTGCCCGCCGGGCACATGCATGAGATTGGCGCCTTTCATCTCGGCAAAGGCGCGCTTGGTCAGAAAGGCGTCGCTTTCATCATCCTCGACAAGCAGGAGGCGGATTGTTTTCGCCATTTTTTCCTCCCCGGGCCCTGTGGGCTCCCTGGCTTACTGGGTGACCCCGCTGGCGGGCGTTGCGCCGGGTGATGGCAGGGTCAGGCAGAAGCGTGCGCCGTCAAGGTGGGTTTCGTCCAGCCAAATCTCGCCGCCATGGCTTTCAACAATCTCCCGGCAGAAGGCCAGACCCACCCCCATGCCCGGATAGCGGGTATCGTCATGCAGCCGCCTCATCATCTGGAAAATCGTCTCGGCATGGGCCGGATCAATGCCGATTCCGTTGTCTGCTATGGAAATCGCGACCATGCCGTCTTCGCCCTGCGATGCGCGCACAGTGATCACCGGCGCCAGGGCGGAACGGTATTTAATCGCGTTGGAAACGAGGTTCTGAAAAAGCTGGGTCAGAAGCACTGGGTCGCCCTCGATTTCTGGCAGGTCCGCAATATCCAGCGTTGCGCCGCTTGCCTCGATCTCATCCTCCAGCGCCGACATCACGCCCGTGAAGACGCGCGACAGTTCCAGTGTCTGGGACTGGGGGGGGCGGTTCACCAGCTGGGCATATTCCTGCAGGACACCAATCAGCGTCTGCGCGCGCAGTGCGCCTTCGCGCACCTTGGCCAGATATTTCTGGCCGTCTGCGCTCATCGTGTCAGCTTCCTCGTTCTCTAGGAGTTGTGAGAATATCTGGATGTGCCGCAAGGGTGCCTGCAGGTCGTGGGCAGCGGCGGCGGCAAACTGGCGCAGCGCCGTATTGGCCCGTTCAAGGTCGCGCGTGCGCTGGCGGACGCGATGCTCCAGCTGGCCGGTTATCGCCATCAGACGGGCTTCAGCCTCGTCGCGCCGGCCGATCTCGGCCTGCAGCGCCTGATTGGAGCGCTGCAGCTGCTTGGTTGATGGCAAGGCGAGCGCCCGCGGCAATAGCGGCCATAGTGCTATGGCGGTCGCCAGCGAGACCGCCGCTGTGGCGGCCTTTAGCAGGCCTTGAACCTGATAATGCGGGTTCCACACCGTCCAGATCGAGAACAGGTGTGTCATGCCGCACAGCAGGATGAAGGCCACGAACAGCCACATGACGGGCCGGTATACAAGGTCCGGGCGGCGTATCGAGAATATGGCCAGCGCGGCGGGAATGGAGAAATAGGCCAGTGCGATAAGCGCGTCGGAGAGCACATGGGTCCACAGAATGGACGGCTCCCACAGATAGCACATGCCGTGGGGCATGAAGCCGTGCGTCGATAGCGAATGCGTCATGGAGCCCATGCGCGCCAAGCCTCCCCCTGTTTTCAGGGCACTATCTATGCGCGGGGACGGGCGTCAAGCGGACGGCCAGCGAATTTCGATGCGGCTCCATCATGTGCTTGACAAGATACGGGGCCGGGCACTACCTCCCTGACCTCTTCGAGAAGTGGGGCCGTAGCTCAGTTGGGAGAGCGCGTCGTTCGCAATGACGAGGTCAGCGGTTCGATCCCGCTCGGCTCCACCATTTCCCGGACTATTCCTGATCTATGGGCTCAGCCGGTCAGCGCCAGCGCTGCGGGCGGACAATTATCCCATGCGCGCCTGGCCGGGCGTAACCGTGAAGCCCTGTCGCATATAGACCAGGCGATCGCCGCAGAAGACACGCCATGGCGGCGTTATGAGCAGGGCATGGTGATGACGGCGCTGGGCATGCACCGTTCAGCGGCCCATGCGTTGGTGCTGGCCCATGAGGGTGCGCCGGATAATGCCAATATCCTTGTCTCGCTGGCCTATGCCAGCCGGGCCAGCGGTGAAACCGCCTCCGCGCGCGATTATTACCGCCAGGCGGTCAGCCTTGATCCGGAACTGTCTCGCCTCAGCGCCGATTTCTAGCGACGCCTCGCCAACCGCTTGTTTACGCATGACGGGCTAGTATGCCTGTCATGGAAACCCTGTTCACGACCCTTCTGGCAGCTGCCGCCCTTGCGCTCGCCGGTCCGCCGCCACCGGCTGAGGACGCTGCCCCGTCTGCCTCAGACCGGGTGCTGTCCACATCGTCAAGCTATGTGCGCATGGAGCCGGTTTCGGCCTCGGTGCGGGCCGGTGCCTATATGGGCGGTGTGCTGGAGGTCCAGTTCTCGCTGAATATTCCCGACGAGGCCCTGCGCGAACACGCGCGTGCCAGCACGCTCCGCCTGCGCGATGGCTATGTCACGGCGCTGACCAGCTATGGCGGGCTTGGCTACCGGGCAGGCGATGTGCCCGACTTCGTCCGTATCACACGCCTGTTGCAGCAATCGACCGACAGGACGCTCGGCGCACGTGGCGCCGAGGTCCTTATCCGTTCGATGGCGCTGCACGAGCCATAGGCCCGTGCCCTGTGGCGCCTGTCAGCCGCGTGGCACGATGGTGAAGGTGACCGTCTCACCGGCGGTATTCTCGCCTTCCCAGCTATCACCGAGGCTCAAGCCCTCCTGAATGGGCTGGCAGTTGGTCTCGCCGCTCGCGCGGCTGGTACACAGTTCGCCGCCCTGAACCTCCCAGGTGCCGGAAATGCCGACATCGCTGGAATAGGTGCCGTCCTCGTTCAGCATCACCGTGTAGGTGACGCTGTCGGACTGGACCTGAAGCGCATGTTCAAGCAGCGCATCAACAGACGCGCCATGATCGTCCGCGCCAAAGAGCGCAAGGCTGGCAGCAAGCATGGTCAGCATGAATACATCTCCCTTCGATTGCCCATGCCCTGTTGTGACAACGGGGCCGTCTGGCCCCGTCCCGGCATGGTTAACGGGAGTTTAACCAAAGCCCGGCTCAGGCGGAAGCGGCTTCATTGATGAATCTGGCCATCTCGACGTCCAGCGCGCTGACCCCGTCGCAATCATGCGTCGTCAGAACGATTTCCACCTTGTTGTAAACATTGAACCATTCGGGGTGATGGTCCATTTTGTCGGCTTTCAGGGCGACGCGCGTCATGAAGCCGAACGCCGCGTTGAAATCATCGAATTTCACCGTGCGTGTGATGGCGTCGCGCGATCCTTGTGCCTTCGTCCAGCCGTCCACCTGCTTCAGGGCGGCATCAGCACCAATTTTTTGCGGGGCCATTTTTCAGCTCCTTCGCCGTTTACACAAAAAAGACTCCTCGATGGCATAGTCGGTTCCGTTGAAACAAGAAAGGAGGCGGCAGACATGACCCGCTTTCTCGTATCCGAAACCAATCCTGGCGGACGCAAGCTGGAGGATATTCTCATCCAGCTTCGCGCCGAAGTGCTGACGCGTTCGACGAAAATCTCCGAGGACACGCGGCCCGAAGCCCTGCACGTGATGGGCAATAACATGAAGATACTGGAGCATTTGTCGGCAGCGATCGAGCTGGCGCAGGACTCCACCCATCTTCTGGACCGTGCCTTCGGCCCGTCGGAAGCCGCTCATGGCGGTCCGCCGCGGATCGGTGTGGCTTAAGCCAGTCAGGCGTACTTCACGTTCTGCTTGAACTGGACGGCTCAAGCGGCCAGCCTTGCTGAACTCGCACCGTTCAGCATCAAGGCCGCGCCATGACTCCATTCCAGTTCAGAACTGTTCCCCACATCGTGTCCGCGCCCGGCGCGGCATCCGAGCTGGCGCGCCATGCGGCTCCCGCCTTGAAAGGCGCCAGACGCCTGCTGGTCGTCACCGACAAGGGTGTGATGGGGCTGGGCCTTCTCAAGGGCGCTCTGGAAGGGCTGAAAGCGGACGGTTTTCAGGTCCATGTGTATGACAAGGTGGTGGCCGACCCGCCTGAGAGCGTGATCGAAGAGGCCGTGGCCGAGGGGCGCGAATTCGGGGCCGAGGCTGTGATCGGCTTTGGCGGCGGCAGTCCGATGGACACTGCCAAGGTGGTCGCCCTGCTGCTCGGCTCCGACCAGCCGCTTTCCGACATGTATGGCATGGACCGTGTGAAGGGGCCGCGCCTGCCGCTTATCCTCATCCCCACCACGGCCGGTACCGGCTCGGAGGTGACCAGCGTCGCCGTCATCACGACGGGCGCCACATCCAAGCGCGGTATTGCCGCTGCGCCGCTTTATGGCGACATGGCGGTGCTCGACGCGGATCTGACGCTAGGCCTTCCCAAGCATATCACGGCGGCGACCGGCATTGATGCCATGGTCCACGCCATCGAGGCCTTTACCGGCAAGCGTTTCAAGAACCCGGTTTCCGATGCGCTGGCGCTGGCGGCCCTGAAAATGCTCCACGCCAATCTGGAGCGGGTGTGCAAGGACGGATCAGACCGCGAGGCAAGGGCCGGCATGCTGCTCGGCGCCATGCTGGCGGGGCAGGCATTCTCCAACTCGCCCGTCGGCGGGGTGCATGCCATGGCCTATCCGCTGGGCGGCATGTTCCACGTGCCGCACGGGCTTTCCAACTCGGTCGTGCTGCCACCGGTCTTGCGCTTCAATGCCAGCGCCGCGGAGAATCTCTATGCTGAGATTGCCGGCCATATCGGCTTGCAGGCCAGCTCTGCCGGGCTGATCTCGGAGATGGAGCGGATCGCCGATGCGGTGGGAATTGAACGCCGCCTGTCACAGCTGGGCATCAGCCATAATGATATTCCGGCCATGGCCGAGGATGTGGCGGCCAATGACCGGCTATTGCCCAATAATCCCCGGCCCATGGCCTATGGCGACATCGTTGCCATGTATGAGGAAATCCTGTGAGCGGGCGGGAACCGCCTGCGCGGCGGCCCGATTACGCGGCGTTTGAGCGCATCGAGACGCGCTGGGCGGATAATGATGTCTACGGCCACATCAACAATGTCACCTATTACGCCTATTTCGATACGGCGGTGAACCGCTGGCTGGTGAAGGCAGGATTGCTGGACATTGCCGCTGGCGATCCCATCGGCCTCGTGGTCGAAACCGGCTGCCGCTATCACGCGCCGGCGGCCTTCCCCGACCGGCTGGAGGCGGGGATACGCGTGGGGCGGCTGGGCAATTCCTCGGTGCGCTACGAGATCGCGATTTTCCACGAGGGCGGGGAGGAGGCCATCGCCGAGGGCCATTTCACCCATGTCTATGTCGACCGTAAAACCCGCCGCCCGGTTTCCCTGCCCGATAGCTGGCGCAAGGCGCTGGAGAGGCTGGCGGGTTAGGAGCCGAAACGCGAGAGGATAGCCGGAACAGCAACGACAAGCAGGATCGGCACCACGATCAGCCCGGCAATGATGGCGCGTGCCGTCCAGTCCGGCTTGCCAGATTGACGGGGCTTTTTCTCGCCTTCAGCGATCAGGCGCAGCGCGCCATGCGTGCTGCTGGCCATTTCTGCCCGCGCGGTCATGCGCTTCAGTTTCTCGAGTGCCCCTTCCCCGCCTCCGGCTACGCGCAAGACCAGTTGGCGCGCCGCCCATCGTTCCGGACTCTCATGATGCAGCTGGCGGGCGGACAGCCACGACATGGTCACAACCAGCAGCAGGGGGAAGACGACTATCAGCCCGGTTGTGACTGCACCGAAGAACCCGTTTGAAGCACGCGCGCCGAACAGCGCGGTTGCAAGCACGACAACCATGCTGGCCCCGGTTTGAAACCAGAAGCTGGCGAACAGCCGCCGTATGTGAAGGGAAACAAATCTGCCGGCCTCATCGTCCGCTGCCCGGATCACACCAGCGCTGAAACCTGCTTTGGCCAAGACTGCCCGTTCCTTGTCCGTCAGACTCATGCCCGCCTCCTTGAGGCGCCATCATGGCGAAACGATCAGCGTGTTGCCAGCCTCACGACTCCAGCGGGTATTCCGCCTCGATTTCGTAGGCATTGGGGCCGCGCCCGCGTTGATGGCTGGAATAGAGGTGGAAGCGGTCGGCCAGGAAGGGTTCGGACGCCCACAGATTCAGCCGCTCTTCAAATCTCTGCACCCTCACAATCTCGGCCATGTTGAGATAGGCGACCGTCAGGTGCGGCGTGTAATTGCGCTTTTCCATGTCCATCCCGGCCTTCACCCCGGCGCGGTGACACTGACGGGCAAGGCGTTCGAGCGGTTCGCCGCCCTCCACACCCAGCCAGAGCTGGGTGGGGCTGGCTTTGCCGAAATGGCCGGTGCCTTTCAGGCGCAAGTCAAAGGGCGCGATGCGTATGAGGGACAGCTCGTGATCCAGCTCTGCGATTCTGTCCTCTGGCCACTCGCCATAGAAGGCGAGGGTGATGTGGAAGTTCTCCTCCGGGCGCCATTTGGCGCCGGGCACGCCTTTGAGAAGCGGGCTTACCCGCTCGGCGATCTCGTCAGGTATGGGAAGGGCGGCAAAGACACGAAGGGCCATGGCGGCAAATGCGCCATACGCCGGGGCAGGGGTCAAGGGGAGCCGCCCATCCCCATTGCATTTGACGCGCCACAGGCGTATAAGCGCGCTCATCAGGTTCGATGTGCCGGATGGCACTATCGGGCGGCTCTCATCGGGGGCCGCCTTTTTCATTGCCTTTTTTGGCCAGTTTGCCGCTTCGGAGCCCTCTTTGAGAACACGCAACCGCCAGGACGAGATCATTGCCGCGCTCGCGGACCCGGTCGCTGACGCGATGGGCTATGAGATCGTGCGCATCCGCGTGTTGTCGGGCAAGCGCCAGACCGTGCAGATCATGGCGGAAAAGGCCGATGGCACGATGGATGTGGAAGATTGCGCGAAGCTGTCGCGCGCCCTGTCCGAAGTGTTTGAAACGAACGATCCGATTTCCGGCGAATATGTGCTGGAAGTCTCCTCGCCCGGCATTGACCGCCCGCTGACCATGCTCGCCCATTTTGAACGCTGGGACGGGTTTGAAGCCAAGATCGAGCTCGACCGGCTCGTGGAGAACCGCAAGCGGTTCCGCGGGCTTCTGGCCGGGATCGAGGGCGAAAACGTGCTGATCGACCTCGAGGGCGAGGAAGAGACGGCCATGCTGCCGTTTGAATGGATTGCCGAGGCCCGCCTTGTGCTGACCGATGCGCTGATTGCCGAGTCCCTGAAAGGGCGCGGCGGGGAAGCCCCGGTCTGGACGGACGGGGCCGAAACCGTGACTGACGATACCCAAACCGACAAAACCTCAAAGACCAACAGATAACAGGATACTCATCATGGCCATCGGGGTCAGCGCCAACAGGCTGGAACTTCTGCAGATTGCCCGCGCGGTTGCGCAGGAAAAGATGATTGACGAGCCGCTGGTGCTCGCCGCCATCGAGGAGGCGATCCAGAAAGCCGCCCGCTCGCGCTATGGCAGCGAGCTGGACATACGCTGCTCGATCCATCCCAAGACCGGCGAGATGAAGCTGACCCGCCACACCACAGTGGTTGAGGAAGTCGAGAACGACTCCCAGGAAATCAGCCTGGAAGAAGCTAAGAAAATGGACCCGAATGCCGAGATTGGCACCGTGTTCGAGGAAGAGCTGCCGCCGATCGAGTTTGGCCGCGTCGCTTCGCAGACCGCCAAGCAGGTGATCACGCAGAAAGTGCGCGAGGCCGAACGCGAGCGTCAGTACGAAGAGTACAAGGACCGCATCGGCGAGATCATCAACGGCATCGTCAAGCGCGTCGAATACGGCAATGCGATTATCGATCTGGGCAAGGCCGAAGGCATTATCCGCCGCAATGACGCGATCCCGCGCGAGGCGCTGCAGCCCAATGACCGCGTGCGCGCCTATATCTACGATGTGCGCACCGAAGTGCGCGGGCCGCAGATATTCCTGTCGCGCGCACACCCGGACTTCATGGCCGCCCTGTTCGCGCAGGAAGTGCCAGAAGTCTATGAAGGCATTATCGAAATTCCCCGCGTGGCGCGTGATCCGGGCAGCCGCGCCAAGATCGCCGTCATTTCCAATGACAGCTCCATCGACCCTGTGGGCGCGTGCGTCGGCATGCGCGGCAGCCGCGTGCAGGCGGTCGTCAACGAGCTGGCGGGCGAGAAGATCGACATCATTCCGTGGAATCCGGATCCCGCGACCTTCATCGTCAACGCGCTGCAGCCGGCGGAAGTCGCCAAGGTGGTGCTGGACGAGGAAAGCCAGCGCATCGAGGTGGTGGTGCCTGATGACCAGCTGTCGCTGGCCATTGGCCGCCGGGGCCAGAATGTGCGCCTTGCCAGCCAGCTGACCGGCTGGTCGATCGACATTCTGACCGAGGTTGAAGAGAGCGAGCGCCGCCAGAAAGAGTTCACCGAGCGCACGGCCCTCTTCATCGAAGCCCTTGATGTGGACGAGGTCATTGCCCAGCTTCTGGCAACAGAGGGCTTCACCGATGTGGAAGACCTCGCCTTTGTCGAGCTGGACGAAATCGCCGTCATTGAAGGCTTTGATGACGAAACGGCCGAAGAGATCCAGACCCGCGCGCGCGAATTCCTCGACAAGCGGGCTACCGAGCAGGATGCGCGCCGCAAGGAGCTGGGCGTGGACGACGCGCTTCTGGAGATTGACGGCGTCACCCTGCCGATGGCGGTGAAGTTCGGCGAGAACGAGGTGTTCACGGTCGACGATCTGGCTGGCATGACACCGGACGATCTGCGTGGCTGGTACGAGACCCGCGATGGCGAGCGCGTGCGTGAGCCGGGCATTCTTGATGGCTTTGACATCGAGGCCGCCGACGCTGAACGCCTCATCATGAAGGCCCGTGTGGCGGCGGGGTGGATTTCCGAAGAGGATCTGCCGGCCGAAGAACCGGAAGAAGCCGAAGCGGACGCAGAGGCGGACGCCGTTGAGGAGGCCGTCGAGGAAGCGCTCGCCGAGGATGGCGAGTTCGACCTTGCCGCCCTGGAAGCGGAAGCCGAGCGCCTCGGCGTGGATCTTGAAACCCTCATCAATGCGGGTGAGGAAGCTGAGACGGCGGAGGAAGACGAAGACAAGTGAGCCGCGGCGCACGGGAAACCCGCGTGAAGACGCCCCGGACACGGCGCTGCATCGCGAGCGGTGAGACCGCTCACGAGGCCAGCCTGATCCGTGTGGCGGCCAGTCCTGACGGGATGGTGGTGCCGGATATTGCGGCCAAGCTGCCCGGACGCGGGGCCTGGATCAGCGCCAGCCGGGAGGCGGTTGCCACCGCCATAAGGCGCAAGGCCTTTCAGCGGGCTTTCGAGGGGCCGGTAACGGTGCCTGAGGGGCTTGCTGACGAGATCGAAAGACAGCTTGCCGCACGGGCACTGTCAATTTTAGGTCTCGCAAGGCGAGCAGGACGGCTCGCAATGGGGTATGATGGCTCCAGAGGTGCCATCACCGCATCGCTGCCGCCGGCCTGGCGCATCGAGGCCAGTGACGGCGCGGCGGACGGGCGGCGCAAGCTGGACCAGCTGGCGCATGGCGCAGCGCCGGGTGTTCCTGTGGCGATGTGTTTCAGCGCCGGGGAACTTGGCGCGGCGCTTGGGCGCTCCGGTGTGGTGCATCTTGTGCTGTCACCGGGACCGGAGGCTGCGGCGTTCGGAGTGTTGATGGGCAAGCTGGCCGGTTTCAGGGCCACAGGCCCGCAAACGCCGGACGGCCCGGCACGAGAGAGTTGAAACGGCAGGCAGGACCGCTAGTTTAGCGGACCTTTGGCCAGAGCCGGATGGACAGGGCAGTAAGCATTGCTGCGGCGCAGTGCTTCGACAGGCCTTTTATGCAGAGCCGCGATGAAAGACGTTTATGAGCGACGCTGACGAACGCAATCCTTCGGGCCGCAAGCCCCTCACCCTCGGCGCCCGTACCGGATCGGGTACCGTGCAGCAGAGCTTTGCGCGCGGCCGCTCCAAGGCGGTTGTGGTCGAGAAGAAACGCAAGCGGATTGCTCCAGGCGCTTCAGGTGCGCCTGCGGGCAAGGATGCCGGTACATCGGCTGGCAAGCCTGCTGCCAGCGACGCTGACAAGGCGCGTGCAGCGCTGGCCGCCAAGGCCAAGCAGCTCGGGCTTTCCGAGGAAGAGCTGATCCGCCGCCAGCGGGCGATTGCGCGTGCGCGGGCCGAGGCCGAAGAGCGCGACGCGAAGAAGAAGGCTGAAGAGGCCGAGCACGCCCGCAAGGCCGAAGAGGACCGCAAGGCTCTCGAAGACCAGCGCCGGCGCGAGGAAGAGGCCCGCAAGGAGGCCGAAGCCCGCAAGAAGGCCGAGGCCGAACGGGCCGCAGCGCCTGATCCCGCTGACATTCCTGTTCCCGTCGATCCCGACACGGCCAAGCCCCAGCGCAAGGTCGTCGACAAGGACGCCCGCGCCAAGGACGAGGCACGCGGCGGTGACGTTGAGGATGATGAGGGCCGCGCCAAGAAGAAGCTGGCTCCGGCTGCCAAGGCTGCGCCGTCACGGTCCAAGGATGCTGGTGAGCGCCGCCACAAGGGCCGCCTGACCATCCAGAATCTCGTCGAGGACGATGAGGGGCGCCAGCGCTCACTCGCCTCGATGCGCCGCGCCCGTGAACGCGAGAAGCAGCGCCGCACGCAAGGCGGCACCGAGCGCGAGAAAGTTGCGCGCGACGTTGTCGTGCCGGAAAGCATCACCGTGCAGGAACTGGCCAACCGGATGGCGGAACGCGCCGCCGATGTGGTGAAATTCCTGATGAAGCAGGGCCAGATGGTCCGCGCTGTGGACTTCCTTGACGCCGATGATGCCGAGCTGATCGTTGAAGAGTTTGGCCACCGCGTGAAGCGCGTGTCGGACGCGGACGTGGAGGAAGGCTTCATCTCTGCAGAAGATGCTGAAGAGACAAAGCAGCCGCGCCCGCCGGTTGTGACCATTATGGGCCACGTTGACCACGGCAAGACCTCGCTTCTCGATGCCCTGCGCTCTACCGACGTGGCAGGCGGGGAAGCGGGCGGCATTACCCAGCATATCGGCGCCTATCAGGTGCAGCTGAAATCCGGCGAGAAGATCACCTTCCTGGATACGCCTGGCCACGCCGCCTTCTCGGCGATGCGCGCCCGCGGCGCACAAGCCACCGATATTGTGATCCTGGTGGTGGCCGCTGATGACGGCGTGATGCCGCAGACGGCGGAAGCCATCAATCACGCCAAGGCGGCCGGCGTGCCGATGATTGTGGCGGTCAACAAGATCGACAAGCCCGATGCGACGCCGGACAAGGTGCTCAACGAGCTGCTGCAGCACGAGATCGTGACCGAATCCATGGGCGGTGACGTCCAGTTCGTGCCGGTCTCGGCGCTGAAGAAGATCGGTCTTGATGAGCTGACCGACGCGATTTCGCTGCAGGCAGAAATGCTGGAGCTCAAAGCCAATCCGGACCGCTCTGCCGAAGGCATCGTGATCGAGAGCCAGATCGATAAGGGCCGCGGCCCGGTCGCCACTGTTCTGGTCAAGCGCGGCACGCTGAAACGCGCCGACATCGTTGTCGCCGGTGTTCAATGGGGCAAGGTGCGCGCGCTGACCAATGAGCGCGGCGCGCAGATGAGCGAAGCCGGTCCGTCATTGCCAGCCGAGATTCTCGGCCTTGATGGCGCGCCGGAGCCGGGCGAAGCCTTCTCGGTAGTGGAAAGCGAAGCGCGTGCCCGCGAGATCGTCGATTACCGCATGCGTCAGCGCCGCGACAAATCGGGCGGTACGGGCGGCGGTGGCACATCGCTGGAACAGATGATGGCCCGCCTGCAGCAGAACGAGGTGCAGGAACTGCCCGTCCTCATCAAGGCGGATGTGCAAGGTTCTGCCGAGGCGCTGACCGGCGCGCTGGAGAAGGTGGGCAATGAGGAAGTACGCGCCCGCGTCATCCATGCGGCTCCGGGCGGTGTGTCAGAGGCCGATGTGCAGCTGGCGAAAGCCTCCGGCGCCCCGATCTTTGCCTTCAATGTGCGCGCCAACAAGCAGGCGCGCGATCTGGCCGAGCAGGAAAAGGTCGAGATCCGTTATTACTCGATCATCTACGACGTGATCGACGATGTGAGGAAGACGCTGGAAGGCCTTCTGGCACCGGAGAAACGCGAAACCTTCATCGGTTACGCCGAGATTCTGGAAGTCTTCAACATCACCAAGCTTGGCAAGGTGGCCGGTTGCCGCGTGACCGAGGGCGTGGTGCGCCGCGGCTGCGGTGTGCGCCTGCTGCGCAATGACACCGTCATCCATGAAGGCGAGCTCTCCACGCTCAAGCGCTTCAAGGACGAGGTCAATGAAGTGCGTGCCGGTACCGAGTGCGGCATGGGCTTTGTCGGCTATCAGGACCTGCAAAAGGGTGACCAGATCGAGTGCTTCACGGTGGAGGAGATCGAGCGCAAGCTCTGATCTGCCACTCTGCTACAGCGCTTTTCTGACGCCAGCTGGCAATCTGGCGCGGCCGGTTCAATCCCGGCCGTGCCGCCCGCCTGCTCAGGCATGAAAGGACATTTCCATGAAAGCCCAATCCCAGAGGCAGCTGCGTGCCGGTGAGCTTGTCCGCCGTGCGCTGGCCGACATTATCGCCGAGGGCGCGATCCATGATCCGGCCGTGGCCGGTGTGCCGGTGACTGTCACAGAGGCGCGCATGAGCCCCGATCTGCGCCATGCGACCGTGTTCGTCGCGGCCATGGGCCAGGCTGACCGGGTGAAGCTGGCAAAGGCGCTCGATCACGCATCTGGCTATCTCCAGCGCGAGCTGGCCCGCCGTATCGATCTGCGCTTTACGCCCAAGCTGCGCTTTGAAGCCGATGACCGCTTCGAGGAGGCCGCCCATGTGGACGAGGTGCTCTCACGCCCTCATGTGAAACGCGATCTGGATTAGGAATTCAGGCTGACATCATCCTCCGTTTTCCTCCCCCGTTTACGGGGGGTAAGGCGCAGAGCGCCGAACGGCCGAAAGGCCGGAGGGGGGAACTCTTTTCAATATACCCCCCCCTCGCCGCTTCGCGGCACTCCCCCCGTGAACGGGGGGAGAAACCCGCTGGGCACTTCACTCAAAATCTGGAACGTTCGCAAATGGCACGCAGGAAAAAGGGTGATCCGGTCGATGGCTGGGTCTTGCTGGACAAGCCCGCCGAGATGACCTCGACGCAGGCCGTGTCTGCGGTGCGGCGTATTTTCGATGCCCGCAAGGCCGGGCATGCCGGCACGCTCGATCCGCTGGCGACGGGCCTTTTGCCGATTGCGCTGGGTGAGGCCACCAAGACGGTGCCGTTCGCGCAGGACGGGATGAAAACCTACCGCTTCACAATCCGCTGGGGTGTCTCCACCGACACGCTGGACGCCGAAGGCGAAGAGACAGCGAAAAGCGATGTACGCCCTGCGCGCGCGGCCATCGAGGCTGTCCTGCCGCGCTTTGTCGGCCAGATAGACCAGATACCGCCCGCCTTCTCGGCTATTCGCGTCGATGGCGCGCGCGCCTATGATCTGGCGCGTGCCGGCGAGATTGTGGAGCTGGAAGCGCGCACGGTGCGCATTGATGAGGTATCCCTGCTCGATACACCGACTGCAGACCTTGCCGTTCTGGAAATGCATTGCGGCAAAGGCACCTATGTGCGCTCTCTGGTGCGCGACATTGCGGCGGCGCTGGGCGTGGAGGGCCATGTCGCCGCGCTGCGCCGGGTGGCGGTCGGGCCGTTTGATATTGCGGACGCCATCACGCTGGCTGATCTCGATGCGCTAAAAGCTGAGGGCCGCGAGGCGCAAGCACTGGAGCCGGTCCACGCCGCGGCCAGCGATTTGCCGGTACTGGATATAACCCCCGATCAGGTGGCCTATTTGAGGCAGGGCCGGGCCATTGTGGTGCCGCCCCGCCGGGTGGAGGCGCTGCGGGCCTTGCGCTGTGAGCGGATGATCGGTGACCGGGACTGTTCGCGCTCGGTGCTGGCCATGGACGGCGATGAGCCGGTTGCCATTGGCGACCTGCAGGCGGGCAAGCTGTCACCGTGGCGCGTATTTGTGCCGTCCGGCGCCTGATCCTCGCGCGCATGTGAGCGTGTATTCGCCTTACATGCCTTGCTATCGGCACACTTTGCGTCCATAAGCTGCGCGCATGACTGCCGACCTTGCTGGACGGTGCCCTGGCAAGGCCGGAAATGACCGGCACTGAGGAGATGACAGATATGTCGATCACTGCAGAGCGCAAAGCTGCGCTCATCAAGGAATATGCCCGTGAGGCCAACGACACCGGCTCGCCGGAGGTTCAGGTGGCCGTGCTCTCCGAGCGCATCGCCAACCTCACCGAGCATTTCAAGACTCACAAGAAGGACAACCACTCGCGCCGGGGCCTGCTCAAGCTCGTCTCCCAGCGCCGCCGCCTTCTTGACTATCTGGCCCGGATTGACGAACCGCGTTACCGGATCCTGATCGCAAAGCTGGGCCTGCGCCGCTAGGCTCTGCTTCCCTTCAACGCCGGTCACCTCTGGTGACCGGCGTTTCCTTAGGGGCCGTGATGGTCACGGCCCTGTCCGTACGTACGAGAGAACATGTTCAATATTCAAAAAGAGACGATCGACTGGGCTGGACGCCAGCTCACCATTGAAACCGGCCGTATGGCCCGCCAGGCAACCGGATCGGTTCTGGTCACTTACGGCGAGACAAGTGTGCTCGCGACCGCCGTGGCGATGAAACAGGTCAAGGACGGGATCGACTTCTTCCCGCTGACCGTGAACTACCAGGAAAAATACTTCGCAGCCGGGAAAATCCCCGGTGGCTTCTTCAAGCGCGAAGGCCGCCCGACCGACAAGGAGACGCTGACCTCGCGCCTCATCGACCGGCCGATCCGCCCGCTCTTCCCCAAAGGCTTCAAGAACGACACGCAGGTCATGCTGACCGTCCTGTCGCACGACATGGAAAACGATCCCGATATCGTGGCCATGGTCGGCGCGTCGGCGGCGCTGGTGCTGTCCGGCCTGCCTTTCCTTGGCCCCATCGGCGCTGCGCGCGTGGGTTACAAGGATGGCGGCTATGTCATCAACCCGACCATTGACGAGATGAAAGAGTCCGATCTCGATCTGGTTGTCGCCGGTACGGGCGACGCCGTGATGATGGTCGAGTCCGAAGCGAAAGAACTGACCGAAGAGGTCATGCTCGGCGCGGTGATGGCCGGCCACGAGGCTTTCCAGCCCGTGATCGACATGATCATCCGCCTGGCTGAAAAAGCCGCCAAGGAGCCGTGGGACTTCGTGCCGGAAGACCATTCCGCGCTGGAAGCCAAGGTCCAGAAGCTCGTCGGCAAGGACATCGCCAAGGCCTACACCATCAAGGACAAGACCGAGCGCTATGCTGCGCTTGGCGCCGCGAAGGAAAAGGCCGTTGCTGAGCTCGCCCTGTCGGAAGCCAATCCGGACGGTGTTGATCCGGCGGTGCTCAAAGGCGTGCTCAAAGACGTGGAAGCGTCTGTTGTGCGTGGCGGCATCATCAAGACCGGCAAGCGCATTGATGGCCGCAAGCTGGATGATGTGCGCGCCATCGTGTCGGAAGCGGGCATACTGCCGCGCACGCACGGGTCGGCCCTCTTCACCCGCGGTGAAACGCAGGCGCTGTGCGTTGCCACGCTCGGCACCGGTGAAGACGAGCAGATGATCGACGATCTGACGGGGATGTATAAGGAGCGCTTCATGCTCCACTATAACTTCCCGCCCTATTCGGTCGGTGAAACCTCGTTCCGCCTGGCTCCGGGCCGCCGCGAAATCGGCCACGGCAAGCTGGCCTGGCGGGCCATGCGCGCGGTTCTGCCGAGCGCGGAAGACTTCCCCTACACGATCCGTCTGGTCTCGGAGATCACCGAGTCCAATGGTTCGTCCTCGATGGCGACGGTGTGTGGTTCATCCCTCGCGCTGATGGATGCCGGTGTGCCGATCAAGCGTCCGGTTTCGGGTATCGCCATGGGCCTTATCAAGGACCCGGAAGGCATCGCCGTTCTCTCCGATATTCTCGGTGATGAGGATCATCTCGGCGACATGGACTTCAAGGTGGCCGGTACCGAAGTTGGCATCACCTCGCTGCAGATGGACATCAAGATCGCCGGCATCACCAAGGAGATCATGGAAACCGCCCTTAGTCAGGCTCATGCCGGGCGCGCCCATATCCTTGCCGAGATGAACAAGGCGCTTACCGGTGCCCGCGGCGAGCTGGCCGACACCGCGCCGCGCATCGAGCAGATGAAAATCCCGGTCGACAAGATCCGGGACGTCATCGGCACAGGCGGCAAGGTGATCCGCGAGATCGTGGAGAAGACCGGCGCCAAGGTGAATGTGGAAGACGATGGCACGATCAAGATCGCCTCGTCTGATGCCGCATCGATCAAGGCGGCCCGTGACTGGATCCACTCCCTGACGGCCGAGCCGGAGCAGGGCGCGGTCTATCAGGGCAAGGTGGTCAAGGTCATGGACTTTGGCGCCTTTGTGAACTTCTTCGGCGCGCGTGACGGCCTCGTTCACGTCTCGCAACTGAAAGCCGAGCGCGTCAATCACCCGAACGACGTCGTCAAGGAAGGCGACCTTGTATGGGTGAAGCTGATGGGCTTTGACGACCGGGGTAAGGTGAAACTTTCCATGAAGGTCGTGAACCAGGAAACCGGCGAGGAAATCGCCGCTGAGGGCGAGGCCGACTAAGGCCGCACTTCAGACCTGAGTAAAGAAAAACCCCGGACGGAAACGTCCGGGGTTTTTTTGTTGTTGGCCGTATCATTCTTCTCGTCATTCCGGGCGGAGCGAAGCGCAGACCCGGAACCCAGCGACATACAAGCTCTGGGTTCCGGATAAGCCCTGACGGGCTTTCCGGAATGACGAAGGAAGGGCGCGTTCCCTTCCCTACGCCGCGGCGCGCTGGCGCAGGACGTAGTGCAATATGCCGCCGTTTTTGAAGTAGTCGAGCTCGTTCTCGGTATCGATGGCGGCGCGCAGCGTCACCGTCTTGGAGGTACCGTCAGCATGGGTGATGACGGCCTTCACATCGGCGCGCGGCGTGATGGCCGACACGCCATCGAGCGTTACCGTCTCATCGCCTTTCAGTCCCAGCGAAGACCAGCTCTGCCCGTCCTTGAAGACCAGCGGCAGCACGCCCATGCCGATAAGGTTGGAGCGGTGGATACGCTCAAAGCTCTCGGTGATGACGGCGCGCACGCCCAGAAGGCGCGTGCCTTTGGCCGCCCAGTCACGCGAGGAGCCGGTGCCGTATTCCTTGCCGCCAAAGACGACCAGCGGACGGCTTTCCTCGGCGTATTTCATGGCCGCGTCATAGATGGGCATCTGTTCACCCGACGGGTGGTGAATGGTCACACCGCCTTCGACGCCCGGCACCATCTGGTTCTTGATGCGGATATTGGCAAACGTGCCGCGCATCATCACGTCATGATGGCCCCGGCGAGCGCCGTAGGAGTTGAACTCCAGCGGTTCGACGCCATTGGTCTGCAGCCATTTGCCCGCCGGGCTTGCCGCCTTGATGGAGCCGGCCGGCGAGATGTGGTCGGTGGTGATGGAATCGCCAAACAGGCCGAGAATGCGCGCATCCTTCACGTCTGACGGCGGGGTGACATCCGTCGTCATGCCTTCAAAGAAGGGCGGGTTGGCGACATAGGTGGAATCCGGCCAATCGTAAGTGAGGCCCGAACCGCTCTCAATGCCCTGCCAGTACTCATCGCCCTTGAAGACGTCGGCATAGCGGCTGGCGAACATATCCGGCGTGACGGCCGAGCGGACCACTTCGGCGATCTCGGCAGAGCTGGGCCAGATGTCTTTCAGATAAACCGGCTCGTTATTGTCGTCATAGCCGATCGGGTCTTCGGTGAGGTTGATATTCATCGTGCCGGCGAGCGCATAGGCGACGACCAGAGGCGGGCTTGCCAGATAGTTGGCGCGCACGTCCGGATTGACCCGGCCTTCAAAGTTGCGGTTGCCCGACAGGACCGAGCAGGCCACCAGATCGCCTTCGGCAATCGCCTTGGAGATCTTTTCAGGCAGCGGGCCGGAATTGCCGATACAGGTCGTGCAGCCATAGCCGACGAGATTGAAGCCGAGCGCATCGAGATCATCCTGCAGACCGGCACGGGCGAGGTAGTCGGTGACGACCTGTGAACCCGGCGCCAGCGAGGTTTTCACCCAGGGCTGGACTTTCAGCCCGCGCTTGACCGCATTGCGGGCAACAAGCCCTGCGCCCAGCATGACGGACGGGTTGGAGGTGTTGGTGCAGGAGGTGATGGCCGCGATCACGACGCTGCCATGGCCGACGGAGTATTGCTCGCCCTCGACGCGCACCTGACGGCCACCGTCTTCCAGCTTTTTAAATTCGCTGTCGAGCACTTGCGCGAACTCGTCAGCGGCGTCTTTCAGTGCCACGCGGTCCTGCGGGCGCTTCGGCCCGGCAAGCGACGGCTCAACAGAGGCCAGATCAAGATGCAGCGTGTCGGTATAGACCGGCTCGTCAGTGCGTTCCGGGCGGAACATGCCCTGAGCGCGCGAGTATTCCTTGACCAGCTTCACGCGCGAGGCATCCCGGCCCGTGGAGGCCAGATACTCGATCGTCTCGTTATCAACGGGGAAGAAGCCGCAGGTCGCGCCGTATTCAGGCGCCATGTTGGCGATGGTGGCGGCGTCTTCCAGCGACAGATTGTCGATGCCCGCGCCGTAGAATTCCACGAATTTGCCGACCACGCCCTTCTTGCGCAGCATCTGCACGACGGTGAGCACCAGATCGGTGGCGGTCGCGCCTTCAGGCAGCTTGCCGGTCAGTTTGAAACCGATGACTTCGGGGATCAGCATGGAAACAGGCTGGCCGAGCATGGCGGCTTCCGCCTCAATGCCGCCCACGCCCCAGCCGAGAACGGCCATGCCGTTGACCATGGTGGTGTGGCTGTCAGTACCCACCAGCGTGTCCGGGAAGGCGTAGGTGACGCCGTCTTCATCCTTGGTCCAGACGGTCTGGGCGAGGTATTCGAGGTTGACCTGGTGGCAGATGCCGGTGCCGGGCGGGACGACGCGGAAATTGTCAAACGCGCTCGCGCCCCATTTGAGGAATTTGTAGCGCTCGCCATTGCGCTCGTACTCGCGCTCCACGTTGAGCTTGAAGCTGTCAGCGGTGCCGAACACATCGACCATGACGGAGTGGTCGATGACCAGATCAACCGGCACCAGCGGGTTGACGCTTTTCGGGTCACCACCCAGCGCCTTGGTGGCGTCGCGCATGGCAGCCAGGTCCACAACGGCCGGAACGCCGGTGAAATCCTGCATCAGCACGCGCGCCGGGCGGTACTGGATCTCGTGGGAGGACTTGCCGGTCTTCACCCATTCGGCCACGGCCTGAATATCGGCCTTGGTAACGGTGGAGCCGTCTTCAAAGCGCAGCAGGTTCTCCAGCAGCACTTTGAGCGTGTAGGGCAGTTTCGACGCGCCGGTAAGGCCGTTCTTTTCCGCCTCTTTCAGGTCGAAATACTGATAGGATTTGCCGTCTACGATCATTTCGCGGCGGCACTTGAAGCTGTCCAGAGAAGCCATGTCATATCCTTGTCGCGGGTCTGCCCTGCCGATGGTGCGGGGAGAGGGATGCCCCGCGATCCGGCTCGTCAGGCTTAAGAGAAGACGGTTTCCCGCTGGTTGCGCATATCGTCGGCAACCCGGCGCGAAAGCCGTCCTTGGCGCGCCTTTTAGCCCTGCTTCCCGTGCGCTGCAATGCATCAAGGCGCTATTTCACCGGCCCTGAGGCCACAATGTCCCATTGGCGTGTCCGGCCATATTGCGCTAGTGGCTTGGCGATGAGCGTCCCCGCCCCCGACATCACCGCCAGTCCTGGCGTTCAGAACCTCACCCTGTCGCGGGGCGGGCGTGTGCTGGTGCGTGATCTGACCTTAACGCTCGCACCCGGTGAGGCGCTGGTGCTGACAGGCCCGAATGGCACCGGCAAGACGACGCTATTGCGCGCCCTTGCGGGCCTTGTCCGGCCTGATGCGGGTATCATCACTGCCCCGCCTCTGGCCTATCTGGGGCATGGCGATGCGCTGAAACCTGCCGAGACGGTGCGTGAAGCCATGCGCTTTGCTGCCCGCCTGCATGGCCGTGACACTCATGAGGGCGCGCTTGCCGCGATGGGTCTTTCAAAACTGGTCTTTCGCGCCTGCGGCCAGCTTTCTGCCGGGCAGAAGCGCCGCCTTGCCATCGCGCGGCTGACGCTGGATGCAAAAGCCCGGCTCTGGCTGATGGATGAGCCGGCGGCACCGCTGGACCATGACGGCAAGGCGCTGCTCGCTACTTTGGTGGCCGATTTCCGGGCCAGGGGCGGGATGGTCATTGCCGCCACGCATGCTGATCTGGGCTGGAGCGATGTGCGCATGCTGGAGATGGGGGCATGAGTGCGCTTCTGGCTGTCTTCGTGCGCGAATGGCGTCTGGCCGCTGCGGGCGGGGGCGGACCGGCCGGGCCTGCCGCTTTCATGCTGGCCGCGCTGGCGCTGGTGCCGCTGGCCATAGGCCCGGACGCGGATATTTTGCGCGCGGCGGCCCCCGGCGTTATCGCCTTTGCGGCCCTGCTGGCGAGCCTGCAGGGCGCAGAGCGCCTGTTCGGCGATGATCTCTCCGATGGCACGCTGGAGCTTTACGCGCTCTCTCCAGTCTCGCTGACGGCCCTCTCGGCCATCAAGGCAGCGGCCTATGTCAGCGCCGTGCTCTGGCCTGCGCCCCTGATCGGGTTTGTCGCCGCCATGGCCTATGGCATGGACGCATCCAGCGCAGCGGCGCTCAGCATCGGTCTCGTGCTCGCCTTGCCGGGTCTTGCGCTGGTGTCCGGCTTTGCCGGCGCGCTGGCCGCAGGCGTAAAGCGCTCCGGGCTTCTCATCGCGCTCATCGCCGCACCCTTGCAGGTGCCGCTGCTGGTGTTCGTAGCCGGTGCTGGCCGCGCCGCGCTGGAAGGGACAGGGCTGGCAGGCGCGAACCTGATGCTCGCGGGCGCGTTTTCTCTCGCCGCGCTGGCGCTCGCTCCGTTCGGGATGGCTGCGGCCTTGAGAGGGCGGCTGGAGTAGGGTGTTTCGTGTCATCCTCCGGTCGCGAAGCGATCCCGGGGGATCCATGCCTCTTTCAGTTCCGCAACGCATCCGCGTTGCGATGTTCCGCGAAAAGTCGCGGGCGCGCGTTCGCGCTTTTCAGGCCGCTGCGCGGCCTGTAAGGCCAACCCCCACGGAAGTGGGGGAGGACAAACCAAAAGGTGCGGCGCAGCGTCCGCTTGCAGATGATTGATCCTCAGACTAGGTGAAGTCCCATGTGGAGCGCCTTTGCCAATCCGGAGCGTTTTGAGCGTCTTGCGGCGCGCCTTGTGCCGTGGTTCGGCTGGGGCGCGGTGATCCTGTTTGCCATCGGCCTGCCCTGGGCGCTGATCTTCTCCCCGCCGGACTATCAGCAGGGCGATACGGTGCGCATCATGTATGTCCACGTGCCATCGGCCTGGCTCTCCATGGCGGCCTATGCGGGGCTTGGCGGCGCCAGCTTTGTCTACTTCATCTGGCGCCATAATATTGCAGACCTCGCTGCGCAGGCGCTGGCGCCCATCGGGGCGGTGTTTGCCTTCCTGACGCTCGCGACCGGATCGCTCTGGGGCCGGCCCATGTGGGGCACGTGGTGGGAGTGGGATGCGCGCCTCACCTCCATGCTGGTCCTGTTCCTCCTGTATCTTGGATATATGGCGCTGCGCGCCGCCATCGAGGATGAGCGCCTTGCCGCGCGTGCAGGCGCGATCCTTGCCATGGCGGGGCTCATCAATCTGCCCGTCATCAAATTCTCCGTGGACTGGTGGAATACGCTGCATCAGCCGGCCAGCGTCATCCGGCTCGATGGCCCGACCATTCATGCCAGCCAGCTCTGGCCGCTATTGGTCATGGCGCTGGCGTTTACCGCGCTGATGACCGCGCTCGTCTTCATGAATGTGCGCAATATGAGCCTGGCAAAGCGCGCCGAGGCGCGCGCAAGGCGCAAAATCGAAGGCGGGGACAGCTAATGGCGGAATTTCTCTCCATGGGCGGCCACGCGGTCTGGGTGTGGAGCTGCTATGCCCTTACCGCTGGCGGCATCGGGTTCCTGATCTGGCTCAGCTTTCTTCAGCGGGCCATGGCGCGTGAATGGCAGAAACTGTCCGGAGACGGCCAGCCATGAGCCGCATCGTCTTCTGGGCGCCACTCGGTGCCATAGCCCTGCTGCTGGCCGTCTTTGCCATCGCGCTGACCGGGCGTGAAGGCACGCCGGGCGATGCGATGACGGGCCGGGCCCTGCCGGCGCTTCCCGTCACGGAATTTGGTGCAGGCTTTGCCCATTTCGATCCCGAAACAATCGAGGGGCCTTACTTGCTGAATTTCTGGGCGAGCTGGTGCGCGCCCTGCATTGTGGAACACCCGCTGCTGGAAGAGCTGGCGGCGAGCGGCATTCCCATTCACGGCATCACCTATGCCGACCGGCCGGAAAACAGCCTCGCCTTCCTGGCCCGGCTGGGTAATCCGTTCACGACTCTGGCGGCGGACCATGAGCGCCGCGCCGCGCTGGAGCTGGGCGTCACCGGAGCGCCGGAAACCTTCATCATTGATGGAGAGGGTATTATCCGCGCGCGCTGGCGCGGGGCGATCACGCCGCAAATCTGGGAAAGACGTCTGGCGCCGGTCTGGAATGCGGCGGTGAGAGAGGCGGAGGCAGGCAGCTAGCGCGCTTCGTAGCGGGTAGGCCTACTTCTTCTTTTTCTTCTTTTTCTTCTTGTCTTTGTCCTTGCCGTCCTTCTTGGCCGCCTTGTCCTTGGCGTCTGGACCGGCATCCGGGTCGAGCGCGCGGGAAATGCGCACCAGCGCATCAACAAAATTGGCACGCTTGTTCTTGGCAAGCACCGACAGGATCGCCTCATCGGCAGCCTTGGCGCCATCAACGGCGGTCTGATGCAGGGCGCGGCCCTCATCGGTCAGTTTCACCGCATTGGCGCGTGCATCGCCGGGGGCTTTCTCGCGTGCCACAAGGCCGCGCGTGGCCATGCGGCTAACCAGCTCTGCCAGCGTGGAGCGGTCAATCCCCGTGCGCTGGACCAGCTGGGTCTGGGTCTGGCCGTCAGCTTCTTTCAGCGCGCTTAAAACCGCGAACTGGCGCTGGGTGATTTCCACCCCGCCCGTCGCCCCGGAGAAGCGCTCGGCGGCAAACTGCTGTGCGCGGTGGAGGAGCTGGCCCGGCGAGGCGGCCAGATCGAATTCTGCCTTGTCACCCATAATGCCCTCTTCATCCGATGACTGAGCTTCGGGTAGAGTACACGCGAAATGTCACGGTTCAATGTCAATTCCGTCCTGATACGGAAAAGGGGCGGTGTCAGGCAGTCCAACAGGAGGCCCGCGCAGCATCATGCCAGACCAGCCCGTCAAGTTTGAACGCACTGTCCCGGAAGGCGATAACCGCACCCGCAATGTCTGCTCCACCTGCGGATTCATCGATTATGTGAATCCGAAAATCGTCGCTGGATCGGTGGTCTTCAACGCGGCGGGAGAGATATTGATGTGCCGCCGGGCGATTGAACCGCGCTCCGGCTTCTGGACGTTGCCCGCCGGCTTCATGGAGCAGGGCGAGAGCGTGGAGGAGGCCGCAAAACGCGAGGCGTATGAGGAGGCGTTTGCCGTTATCGCCATTGAGGATCTGATCGGGGTCTATTCCGTTCCGCGGATTTCACAGGTGCAGATTTTCTTCCGCGCGCAGCTTGTCGAGCCTGAGATCAGGCCTGGCCCGGAGAGTCTGGAGGTGCGCTTCTTCGCGCTCGATGATCTGCCGGAGGCCGAGTTTGCATTCCCGTCGGTGCGCTGGGCGGTCGATGACTATCTCGCCCGGCAGGGCAAGAGCGGCGTCGCGCCGGAAATGCGTACACAGGCCAAGGGGATTACGCCGTATTAGGGTGCAATTTGGTTTCCTCCCCCGTTTACGGGGGAGGTGTCTGGCTTGCCAGACGGAGGGGGGAAACTTTTCTTTTCAAAATCCCCCCTCGGTCCTTCGGGCGTTCGAAGCTTCGCTTCTCACCCCGCCCGTGAACGGGGGGAGAAAACTAGTAAGCCGCTTCAATGAGCCTTATCGCGCGCGGATCACCCGCCAGCACATCCATCTGCCGGTTCATCACATAGGCACCAGAGAGACCCGTTACCGGGTCTGCAAAGGCGCATGAGCCGCCAAACCCGTAATGGCCGACCGCGCGGGGCTCAGGCCCGAACCAGCCCAGATCCCGGTTCACATTCACGCCAGCCCCGAACGCGATGTCGAAGGGCAGGACGCGGTCTTCGCCCGCCACGCGGATTTCCATCGCCTCGTTCACGACCGCTTCGCTCAACAGGCGTTCACCGCGCAAAAGCCCGCCGGTTGCGAACACGCCCATCAGCTCGGCAAGCCCTCTGGCGGTGGCGTGGGCGTTGGCGGCGGGAAATTCGGCTGTGCGCCACTCGGCTGCGCCGCGCCGTCCGGGCGAAGACCAGGCTTTCAGGAAGGCGGCCTGCTTCTCGGCGTTCATCTTGCCCAGATGCGGCGGGCGGGGTGGCAGCACGTGCTCGCCCGCGCGTGCGTGTTCTGCTTCGGGCAGGCCGATATGGACATCAATGCCGCGCGGGCCTGCGATGACCTCGCGCAGCAGCCCGCCAATCGTGCGGCCTTGTCGGTCAGCCCGGCGGATGGCGGCATCGGCCAGAAAGCCGAATGTGATCGGGTGATAGCCGCTGCCCTCTCCCAGCGGCCACATCGGCGCCATGGCGGCAAGGCGCGCCTCGATCAACTCGCGGTTAAACCAGTCGGACGGCTCGATGGCTTCAGTGAAGCCCGGCAGGCCCGCCTGATGGGAGAGCGCATCGCCGAAACTGACGGCCTCTTTGCCGTTCGCGGCAAATTCCGGCCAGAGCTCAGCCAGTTTCGTATCATAGGTAAGCCAGCCCTGATCAACGGCGTAGGCGGCCACAATCGCGCTGATCGCCTTGCCGGTGGAGAAGACCGGGATGAGGGTATCCTCCTGCCAGTCCTTGCTGCGTGCGCGGTCGGCATGACCGGCCCATATATCGACGCGCTTCTTACCCTTCTCGTAGAGGGCGAAGGCTGCGCCGATCTCGTCACCGGTCTCGAAATTGGCGCGCATGGCGTCGGCGACGGCTTCAAAGCCGGGCGCGACGTGTCCGTGTATCGTGATGCTCATGAAGAAGGGCCGTAGCGCGGCTTTGCGGCGTGATCAAGCAGATCACAGAACAATGCGCATGGGCAGGCCGCACGCGTCCAGCGGCGGATCGGGTGGCAGGCTCATCGCCTCACCGTTCGCGATGCGCCGGGCGGTGAGCGCGCACATGGCGGCGTCCAGCACATCATCGGGCGCACAGCGGGTTTTTGGGAAAGGGTGCGGGTCGAGCAGATGCGGCCCGATGCCATGACGCGCGAGCAGGGCCAGGCGCTCTTCGCGTCCCTCCGGCGTCTTCTTGTTGTGCGCCATTGGCGCGCCCTTCAGCAGGGCAAAGCCGGCTTCCGGGTGCGTCTCGAAGACGCGCGCGCTCATATCAGGGGTGAGGGCGGCATCCACTTCGCGGAGTTTCTTAAACAGCGCAAAGCTCTGCGCGGACAGGCCCGGCCCGCCAGCGGAGCGGTTCAGGGCGATGGCCTCTGCATGACTGGTGGCGGCGAGGGCAGCGCGGAGCGGCGAGGAGAACACGCTGGAAGCCCGGCCTTTCAGCAGCTTGCGCACCAGACGCTCGCACTCGCGCCCCGGCCCGCTGGGCGTGCCTTCAAAACCGATCGGAATATCGATCGCGATGATGGCAGGGCGTTCCGCCATTTCCAGCGCATCGGTGAGTGTCGCGAACAGGTGCAGTTCAGGCGGTGCGCCTTCGCGCAGGAGAACACCGACCCAGCCCGCCTTGCAGCCATCAAGGCCAAGTACTGGACGGGAGGACTGCACCGGCCCGGCGGGCTTCGCGTGTTCAAGCGCGCCCAGCAGCAGATCATGGCTGCGGGCATCAAGGCTGGCGCGGATCACCCGTTCGCAGGTCCGCGTGACGTGCTGGCAGAGTTCGTTGCCGGTATCGCCATCCAGCCTTGCCACCAGTGCCAGAGCGGCCAGCAGATCGCCTGTACCGTGCGGCACGCCCTCCAGCCGGTCCACGCTGGCAGAGCAGCTTGTCTGGCCGTCTGTCAGCAGAACCGCGAGCCGGTCTGTCCCCTCCGGCACGGAGGTGACGAGGACGGGTTTTGCAAGCGTGTGTGCGGCGGTTCTGGCAGAAGCTGTATCGGTTACCGGCCGTCCTGTCAGGAAGGCCAGCTCGAACGCATTGGGGGTGATGAGGTCAGCCAGCGGGACCAGCCGCGCGGCGATGGCCTCTGCCGTTTCGCGCTTCACATAAAGCCCGTCTGCCGTCCCATCGGCGACGCCATCGCCGCAGATCGGGTCGATCAGCACGAAAATGCCGGGGTTTGCCGCTTTGGCGGCCTCAATGAAGAGGGCGGCCGCGCGCACCTGCTCTGCGCTGGCAAAATAGCCGGTCAGTATGGCGCTGCTGCGGATGTGGGCGCCATGGGCCAGCAGGCCGTCGAGCGCGCCCGCAAAGACCGCATCCGGCACGGCACCGCCGCCGGGCGCGCCAAGGCCCGGATGGCGGCCGAAAATGACGGTCGGCACGTGTTCGGGTGTGAAGCGTGCGCGCGTCAGCACGGCGGCGCTGACGCCGCCGCCAACACGGCTGCCCGCTACCAGCGAGCTTAAAATGATGACACTGCGATCCAAGGGGGTGTCTTAGTCCTGTCCGGGCCGTTCCACGTCGACGGCAAGGCCGAGCCGGTCAATGTCAAACTCGCCCGACGGGCTGACCAGCGCAGTCAGCGGCACCGGCTCTGGCGGGTCAAGCCTGATGACCAGCGTGCCGCCATCGCGCACAAAGTCGGACAGAGGCCGTGCGATGGCATTGATGAAGGGGCGGGGGATCTCCGCTGGCAGGGCCGAGAGACCCAGCCCAATGAGGGCGGAGGCCTGTACGCGCATCTGCGCCGGGGTGACGCCGTTCATCAGTGCATAGGCGGAAAAGCTGCGGTCCAGCAGGGACTGGTCTTCCAGACGGATTTCGAGCTGGTGCAGGCGCAGGAGGCGTTCCATCGCGGCCAGTGCTTCAGGGTCGGAGACCCCGCTATCGCGGGCAGCGGCGACAGCATCGCCATAGGCCTGCACGCCGGAAATCTGCTGCTGCGCCGAGAGCGTCAGCCCGTCCTCCCAGACAAAGCGGTTATTGTTCTGGGTCTGAAGCGTGTCAGTTACCGGATCGTAGATCGTATCGGTCTCGAAACGCAGCACCACCTCCTCATAGCCGAGAAAGCCGAGCACGTTACGCACATGCTCGCCCGGATCGCTGCCGCGCTCAGCCGAGAGACGTAAAGCCGGCATGCTTGCCAGCGTACGCAGGCGTTCGCCTTCGGGGGTTACTTCAGCGCTGAAGCTGTCCATCTCATAGACCACGCCGCTCGCCACGCCCGACAGGCCTGTCACGGAGAGGCTGCGATAGTAATCGGCCGGATTGCCGGAAATGGCCGTCTGGAGCAGCGACGCGGCCTCGTCATCAAACAGGGAGGCGAGGAAGCGCGCGCCAACCGCGTCCATCTGCGCGCTTTCAATCTCGAAGCGCGTGGCGGGACCGTCAAAGCTGATGCTTTCAATGCGCGCCAGTTCCAGCCCGGCCTCGTCCAGCCCCCGCAGCGTGACATCAGCGGCCTGCAGTGTGCCGTCTCCCTCCGGCAGGGACACAGACAGGCCTGCCAGGGACATTTCCCGGAAGCTGTAGGCGGCGAGGTTCCCGGTCAGATCAGGCAGATCCTCCGTGTCGCCGGTGAACGAGGCCGCAATGGAGCGCGACAGGGCCGGGCCGGGCCGGTCAATGACAAGGCGCTCAAAGCGGGTTTCGCCGCCTTCCAGGTCTGTCAGCACGGCATTTTCCAGCGTCAGCCGGTCAAAGCGGACCACATCCTCTTCAAGGCGCGGCGCGGCAATCTCCATGATCTCCGCGTTCAGCCTGCTCTCTACCAGCGTGTCTTCTGCGTCTTCCCCGCCTTCTGTCTCCACTTGCGCCAGCAGCAGGGTGAAGTTCTCGAAGCGGAAGATGCCATTGGCAAATTCGCGGCTTTCCCAGTCCGCCCGGCCCGGCTCTTCCAGCCCCAGTATGCGGGCTGCCTCGGCAGCATCGCCAGAGGTGACGCGCGTGGCGGGCGGCTCCCGGTCATCACGCCGGTCGCCACAGGCGGCGAGCAGCAGGACAGGCACACAAAGCAAAGGCAGGAGACGCAATACGGACATGGCAAGAGCTTTCAGGCTGGCAGCGGGGCAGGGGCTGCAGCCTAGTGCCTCAATGGCGCCAGAGCTAGCCGCTCAGTCCCGTGGCAGGCGCGAGAGCAATCCGGCAATGGGATCATCAGCTGGCTCGCTGGCGGGCGGCGCAGGCGGGGCGCTTTCCTCATAGGCCGTGCTGACGAGGTTTTCATCCTCAAGCGCACTGAGAAGGCGGGCCAGCCGGTCCGGATCTGTAGCGGGTGCCGGGGGCATGCCCTCCGGCAGGGCGATAACAGGCGCAGCCGTCATCATGGCGGCGAAAATGCGCGCCGGGCCTGTGCCCCCTGACCCTGCCTCGGTGGAGCGGTTATCGTCATTGCCGGTCCAGACTACCGTCACGAGGCCGTCGGTCCAGCCGGCAAACCAGGCATCGCGGAAACCGTTGGTGGTGCCGGTCTTGCCGCGCACCTCGCGGCCCTGAACAGCTGCCGAGCGGCCCGTGCCATAGCGCACGGTAGCGGCAAATATCTGGTCCATCTCGCGCACGACCCGGTCTGCCAGAACAACCGGCCCGGGCGATGTATCACGCGTCCAGAGGACATCCCCGGAGGGTGTTTCAAGCCGGGTGATGGCGTGGGCCTCGACCGCACGCCCGCCATTCATGAACGGCACATAGGCGCGGGCCAGCTCCAGCGGCGTCACCTCATAGGCGCCGAGCGACAGGGAGTGCGTGTTCTCCATCGGGCTTTCAATGCCGAGGCGCCGCGCAAGGCGCAGCGTATAGGCCCGCCCGGTGGCTTCGGCCAGCTGGACCGCGATGGAGTTGGATGAGCGGGCAAAGGCGCGCTCCAGCGTCATCTCGCCCTCATAGCGGTTTTCCCAGTTCGCCGGGGACCAGCTGCCATAGCTGACCGGCTCGTCCATCATGTGGTCGAGGGGAGACCAGCCGGCCTCGAAGGCGGAGGCGTAGATGAAGGGCTTGAAGGCGGAACCCGGCTGGCGGCGGGCCGACGTGGCGCGGTTGAAGGGTGAGCGGGCATAGTCGGTACCGCCGCTCATGGCGGCGACACCGCCTGCGCCATCCAGCGTGATAATGGCGCCATTGGCGGCGCCGCGCGCAATGTCAGGATCGGCGAGACCGCGCGTCAGGGCGCTGTCGGCGGCGCGCTGGGCATCCACATCAAGCGTGGTGCGCACCACCACATCGCCCTCCCATGAGGGGGCGTGCAAGGCGAGCAGGGTGCGCGCCTCGCTGGCGGCAAAATCGGCAAACCAGCCCGCGCCGGGGCTGGACGAGCCGCGCGAGACACGGATCGGCGCAGAGGCGGCGGCGAGCCGTTCCTCCTCGGTGATCCGGCCCGTAGCCAGCATCAGATCAAGCACAACGGTCGCCCGCACGGCAGCGCGCGTGGTGTCGCTCGCCGGGGAATAGCGTGAGGGGGCTTTCAGGAGTCCGGCCAGAAGCGCTGCCTCGCCAATATCCAGCTCATGCGGGCCGCGTCCGAAATAGCGCCGCGAAGCGTTTTCCGCGCCCCATGCCCCGGCGCCGAAATAGACACGGTTCAGATAGAGGGCGAGTATCTCGTCCTTGGTGAAACGCGTTTCCAGCCAGAAGGCGAGCAGCATTTCCTGCGCCTTGCGCCGGAAGGTGCGGTCGGGTGTCAGAAACAGGTTCTTCGCCAGCTGCTGGGTAATGGTCGAGCCGCCCTGCACCACGCGCCCGGCGCGCATATTTGCCAGCGCGGCGCGGGTGGTGCCGATCAGATCAATGCCGAAATGGTGATAGAAGCGCCGGTCCTCGACGGCCAGTACGGCGTCGACGAGATGTTCGGGCAGGTTGTCTGCGCTGATCGTTGTGCCAGCGCTGTCCCCGCGCCGGGCGATGACGCGGCCATGCCGGTCGAGAAATGTCATGGCGGTGCCCGCCGGCGCCGTGGCCAGCGAGGAGGTGTCGGGCAGGTCGCGCGCAAGGGCCACCAGATACATGGCCGACAGCAGGATCGCGACTGTCGCGAGTGCGGTGAGCGCGCGTGCCAGCACAAGCCAGCCCTTCGGGCGGCGCGGGCCGGTGCCGACGCGAACGCGGATGGAGGTGCGGGTCACGGTCTCTCACTGCCTTGATGACTGGGCGGCCATCAGCTAACGCCAACAGCGTTAAGGTGCCGTGAACCGTAACAGGGTGTGCAAAAAACCTTGCCAGCCCGCCGGGCAGGGGTGATCATCCGCTCAGCCAGAGGGAGCCCGCTCATCATGTCCTTGACGCCACGCTTACGGCGCTCAGCCCTGCTTGCGGGCTTTTGCACGACACTCGCCCTGCTGGCGGCGTGCGCCAACGTGCCGGGTGAGACCGTCTGCCCGGAGCGCGGGCAGAATACTGGCAGCTGGCCCTATTGCGCACCGTCTGACCCCGGTGGCGGGGGCGGCATCATGCGTGACGACCGGATCAACCCGTCAGGCGGCCGCAACTAGCCAGCGCCGCCTGCCTTTCTTGCGGGAACAGGGCCATGGCGGCCATTCCTTACGAAGTGCAGATATTTGCCGTCGCGCTAGTCACCAGCCTGGTCATCGGCCTGCCGGTGCGCATCGCTGGCTGGCGCGCCAGCGTCATCGCGGTGCGCGGTGTCTGGCGGCTGACACGGCGCTACCGCATCTGGATATTCCTGATCGCGCTTGCCGGCATGCTGGCCGGCCTGTGGAGCTTTGACAGCATTCGCGGGCTGGTTTTTGGCTGGTGGAACTAGGTTTCACGCAAACTGGCAACGACCCCCTTCCCTTTGCCGGAATAAACTCGCAAACTGATCACTCAGTGAAACGCGGATACACGCGTATCGATGACAGTCTGGGGAGGACTATTTTCATGACAGCTATCTGGCGCGCCGGGCTGGCGGCTTTTTCCGCGCTGATCGTGCTGCAGGCCTGTGGCCAGCAGACCGGCCAGACACGCGATGTTTCAGACGCAGACCGTGAATACCAGCATGTGCTGATGGAGGCGCTGCTGGATGCCGCGCCCGGCAGCGTGATCGAGATACCGGCCGGTGTATTCGTTATCGAGCGAGGGCTTTCACTGGCGAATGTGGACGGCGTAACGATCCGTGGTGCGGGCATGGACGAAACGATCCTCTCCTTTGCCGAGCAGCGCGCGGGCGCGGAAGGCCTTCTTGTCACCAGCGCCAACAATTTCACCATTGAAGACCTCGCCATTGAGGACTCCATCGGCGATGCGCTGAAAATCACCGGCTCTGAAAATGTCATTATCCGCCGGGTACGCACCGAATGGACCCGGGGCGTCTCCACCGATAATGGCGCCTACGGCATCTATCCGGTTCTGACCACGAATGTGCTGATCGAGGAATCGGTGGCCATCGGCGCGTCGGATGCGGGCATTTATGTCGGCCAGTCGGACAATATCGTCGTGCGCAATAACCGCGCCGAGTACAATGTGGCGGGCATCGAGATCGAAAACTCGATGGATGCTGACGTGTACGGCAATGTGGCCACCAACAATACGGGCGGGATTCTCGTCTTCAACATGCCCAACCTGCCGCGGCCCGGCCATGGCACGCGCGTGTTCGACAATGATGTCCATGAGAATAATACGCGCAATTTCGGCCATGCCGGCACGCCGGTCGCCAATGTGCCAGCCGGCACAGGCATTCTGGTCAACTCCAACGATGATGTGGAGATTTTCAACAACCGCGTGGCACGCAACCGCACGGCCAATGTGATTATCTCTTCGCTCCATTCGGCCGGGTTTTCAGAGCTCGGCGTAGAGAGCGATTTTGATCCCTATCCTGAGCGCATCCACATCCATGGGAATACGTTCGAGGGCGGCGGCAATAATCCTGACGGGATGGATCTGCAGGCTCTGCGCATCGCCCTGTTCGGGCCTACGGGCCGCATCCCGGATGTGCTGTGGGACGGGTATGTGGACGAGGCCAAGATGGTGGACGGGTCATTGCCGGATGATCTGCGGCTGTGCGTCTCTGGCGCCGAAGTGCTCAATGCCGACGGTCCCGGCGGCTATGGCAATCCGCGCATCGTGACGGCAGAGCATGCCTGCTCGCATCCGCCGCGCGCGGCGGTGGAACTGCCCTTCTAGGCCGGTTTCCATGACGCGCACGCTCACCCTTCTCGCGGCGGCGTTCCTGCTGGCCGCGTGCGGAAACGACGCCGCTGATCCGCCTGCGGGCGCGCCGGTGGATCTGGCGGCGTGGGAGGCTGATACGGCCTTCCATACCAGCGGCAATCCGGCGCGGCTGGAGGACTGGGGCCAGTTCCGCATCGAGGGTGAGCGTCTGGTGCTCGCCGAAGGCGTCGTGCCCTATGGCATGAATACGGCGCTGTTCTCCGACTATGCGCTGAAGCTGCGCACGGTCTGGCTCCCCGAAGGGGCAGAGCCTGCCGCCTGGCATGATACCGATACGTTCGCGTTTCCGGTCGGCACGGTCATCACCAAGACCTTCTACTATCCGCGTGGCGGCGGGGCATTTGACGCGGTGGCGCTGGAGCTGGACCCCAACGCCCATTTTGACGGGGTGGCGCTGGACCTTTCTGCCATACGGGTGATCGAGACGCGCATTCTGGTGCGGCGCGAGGAGGGCTGGGCGGCCATTCCCTATGCCTGGAACGAGGATCAGCGCTCCACGCGCCTTGCGCGTGCCGGTGCCTTTGTCGATCTGACGCTGCTGGAAGCTGGCGGGCGCTCGACTGCCCTTACCTACCAGATACCCGATGTGAACCAGTGCGCGCAGTGCCATATCACCAATGCCAATGACGGTCAGGTGCGCCCTATCGGTCCGCGCGCCCGTCATCTCAATGGCGATTACCCTTACGCTCACGGGAGCCAGAACCAGCTTGACCACTGGCGCGAGGCAGGGCTGCTGACTGGCGGACCCGAAAGCCATGCTGCACCGCGCAGCACTGTCTGGCATGGCGAGACAATATTGGCGGGCATGGCGCTGGAAAGCGCTGCACGCGCCTATATCGACATTAATTGCGCACACTGCCATTCGCGCACGGGACATGCGCGCACCTCCGGGCTTTACCTGGAGCCGTCTGACCCGGTGGGGCCGGCCTTTGGCGTATGCAAACCGCCGATTGCGGCCGGGCGCGGAACCGGCAACCGGCTCTATTCCATCGTGCCGGGCGACAGCCACGCCTCCATCTTCACTTTCCGCATGGAAACGACGCGGCCCGACGCCATGATGCCGGAGCTGGGCCGCAGCGTGGCGCATCGTGAAGGTCTGGCCCTCGTTGCTGCCTGGATCGATGCGATGGCGGGGGAATGCTAAATTATCGCAGCAGTGCCAAGGCGCGCTTGGCGAAGGCCGCTGGCTGAGGCATTGTCAGCGCCACCCGCGAACGGAGCCATAGCAGTCTCATGAAACGCCTCGCCCTTGCTGCAACCATTTCCGGCCTAGCCATCAGCGCTTGCGCCACGACCTCGCCCACCTGCCGTGAGGCGGACGCCGCTGAGCGCATGGCATTCGGCCAGATCGTTGCCGGTCATGCGGGTGGACTTGCCGACAGCCTGCCGCCCGAAAGCGCCGCGCTTGCCGAACGGCTGCGCGGTGAGGACCCGGCCCTGCGCCACCAGATTTTCGGCCAGCGCATGGGCGATTACTCAGTGCGCACCGTGCTGATGCAGCCGCCGCTTTGCGTATACGAGCAGAGCGTGTCGTCGAGCGAGCGGATTTCCTATGTCTTCCCGAACGGACGCTTCCAGACCCTCAATCCGGAAGGTGTGACCGAGGCGAGGCTCGGCAGCCCCGCCCGCGATCATGCGCGCTGCCATTTCCGGCTGATTGACGGGCAGTGGCGCCTCACGGACGCCTGTACGTCTACATTCCAGACGCCGGCCCCGGTGGGTTGAGCCAACTAACGCGCTTTTTCTAACAGGCTGAAATTAAAATAAAAATCCTCGGCCAGCCTTGGCCGGGGCTTTTTGCTGCATTTTTTATGCATCGGGCCGGGGAACGATTCAGATGGCCACCGCATTGATCCCATGTCTGGCCGGTCTGCCCCCGCTTCCCCCGCTTCGACGGACCGGCGCAACAGAGGAATGACAGACATGAAGACGTTTCTGATTTCTGGCGTTTCGGCTCTCGCGCTGGCCGGCATGGCTCTCGCGGTTCCGTTTGAGGACGCTGATACCGATGGTGATGGCCGCGTGAGCCTTGAAGAAATTCAGGCCATTGATCCGGCAACGACCGAAGCCGAGTTTACGCTCTATGACGTGGATCTCGATGGTGGTCTGGACGAGGACGAGTATGCCGCGTGGCGCGTTGCCACCCAGGGCGACACCCAGCCCGACCCGTTCTCTGACCCGATGACGGACGATCCGCTGCAGGACGATCCGATGGCCAGTGAAGACCCGGTCGATCTGGAAGAAGTCCCGGCTGACCCGTACGAGCCGTCCCTCGAAAAGTCGCTCGACGACGATGACGACAAGGACGAGTACGGCGATGAAGAGCGCGATGAGAGCGCTGCCGACGAGTACAGCGTGCCGGATGCGGCCTTTGACCGCGATGATGTCGACTATGACAGCGATGCCGATGCTGACGACATCACCGACGAGCTCAATGAAGAGCAAGCCGACGCGCTTGAAGAAGACGGTGACGAGAACGAACCCTGGAAATAGGGCCTAGTTCCTGACACCGGCCTGGCCCTCCGCCACCCGCCTCCTCCCCGCCCAATCCCCGGAGGCGGACTGGCGGGGGGTCCGGCACACCAGGGCAGGGACGGCGAGTCCCGCCGCTATTTCTGCCCGAAGAGCCGCTCATCAGAGCGGCTCTTTTCGTTTGCCCTAGCCCCACGGACCGCCATGGCCGCCGGATGGAGGTTGCGACGGTCCGCGCGACCACGGTCCTTCCTCGCCCCAAGGCCCGCCGGGATAGCGTCCGGCACCGGCCATCTGGCGCAGGCGGGCAATACGGTTGGCCGTTGAGGGATGGGTGGAGAACAGATTGTCGGCGCCCTGGCCGTTCAGCGGATTGATGATGAACATATGCGCGGTCGCCGGATTGCGCTCGGCAGCCGGGTTCAGCGTGGTGCGTGCGCCGCGCTCGATCTTTTCCAGCGCTGCGGCGAGAGACATCGGGTTGCCGGCGATCTCGGCGCCGACCCGGTCGGCCTCGTATTCGCGCGAGCGCGATATGGCCATCTGAACAAGTCCGGCCGCCATGGGCGCAAAGATCGCCAGTGCAATCGCGCCGATCAACCCGCCCCGGTCACGCCCGCCGCCAAAGAAGAGCGCAAAGTTGGCCAGAAAGCCGATCGCCCCGGCCAGCGTTGCGGTGACTGTCATGGTCAGCGTGTCGCGGTTTTTCACATGGGCGAGCTCATGGGCCATTACCCCGGCGACTTCCTCGCGCGTGAGGCGGGAGAGAAGCCCCGTCGTGGCGGCAACAGCGGCATTGTTGGGGTCGCGCCCGGTGGCAAAGGCATTGGGCTGGGGGGTATCGATCACATAGACGCGCGGGCGTGGCATGCCCGCCCTGTCGGCCAGTGTGATCGTGTCCTGTGCATAGCGGCGAAGGCCCGGGTCGCGCTCATCGGGCGTGATCTCGCGCGCGCCATGCATGCGCAGCACCATCTTGTCGGAATTCCACCAGGCCATCACGTTCAGCGCGCCTGCAATCACCAGCGCTATTGCCGCCCCGCCCGGCCCGCCAATCAGATAGCCGACCGCGCCGAACAGCCCGGTCAGGGCGGCGAGCAGGATGAAAGTGCGCAGCGTATTGGCTGTCATGGGAGTTCCCTTGTCTTCAACTGCGGGATGGATGGTTGCAGGCTGGCACTTGCCGCCTGCTGCGCCTAAATATCTGGTATGAGCGATGACACTTCACAAGATGCCAAGCGCCCCTTGAGCGCTGCTGCACAGCGCGCCCTGGCCGAGGCCGAGGCGCGCCGCAAGGCGGCTGACGCGCAAGAGGCTTTGCCTGAAGAGCTGGGCGGGCGCAAAGGGCCTGAACCCACCCGCTATGGCGACTGGGAAAAAGGCGGCATCGCCCACGATTTTTAGACGGTTTGGGCGCGCGGCTTTCGCCTCACCGGACTTTCCGGCAAGGGGCGGGATGGCGCAGCGGATAGCCCGGATGCCGGGCGGAAGGGTTTTACTCTCAAGGCGGAAGTCTCATGCCCGGTTTCAAGGGCCATCCGCTGCTTGCAGGGCATGAATGCCATTGCCGTAACCCCATTAAGCGCCATGCGGCACAGTGAACCGGCTTTTGCGAAGATCTCGTCAGTTCCTCGCGCCGGACACCTGGAGCGGCAGGCCGTTTCAGCCTGCTCCCGGATCGTTTTTCAGCCGCGTCGCGAACCTCAGCCATCCCTCGAACCGGGACACGCAGTATAAGCGCGCTGTCGAAGGGGTGGGATAAGTGGGGAAGTTCTGTCGGGTTTTCCTGGCGTAAACCGGGCCGTTCTCTCCTGTTGTCCACCTGCCTTCGTCGTCGTCCTGCCCGCGCAGGCGGGCATCCAGAGCTGCGGGGCTAAGGTCTGGACAGAAAAGCTGGATTCCCGCCTGCGCGGGAATGACGACTTGAAGGGGCTGAAGCAGCTCGAATAGCGCCTCACGCTTGGCGGCAGGAATATATTCCGCTATTGTGACATGATGCGGATTATTATCACTTTGTTAAGCATTCTTGCCGCGCCCATGGCGGCGGCCCAGCAAGTCATTCCCGGTCCGCTGGAGGCCGAGATACTGCGCGTGATCGACGGCGATACGATCGAGGTGCGTGCCTTTATCTGGCCGGGTCATAGCGTGGAGACGCGGGTGCGGCTGGCCGATGTGGATGCGCCGGAAATCCGCCGGGTACAATGTGAGGCAGAGCGCGAGGCCGGACACAGGGCCAAGGCGTTTGTCGAAAATTTGCTGACGCCCGAAGGCCAGCCGGGGGGGCGTGTTGCCATCCGCAATGTGCAGCTGGGCAGTTTTGCGGGGCGTGTGATTGCCGCGATGGACCTGCCCGACGGGCGTGATCTCGGGTCTGTGCTGCTAGAGGCAGGTCTTGCCACGCCCTACAATGCGCGCGGCGGCTGGTGCCCCTCTCTGGAATCAACGCTTGAGAGCGCTCAGGAGGCTTCGGCGAGCCGTTCCTGACGGCGCTTTTCCGCCTTCGCCCAGGCCTTCTCATGGAAGTAATAGGCGACCGTCTGCACGGCCGGTTCAATCAGGCCGATAGCCAGCGCGGCGCGCCAGTTCCAGGTCAGAAGGAACGCAACAGACATCGCCACGACAAGGTGCATGATGGCGTAGGTGACGGCCTTGGCCGTGTTGCGCGACGGGCGGAACAGGGCGAGGAAGCCGGGCGCAGACGGACGGCCATTCTCCAGCCGGTCGTGCCGGTGCAGGAGCATTCTGAAAAATTCGGCCATGGCGCGGTTTCCTTGCAGGATCGCTATAAGGATATGGCTTTAATAACGCTCCGCACAATGGATTGTTTCTATTGACCTCAGAAATTCTGTCATCCCGGTGTGACGAGGGGCGCGTCCCCGCCCAGACTCAAGGCGTGGCCCGCCAGATAAAGCGAACCGCAAATAACCACGCGCGGGCGCTCCACGATGTGACAGGCATCGGTCAGCGCTTCGATCAGGCCCGCACTGGTCTGCACCATATGGCCCGCCTTGCGCGCGGCTTCGGCGGCCTCCTGCGCGCTCATCGCACCTTCACGCGCGGCAAAGCCAGACACGGTGATGACAAGCCCGGCGAGCCCCGCAAACGGTTTGAGGAAGGCTGATGCATCCCGCCCGGCGGAGAAGCCGCAGATCAGTACAAGCGGACGCTCCTCGCGCGATTCCAGCTCGCCCATGGCTTGAGCCAGCACCTCGCCGGCGGCCGGATTATGTCCGCCATCCAGCCACAACTCGGCCTCGCCGGCTCTGGCTATATCGGCGAGCGGCCCGCTGGTGAGGCGCTGCATGCGCGCGCGCCAGCGCGCCTTTGACAGGCCTTCGCGTACGGCCTCCTCAGACAGGCCGAGCTTGCGGGCAATCGCGATGGCGCCTGCAGCATTGGCCGTCTGGTGTGATCCGAAAAGGCCGGGCAGCGGCAAATCCCAGACGAGGTTCTCTTCCTCATAGACAAGCCGGTCGTGCTCCACATAGGCGCGGTAATCGCGCTCATGCAGGGTCAGCGGCGCGCTCAGGCGCATGGCGGCCCGTTCGATGGCCATCAATGCCTCATCGGCCTGCGGCCCGACCACGCACGGCACGCCGCGTTTCAGGATACCGGCCTTCTCGCCCGCGATCTTCTCCAGAGTATCACCCAGATACGTCTGATGATCGAAACTGACCGGGGTGATGAGGGTGATGGCGGGACTGGTGATGACATTGGTGGCGTCCAGCCGCCCGCCAAGGCCTACTTCCAGTATCAGCCGGTCGGCCTGCGTCTCGCTGAAGAGAATAAAGGCGGCGGCCGTGGTTGCCTCAAAGAAGGTGAGCGGCTGACCGGCATTGGCTACTTCAACCCGCTCCAGCGCTGCCAGAAGGGGGGCGTCGTCCACCTCTGCGCCTGCCAGCACGATGCGTTCGTTGAAGCGCACCAGATGCGGCGATGTGTAGACATGCACGCGCTCGCCCGCGGCCTCGCAGATGGCTTTCAGGAAGGCCGCGCTGGAGCCTTTGCCGTTCGTACCGGCGATATGGATGGTGGAGGGGAGGCAGTCTTGCGGCTTGCCCAGAGCGTCCAGCAGGCGCGCTAGCCGCTCCAGCGACAGATCCATGCTGGCCGGGTGCAGATTGGCAAGCCGGGCCAGCGCGTCAGCGATGCTCATCGGATCAGGCGGCGGGCGCAGGCACGTTGGCGGTGGCTGCGGGCCGCTTCATCAGCGTGCGCAGCACATTGCCCAGCACGCGCGGCAGATCACGCCGGTGGACGACGCGGTCCACCATGCCCTTTTCCAGCAGGTATTCGGCGCGCTGGAAGCCTTCGGGCAGTTTTTCACGGATCGTCTGCTCGATCACGCGCTGACCGGCAAAGCCGATCAATGCGCCGGGCTCGGCCAGATGCACATCGCCCAGCATGGCGTAGGAGGCGGTGACGCCGCCTGTCGTGGGGTCGGTCAGTACCACCACGTAAGGCAGCTTGGCTTCACGCAGCATTTCCACGCCAATGGTCGTGCGCGGCATCTGCATCAGGGAGAGGCAGCCCTCCTGCATGCGTGCGCCGCCAGCAGCCGTGAACACGACCAGAGGCGTGCGGCGCTCCACTGCGGTCTCGGCGGCTTTGAGGAAGGATTCGCCAGCGGCCATGCCCAGCGACCCGCCCATGAAGGAGAAGTCCTGCACCAGCACGGTCGTCTCGATGCCCTGAATACGGCCCACCGAGATTACCATGGCGTCCTCGCGGCCCGTCTTCTTGCGGGCGGCGGCAAGGCGCGAGGCATAGGGCTTGTCGTCGCGGAATTTCAGCGGGTCCTTGGGAACTTCGGGAAGGGCGATCTCCTCCCAGGTGGCGTCGAACGTGTAGCGCAGGCGCACGTCCGGCCCGATGCGCACATGATGGCCCGCCGGCGTGACATGCAGGGCTGCTTCAAGGTCCTTGTGGAACACCATCTCGCCCGAGACCGGGCATTTCATCCAGAGATTTTCCGGCGTGTCGCGCTTGTCGAACATGCGCGAAACACCCGGAGGGGTAAGCTTGGAAAGCCAGTTCATTGAGTTGTCCCAGGCTGCCTGTTGTCGCGATTATCGCGCATTATGCGTTGCTTGCGCCAGTTCTTTGGCCAGTTTGACCGCGCCTGCGACGCCGCCATCCGCCAGCGCGTCCACAATCGCCGAGCCGACGACTACCGCATCGGCCACTTTCGCGATCTCTGCGGCGCGCTCTGGCGTCTTTACGCCAAAGCCCACCGCGACCGGCAGTCCGGACGCCTTGCGCACCCGGTCCACCGCCCCTGAGACCACAGCCGTCTGGCCGATACCGGCCCCGGTTACGCCTGTGGTGGAGACGTAATAGACAAAGCCGGAGGTATTTTTCACCACTTGCGGCAGGCGGTCATCGTCGGTGGTGGGGGTAGCGAGGCGGATAAGGGAGAGGCCAGCGCGCTCCATCGGCTCGCGAAGCGGCGCGTCTTCTTCGGGCGGCAGGTCCACGCAGATCACGCCGTCCGCGCCCGCCGCCGAAGCCGCATCGACAAACGCCTGATAGCCAAAGGCGTGGAAGGGGTTCGCATAACCCATGATCACGACAGGCGTCGCCGCATTGGTCTTGCGGAAGTCCGCGATCAGCTGCAGCACGCCGCGAAGCGTCATGCCGCTATCGAGCGCCCGCAGCGCCGCGCGCTGGATGGGCGGGCCATCGGCCATCGGATCGGTGAAGGGGGCGCCGAGCTCGATCACATCGGCTCCGGCTTCGGCAAGCCCGTGCATGACTTTCAGCGTTGTGGCGGCATCGGGATCACCCGCCATCACATAGGCGACGAACCCGGCTTGCCCGTCAGATTTCAGGCGCGCAAACGTGTCGGAAAGACGTGTCATGGCTGCTTTAAGCTTCCCAGATGAAACCCGGACGCTCTGGCAGAGCGGTCCGGGGTCTGAATAACGTTTTGTGCCTGATCGGCAAGGGGCGTCAGCCTGCTAGCCGCGCGATAATTCGCAGCCCTCGGAGAAGATCGGCGCGAAAAGAACTACGCCCTCACCATCAAACGGCCGCAGGTCAGGCTGTGAAGAAGCGCGTACCGCCCCGCTAGCTGGAGGCGCAACGAACACCAGAAGATTCTGCCGGCACCCGGAAGGCGGATTGCGCCGGGTATAGGCGCTGACCATCTGCGCCTGACGATTTGAAAGGTCAAAACCGGCCTCGTCCAGGGCCGCATCAAGCTCTTCCAACGCGAGATGGTAGCGCTCCATATCCACGGCGAAACAGTATCCTCCCGAAGGGTCGAAAACGGCCCCAGGCGCCATCTGCTCAAGCACAGGGGACTCGCAACTGTCGGGGACGCTCAGTCCTTGAGGTGCTGGCAGGGCGAGACTGTCCGGCATGATGACCGGCTGGGCTGTGATGAGGCCGAGCGCGGCCAGCAAGCTGATCAACAAACCGGTTTCTCCAAAATTGCACGAAAGCCAGAAAACTATTCCGCCGGAGTCTTGCGCTTAGCCTCCATGAAGGCGCGCAGGACGGCATTGATGCGTGTCTGATAGCCGCGCCCGCCCTTTTTGAAGAAGGCGAGCACATCCTTGTCCAGCCGCACCGTCACCTGCTGCTTGCCATGGCCGGTATGCCAGACTGCGTTGGCGAACTCCTCCTCGGTCCATTCGGGAATGTCAGAGGTATCGATCTCGTCGTCGGGGAGTTCGGCAAGACGACGTAGCCGCTCGCGATCCGCTTGCGTCAGCGGTGGCAGGTCTTCAAGTTTCACGCGGACGGTGCGTCCCATGGTAAAATGCCCTCTCGTTACGCTTTGCCGGACGGGCGGAGATAAGGCGTGTGACGCCTTCCCGGTCGGTGTGGATGACGCTAACCATCAGCAGGTCATCCAACATGCCGATTGTTTTCTGGCGCACTTCACCATCAGGCATAAGACGGGCCTGCGTGGTGACGTAGTCGCCTTCAAACACTAGCACCGCCCGGTCAAAGCTGATGCCGTGCTTTTCCAGATTGGCGCGGTTCTTCGCCTCGTCCCATTCGAACTCCATCAAATGTAACTACAAATGTCGTTACATTCAAGGGTCATCGTTACAGCTCCACCCCCAAGGCCCCCGCGACAGAGAACACGTCCTTGTCGCCGCGTCCGCACATATTCATCAGGATCACGCCATCGGGCCCCAGTTCCTTGGCGAGGTCACGCACGCGGGCGAGCGCGTGGGCGGGTTCCAGCGCCGGGATGATGCCTTCAAGCTTTGAGCAGAGCTGGAACATGTCCAGCGCCTCGGCGTCGGTGGCGTGGCGGTATTCGGCGCGCCCCACATCGTGCAGGAAGGCGTGCTCCGGCCCGATACCGGGATAGTCGAGACCGGCCGAGATGGAGTGGCCCTCCACGATCTGGCCGTCCTCGTCCTGCAAGAGGTAGGTGCGATTGCCATGGAGAATGCCGGGCTTGCCGCCATTGAGGCTGGCCGCGTGGTCGGGCGTATCGACGCCCTTGCCGGCGGCCTCGACACCGATCAGGCGTACGGTCTCGTCTTCCAGGAAGGGGTAAAACAGCCCCATCGCGTTCGATCCGCCGCCAATACAGGCAACAGCGGCGTCGGGCAGGCGGCCAATGCGCTCGAGCATCTGGGCGCGCGCCTCGCGGCCGATCACGCTTTGAAAATCGCGTACCATCATCGGATAGGGGTGCGGGCCAGCGACCGTGCCGATCACGTAAAACGTGTCATCCGGGTTGGTCACCCAGTCACGCAAGGCCTCGTTCATCGCGTCTTTCAGGGTGCCGCGCCCCGATGTGACGGCGTGGACCTTCGCGCCGAGGAGCTTCATGCGGAAGACGTTGGGTTTCTGCCGCTCCACGTCCGTGGCGCCCATATAAACCTCGCACGGCAGGCCAAAGCGGGCCGCCACGGTGGCGGTCGCGACGCCATGCTGGCCTGCGCCGGTCTCTGCGATGATGCGCGTCTTGCCCATCAGGCGGGCGAGCAGCACCTGGCCGAGGCAATTATTGATCTTGTGTGCGCCGGTATGATTGAGCTCGTCGCGCTTGAACCAGATCTGCGCTCCGCCAAACTCTTCGGTCAGACGTTCGGCGAAATAGAGCGGGCTCGGGCGGCCGACGAAATCGCGCGCGAATTCCTCCAGCTCCTTCACGAAGGCCGGATCGTCCTTCCATTTCGCATAGGCCTTTTCCAGCGCCAGCACGTTCGGCATCAGCGTCTCGGCGACAAAGCGCCCGCCATACTCGCCAAAGAGGCCGTTGGCATCGGGATAGTGGGAAAAGGCGTTGGGCTGGGTCATGGGCTCATTCGCGCGCTGGAAAGGTGAGGAGCCTGATCTAGAGCGTCAGGACAGGGGAGGGAAGCGGTGAATGTGCGGCTCCGCTTATCCGATGTCCGCGCCGAGCGCGGCCATGTCATCAAAAAAGCCGGGATAGGAGGTCGCGATCATTGCTACGTCATCGACCGTCACCGGCTCTTTTGCGCCAAGGCCCAGCACCAGCCCGGCCATGGCGAGGCGGTGATCGTGCAGCGTCTTGACGAGCCCGCCGCCCGGCACCCCGCCCGGTCCCATGCCATGAACCGTCAGGCTGTCCTCGCCCAGCTCCACCTTCACGCCATTGGCGGCCAGCAGCGCGGCAGAGGCTGCCAGCCGGTCGCTTTCCTTGGCCCTGAGTTCCGCGAGGCCCGTCATATGTGTCACGCCTTGTGCGAATGCCGCGATGACAGCGAGGATCGGGTATTCATCGATCATGGAGGGCGCGATTTCGGGCGGCACCTCGACGCCCTTCAGAGCGCCTGGCCGCACGGTAATATCGGCGAGTGCCTCGCCCGCGCGGGTGCCGGCGGGGGTTATGGTCATGTCCGCGCCCATTGTTTTTAGCACCTCGTAGAGCCCGAAGCGGGCCGGATTGGTCATCACGCCCGTCACACTGACAGGGCCAGTGCCGGCCACCAGCCCTGCTGCCAGCGGGAAGGCGGCAGAGGAGGGATCGCCCGGCACATGCATATCGGCGCTGTGCAGCGCCTTGCCGCCGCGCACGCGCGCAATCAGGCCCGCACCATCACGCTCCATGGACATATCTGCGCCAAACAGGGGCGCCAGTGTCTCGGTATGGGCGCGCGTGGCCTCCGGCTCGATGACGACTGTTTCGCCCTCCGCGCCGAGACCTGCCAGCAATATGGCGCTTTTCACCTGCGCAGATGCGACAGGCGGGGTGTAGCGAATCGCGTTCAGCCGGGCAGAGCCGTTGAGCGTGACCGGCAGGCGTCCGCCGTCCGCTGCGCTGGTGGTCACGCCCATCAGGCGCAAGGGTGCCAGCACGCGTTCCATCGGCCGGGAGGACAGAGAGACATCGCCGGTAAAGCGGGCGGTCAGGTCAAAGCGTGCCGCCGCGCCCATCAGCAGGCGCACGCCGGTGCCGGAATTGCCAAGGTCGAGATCGCCTTCAGGGGAGCGCCATTGCGGCGCGCCTGTTACCTGCCAATGTCCATCCCCGGTGCGTTCGACACTGGCCCCCAGCGCGCGCACCGCACCGGCGGTCGCCAGTACGTCTGCGCTTTCCAGAAGGCCCTCGATCTGGCTGGTGCCTTGCGCCATGCCCGCCAGCATGATCGCCCGGTGCGAGATGGACTTGTCTGGCGAGGCGGCCCGGACGCCCTCGATCCGGACGGCTTTGCGTGCGGTGCGCGCACCTGATGCAGCCGGGCGGGCGGCTGCTTTACCGTTGGAAACCATGGGTTTGACTTTCGTGCTTGTAACGGGCTGAAAATCGGGTTTTGACAGCGCGGCGCAGACGTGGCAACAGGCGCGCCGCCTCAAAGACCAATCCAGCGCTGAAGGATCAAGTCCCGTGCCCAAACCCGATCTTGGCGTCAAGCGAATCTGCCCGGAAACCGGCAAGAAATTCTATGACCTTGGCAAAGACCCGATTGTTTCGCCTTTCACCGGCAAGGAATACCCGGTCTCCTACTTTGCAGAGGTCGTGATGAAACCGGCCCGCAAGTCGCCCAAGCCCAAGGTGGAGGACGACAAGGAAGAAGAAGGGCTGGAGGACGATGAAGAGCTGGACGCGGCAGATGATGCAGCCGACAGCGACGATGATGATGACGACGCGGACGATGACGCGCCCGAACTCGACGAAGAGCCCATCGATCTGGGTGATGACGAGGACGAGGACGACGATGTCGCTCCGGTGAAAGGCAAGAAGGCCCCGGTCGACGATGATCTGGACGGGTTCTCCGACGAAGAGGCCGATCTGGACGACGAAGACGATGATGACGGCATCCTGCTTGATGATGATGAAGACGATTTCGATGCAGATATCGGCGTCGAAGACGATGATGACGATACCCCGTAGACGGGTGCTGCACGGCAGGCGCATGGCGATTGCGTTTGCCACTTGATCGGCGCGCGCAAGCTGACTAGTTTCCGCGCTCCAAATCCGGCGGGCCCCAACCCGCCACCTAACGAGATACCGGGGCCATAGCTCAGTTGGGAGAGCGCTTGAATGGCATTCAAGAGGTCGGCGGTTCGATTCCGCCTGGCTCCACCATCACACCGAAAACCCCGCCCGCGACACGCTGGCGGGGTTTTTGTTTTCCGGCTTTTCCCGGTCTGTTTGTCTTCACCCCCGTTTTGCCTATCCTCGCTGCCAGAGCGATCAATGAAGGGAGCGGAGCATGGCCAGTCAGGGTATCAGCCGCCGGGGTTTGCTGGGCGGTACGGCAGTGGCAGCAGCGGCGGTGAGCGCGGCTGGCGCCAGTTCAGCGGCACTCGGCAAGGCGCTGCGCTCTGAACCATCCCTTGAGGGCAAGACCATCCTCATCACGGGATCATCGTCTGGCTTCGGGCGGGCTGGCGCGGAGCATTATGCGCGGCTCGGCGCGCGGGTGTTCGCCTCGATGCGCAATCTGCCCCGCGCCGAAGCTGATGAGCTGACCGCTCTGGCGGAGGCTGAAGGGCTCGCCATCGAGGTGGTGGAGATTGATGTCACTTCTGATGACAGCGTGGCGAGCGGCGTGGCCGAAGTGCTCGAAGCGACCGGCGGTACGCTCGATGTGCTGGTAAACAATGCCGGGATCGCGCTGGCCGGTCCGATAGAGCTGCAGGACATGGAGGCCACGCGCCTCATTTTCGAGACCAATACGTTTGGCCCTCACCGCATGGCGCGGGCCGTCCTGCCGGCCATGCGCGCGGCGGGCAGCGGTCTGATCGTGCAGATTTCCTCCCAGCTCGGCCGGGTGATCGTGCCGGGCCTGGGGCACTACTCGCCGGTCAAGTTTGCGCTGGAAGCCATGAGCGAGGCGATGGCCTATGAGCTGGTGCCGCAGGGCATCGATGTGACCATCATCCAGCCGGGCGGCTACCCCACGCAGATCTGGAACAGTGCCAGCGTCCTGACAGCTGCCCTGCTGGAGCGTACGCCGGCGGAGCGGCTGGCGGCCTACCCGGAACTGATAGCGGGCATGGGCGCGGGCGGCGGGGGCGGCAGCACCGATCCGATGGATATACCCGACGCCATCGCGCAGCTGATTGCCAGCCCCGGCGGAACGCGGCCCTTGCGCGTGGCCGTGCATCCCGTTGCCCGGCCCCAGCTCGGCATCAACGAGGCCAGCCGCGAGACCCAGCTGGCCATGCTGGGCGGTTCGCCCTACGGGCCGTGGGTGAGGGATGTGCTGGAGCGCTGAGCGACTGACGGCGGAAACCTGAACCTGCGCTAAACGCTGCGCTCTGCCTGCGTTCAGCTGGCAGGTGGCAATGTCCTGTCCAGCAGCCGGCCAAGGTCCGGCCCTGAACGGGAGGTTTGCCATGTCACGCCCTGAGTACGACGCCTCTGTACGGCGCCCGGGCCGCTGCGCCGCGAGGGCCGCCATCAGTGCGGCCGTTCTGGCCTTTGCAGTTGTGCTGCCGGGCGCGGCAATGGCCCAGCAGCCCTGGTTCAACCCGCCACCGCCGCGCGCACCGGACATACGGCCCGGCGAGGCGTGCTCACTGGTGCTGGTGCAGGGCCGTGGCACGCGGCAGCTGATCGCCCGCGCCGCGCCCGGCATTTCGGGGCACTGGTCCTTGAGCGTGCGCAGTGACGGGCTCCAGTCCGACCAGTCCGGCCCTCTGCAGGGCGGATCACGTGTGCAGGAGCTGACCCGCATCACGCTTGACGGGCAATATCGTCCGGTCGCGGACCACAGCGCGGCGGGCCTCTACGGACCCGTAACCCGCCCCGGCGCCGCCCCTGTCCAGGCCGCGCTGGTTGTACGTGACGGGCGGGGCCGGGTCGTGTGCCGCGCGGCGCCAGAGTTGCGCTAGGCGCTTTCTTGCGGGGCGGGAACGCACCTGATCACGCGTTTGCGACTTGCCCCCGGCCTGTCTGCGGCTAGGGTTCAGACCAATAGTCACAAGAGCCCGGGGAATATAATTGATAGCTGTCAGCACCTTACTGGCACTGGCGATGGCCGTTACGGCAGATGGTCCGCCCATATTGCAGCCCGGCGCACCGGGCGAGCCGACGCGTGAGATCAGCGCGGAGCGGTCGCGCGCGCTCAGCCAGACGCGTCATACGGCCGCCGATACGCGCTTCATGCAGCACATGATCGTCCATCACCAGCAGGCGGTGGACATGGTCGCGCTCATTGAAGGGCGTACGTCCAATCCCTCCATCATCGCCATTGGCGGACGCATTGCCCGTTCGCAGGACGATGAGATTGCCCTGATGCGCGACTGGCTTATCCGGCGCGGCGAGGCGCAGGAAGCCGATGACCTGCACGAACATCACGGGGCTGGCGGGCATGACCACCATCACGCGCATCACGGCCACCATGCCTCTGATGATCCCGATGATGTCCCGCTGATGACCGGCATGCTGTCAGTCAACCAGATGCGCGCGCTGGCTGCTGCCGAAGGGGGTGAGTTCGACCGGCTCTTCCTGGAGGGCATGATCCATCACCACGAGGGCGCGCTCATCATGGTCGACGAGCTGCTGGAACATCCAGGCGCCGCCGAGGACATCATCATGTCGGACTTCACCGGCCATATCGTGGCCGACCAGATGGCCGAGATCTTGCGCATGCAGAACCTGCTGCGCGATTTGCCACCCGCCGAAGAGCGCGAGGCAGAGCCGCACAGCCACCACCATCATCACCATCACTAGACGCAAGGAAAGCTTGCGCAAACCGGGGAAAGTTCACGATGAAACATTTGCTCAAATGCACTGCCGCGCTTGGCGTCCTGTCGCTCGCTATCGGTACGGCGCAGGCCCAGGTGAACACGGTGGGCGAGGATGAGCGCTCCCATCTGGCGGGCGGGCTTTTCGATGCGGAAAGCGCCAGCTGGAACATGGTGCTGGAGCATAATGTTCCGCCCATCGACGCCTTCTTTGACGAGCGCGCCCTGTTTGCGCCGGCCCAGTTCATGGCCGCCATGCGCGCTGCGCGCGAGGCCGAGGAACGCGGTGAGGACGCCGCCCCGCCCGCCTTCACGCCGCTGGCTCTGGCCAATACCGATTTTGCCTTCCAGGGCGATCACGTCATCATGGGCAATTATCACGGCTTCCTGATCTACAACGTGGCCGGGGACGCGCCTGAGCTGGTGACGGCGGTCGTGTGTCCGGGCGGACAGGGCGATGTGTCGGTCTATGGCGATCTGCTTTTCCTGTCGGTGGAGCATAACCGGGCCCGGCTTGATTGCGGCTCTGAGGCCGCTGAAGGCGAGGTCAATCCGGACCGTTTCCGCGGCATCCGCATTTTTGACATTTCCGACATCACCGCCCCGCGCCAGATCGCTGCCGTGCAGACCTGCCGGGGTTCGCACACGCACACCCTGCTGCCCGATCCGAACGATGAGAATATTCTTTATGTCTACAATTCGGGCACGCAGCCGGTGCGTTCAGGCGATGAGCTGGAATTCTGCTCTGACGGGCAGCCCGGCGAAAACCCGGAGACCTCCCTCTACTCGATCGACATTATCCGCGTGCCGCTTGATGCGCCGGAAACGGCAGAGCTGATCGACAGTCCGCGCATCTTTGCCGACCGCGAAACCGGCGAGATTGCCGGCCTCTGGCAGGGCGGCCAGCTGGGCATTGCCAGCCAGCGCACCTCCCAGACCAATCACTGCCACGACATCACGGTCTACCCGGAGCTTGGCATTGCCGGCGGCGCGTGCAGCGGTAACGGCATATTGCTGGACATCACCGACCCCGCCAATCCGTCGCGCATTTCCGAGCTCTTTGACCCGGACATGGCCTACTGGCACTCGGCCACCTTCAACAATGAAGGTGATGTGGTCGTCTTCACCGATGAGTGGGGCGGCGGCACGGCGCCGCGCTGCCGGGCAGAAGACCCGGCCAACTGGGGTGCCAACCTGATTGCCACGATCGAGGGCAATGTGCTGCGCGGCCAGACCTTCTACAAGCTGCCCTCCACGCAAGGCTCCAGCGAGAACTGCGTGGCGCATAATGGCTCTCTGGTGCCGGTGCCGGGCCGCGATATCATGGTGCAGTCCTGGTATCAGGGCGGCATCTCGGTGATGGACTTCACCGATCCGCGCAATCCTTTCGAGATCGCCTATTTTGACCGCGGGCCGGTGGATCCGGACAATCTGGTCGTCGCCGGTTACTGGTCGTCCTACTGGTATAATGGCCGCATCTACGCCAGCGAGATCGCGCGCGGGCTTGATGTGCTGCGCCTAGAGGCGGGCGAGCATCTCTCCGGAGCGGAACTCGCCGCCGCCGAGGCGGTGATCGAGGCTGAGGTCAACCCGCAGACCCAGACCCGCATCGTGTGGGAAGACAGCGCAGTGGTGGCGCAGGCCTATCTGGATCAGCTCGCGCGCGGCGAGGCCGTTGAGGCAGGCCTTCTGGAGCGCGCAGGCACCGAGGTTTCCCGCTGGGCTGATGGCCGCATGAACCGGGGCAATCTGCGCCGGCTGTCGCGTGATCTGGCATCTGCCGCCGCTGAGACCGAGGGCCGTGATGGCGCACGCCTGACGGCGCTGGGCGAGCTTCTGGGCCGCGTCGCGGGCTAGCGCGTCTGCCCGACTATTGAAGACGCCCCGTCAGCCTCGGCTGGCGGGGCTTTTTCGTGGCCGGATGCTTCCTGCAAGCAGCCTCTTGAAGAGGCGGGATGTGGTCCCCACCTCTATATCCGAGGGCATTGAAGAGGAGGCCCAAACATGGCTCCTGAAGAGTTTGAACAAGGCGAGTCGGGTGTGCCTGCCACCGTCTATGTACGCGAAATCGCGGCCGCAGACGTGTTCGAGCAGGTCCAGCCTGGCAATGCGATTGAAATTGATGGCGTGACGCTGGAACCCGATCAGCAGTTATACGCTATACATGATGAAGACGGGCGCCGTGTCGGCCTGTTTGCCGATCGCGATGCGGCTTTTGCCGCTGCGCGCTGGCATGGTGCGGCTCCCGTAAGCGTGCATTAGCACGCGCAACGGAAAGCGTGTCAGTCAGTCCCTCCCCCCGGACGGCACGCTTCACTGGAACGCCTCCCGGTCCCCCGCCGGGGGGCGTTCTGCGTTTCAAGGGGGTGGTCAGAGCGAGAGCGCTTCACCCTTGAGCAGGCGCGGCAGATCGCCGGTCTCCCCGCCGGCCGTGCGCATGAAGAAGCGGCGCGCCACGGGAATGGCATTGGTCAGGGACAGCCCCAGCCCGCGCGCATGACGCAGCGCCGTATTGTCGTTGGAAAAGAGCAGGTTGAAAGCATCAGTGCCGAGCGCAAGGGCGGCTGAATCCGTCTTGCGCCAGCGCTCATAGCGGGTCAGCGCAGCCTGCGATCCCGGATCGAGCCCGGCGCGCAGGGCATCGACGATCACTTCGCACAGGGCTGCCGCGTCGCGAATGCCCAGATTGAAGCCCTGCCCGGCAATGGGGTGGATGGTGCGCGCCGCATCGCCCGCCAGCGCCAGACGCTCTGCTGTGAAGCGTTCGGCCAGCATCAGGCCCAGCGGATAGACATGCACCTGGCTCACCGGCTTCACTTCGCCCAGAAAATCACCGAAGCGCGCTTCGAGCGCTTCCTGAAAGCCTTGCGGGTCAAGCGCGGCAATGGCGCGCGCGGGCGCGTCCTTCTCGGTCCAGACAAGGCTGGAACGGTTGCCGGTCAGGGGCAGGATGGCGAACGGCCCGCCCGGCATGAAATATTCATACGCCACACCCTCATGGGGCAGTTCATGCTCTACGGTCAGCACGATGGCCGACTGGCCGTACCGGCGTCCGAGGGAGCGGATACCGGCCCCCTCGCGCAGGCGTGACATCTTGCCATCGCAGGCCACGATCAGGCTCGCCTGGAGCGTGTCGCCGCCATCAAGCTCCAGCACGCCATGACCGGAATGTGCCTGCATGGAGAGGGCGCGGCGCGGCGCGAAGACCGGCAGGCCCGTCTCATGGGCGCATTTTGCCGCCGCGATGCGGGTATGGCGGTTCTCCACCATGTATCCCAGCGGTTCGCCCTCTTCGCGCGGATGGATTTCACGCCGGTCGAAATGCAGGTTGTCGACGCCGGGGCCGCCGGGCTTCAGCCCGTCGAGCGGACGCCCGTCCACGACCAGAATATCCTCGATGCGCTGGGCCTGGCCTTTGAGATGCTTGGCCACGCCAATCTGTTCCAGCATGCGCCAGGAGGTATAGGCGAGCGCAGACGCGCGCCCGTCAAAGGCGATATCGGCCTGTGTATCCAGGGGAAGCGCGTCGATTACCGCCACTTTCACGCCCGCGCGGTGCAGGGCGAGCGCGAGGGTCAGCCCGGCCAGCCCGCCGCCGGACACCACTACATCGCCGTCAAAGAGGAGTTTGCCTGTCATGGCGGTGAGACTAGCCGATCAGGCGGCCAAGGGAAGCGGGGCAAATGCCGCAGGGTAGGGACTAATTCATCCCGCCGAGCACGCGCTGCACCCAGCCCAGAGGGCCGGTGAAGGCCAGCGGGCCATCAGTGACGGCCAGCGCAATGCAGACCTCGCCTGCTTCTGCTACCGGCTTGTGCTCGATGTCCGGGTCAGCAACGCTCAGATCGCCCTTGCCATAGCGGGCAAGCCCGTCATGGAAGGCGCCGCACAGCACCAGGGTAAACTCCTTGCAGTCATGGGTGTGGCGCGGCACGCCATGGCCTGGCTCCAGCCGGATCAGCTCGGCCTTGCCACCGTCCTCGCGCATCAGCTCCATGATGCGCACGCCGGGGCCCGCAAACTGCCAGTTGCCAGCCGCTTCCAGCGCCAGATCGCGCACTGGCTCAGGCAGGGCCAGAAGCTCATCAAGCGACTGGCTGGCGAGTTTCGCCGCCTTGCGGGCGGAATCGTGATTGACCATTTGCGACGGACCGGCCTCACCGGCAGCGGCCGCTTCGGTGTCGAGGATGGCAAAGAGATCGTCCATGGCGCCCGGGCGCAGCGGAGCAGGCGCCATCGCGGTCAGAAGCACGCCTGCAATCCGCTCGGCATCGTTGCACAGTTCAAGGACCTGCGGGTCCAGCGCGGCTTGCGTATCAAGCAGCAGGCGCATCGGACCGGACAGGGCGCCTGAAGCGTAGGCGGAGAAAATTTCGTCACCGAGGCTCTGGAGGGTCATGGCGTCAGTCTGGTCTCATCTGGATGCGAGTTCGGGGATATTGATCGTGCCTATAACACTTCAAGGGTTGGCCGATGGTTATTGCAGTTCTTGCCAGCTAGAGATCGTCGGGGTCGAGATGTTTTCGCAACTTGTCGAACGCGAGGCGCAGCCGCGACTTCACGGTTCCCAGCGGCAGGGCCAGCCGTTCGGCAATCTCGCTATGGGAAAGACCGTCAAAAAAGGCGAGCTGCAAAAGCGATAGCTGCTCGGCCGGCAAATCTTTCAGCGCCGCCTGCACGCGCAGATCGCGTGCGCTGGCATGGGTCGCCTCATCAGGGGCGATTTCAGGCTCCGGCAGCAGAGAGGGCTCGTCCGGGTCGAGCGCCGGTTTTGACGCGCGGCGGGCTATGTCGATGCGCTTGTTGCGCGCTATGCGGAATATCCAGGTGGAGGCCGAAGCCTGCGTCCGGTCAAACTGATGGGCCTTGCGCCAGACGGTCAGCATGACCTCCTGGGCAATTTCCTCGGCGAGCGCATCGTCGGCATTCAGCCGCAAAAGATAGGATTTCACGCGTGGCGCAAAGAAATTGAACAGGGTTGCGAACGCCGCGCGGTTCTGCCGGGCGGTTTCCTCCACAAGCGCGTCAAGCGTCTCGCGCCCTTGCGGGACGTCAGTCCTGATCTTGAAGTCCGCCAAGGAGGATAATCGCTCTCGCGCTCCGGATTGCACCAAACAGACATGCACCTTAACGCGGTTTAAAGAGCTACGCGCCTTGAAATCGCCGTTACGAGAGCAGAAACATAACCGGCCTGCAGCCAGCCGCCATTACAGGAACCCGCGCCATGCGCCTCGCCCTTGCCTCCGCCGCCTTTTGTGCCTTTGCCCTTTGTGCGCCGTCCCTTGCCCAGGCACCTGACTTTCAGGGCCAGCACAATGACTGGCGCGTCTTCACCCGCGGAAGCGGGGCAGAACGCATCTGCTATGCGGTCACCCGCCCCACCGATTCGCGGCCTGGCACGGTCGATCATGGCGATGTGTATTTCTTCGTGTCCAGCTGGGCGAACGGGGCCGCGCGCGAGCAGCCAAGCTTTCTGGCCGGCTATGAGCTGCGCGCCGACAATCCGCCGCGCGCCACTGTCGGCTCTGACCGGGTGAGCATGTATGTCGATGAGCGTGAAGGCTTTGTCGAAGAACCCCGCGAAGAGGCCCGGCTGGTCGATGCCATGCGGCGCGGCGCCACCATGCGGATCGAGGCGGTGTCCGCGCGCGGCACCAACACGGCCTACACCTTCTCGCTGTCAGGCGTGACGGCTGCGCTCAGGCAGGCCAGCGAGCTGTGCCGCTAGGGCGGCGTCAGGACGCCTTGGCTTTGCCCCGGCGGGCGTGGCGCTCCATGAAGGCGTTCATGCGCGGGACGATCTCCTCGCGGAAGCGCCGCCCGTTGAACACGCCGTAATGGCCGACATCGGGCTGGATATAGTCCTCGCGCAGGGTTTTGGGCAGGCCCGAACAGAGTGTGTGAGCCGCCTGCGTCTGGCCGATACCGGAAATATCGTCATTCTCACCCTCGACGGTGAGAAGCGCGATGTCGGTTATGGCTGACGGGTCGACCCGCCGGCCCTTCACCTCGAAATTGCCTTGCGGCAAGGCGTGGGCCTGGAACACGTCGGCGATGGTTTCGAGGTAGAATTCCTCGGTCAGGTCCATGACCGAGAGATATTCATCATAGAACTGGCGGTGCTTGTCGGTGCTGTCGCCATCGCCTTTCACCAGATTGGCGAAATAGTCGTAATGGGCGTCGACATGGCGCTCATAGTTCATGTTGATGAAGCCGGTAAGCTGCAAAAAGCCCGGATAGACCCGGCGCAGCGCGCCCGGATACACGGTCGGCACGGTGTGGATCAGATTGTCACGGAACCATTCAAACGGGCGTTCTTCAGCCAGCTTGTTGGGCACGGTGGGGCTTTTGCGCGCATCAATGGGTGAGCCCATGAAGGTCATCGTGGCGGGACGCGCCGGATCCTTGTCCTGCGCCATCAGTGACAGGGCCGCCAGTACGGGCGGGCCGGGCTGGCAGACGGCCGCCACGTGAGCACCGGGGCCGATCACGGTAATCATCTCGCGGACATAGTCGGCGTAGTCGCCCAGCCCGAACCGGCCTTCCATCATCGGTACCATGCGCGCATCGGCCCAGTCGGTGATGTAGACTTCATGGGTCGGCAGGAAGGCCTCTACCGTACCGCGCAGCAGGGTGGCGTAATGGCCGGACATGGGCGCGACCAGCAGAAGCCTGGGATCGTTGAGCGCGGACTCTTTGACCTTGCGCGCGGCGGCGAGCGCGGCCCGGTCGCGGGCAAAATGCACCAGATTGCAGAACGGCTTGCGCCAGACGGTTTCCACCTCGATGCCAACCGGCGCGCCGTTGACTTCGGTTTGCTCAATGCCCCATTCCGGCTTGCCGTAATAGCGCGTCAGGCTTTCAAACACGTCCGCGGCAGCAGCAGCGGTGCGCCCGGCCAGCGTGTCGCCCATCGGGTTTAGCGGCGAACGCAGCGAGGAGCGGGCCACATTGGCCGCAGTGCGCCAGGGCAGCATGGCAGCGCGGGTCATTTCCATGAAGGTGTAAAGCATTGAAAATCAGGCCTCCGGCCTAGCAGGCCTTAATGCCCGCAGTATTTCACGACGGCGATCATGCGCCTTCTTCCTGTAAAAATCGTTGCAGGGATTGCGCAATGCGCTCGGGCGCGGTGGCGTGGGGGAAAACCTCCACAAAACGGCCCTGCCGGTCCATCAGATAGATAAGCGAGGAATGGTCGATCAGATATTCGGCCATGGATGCATCCGCATCGGAGCGGGCATAGTAGACGCGGTAGGCGCGCGCGGCTGTCTGGATCTGCTCTGCCGAGCCGGTCAGGCCGATCAGGCCTTCGGGGAAGACCGGCGTCTCGACATATTGTGCCAGCGCCTCGGGCGTGTCGCGCTCAGGATCAAGGCTGATGAGGAGAGGCTGGAACTGGGCGCGTTGCGCCTCGTCCAGCTCTTCGAGCGCCTGCGCCATCAGCTGCAGCGACATCGGGCACACATCGGGGCAATAGGTGAAGCCGAAATAGATCAGCATGGGCCGGCCCTCGAAATCGGCGTTCGTCACCGTTTCGCCGGTATGGGCCACCAGTTCGAAATCGCCGCCAATCAGGGCCTGTCCGCTTTCACGCACGCCGGGGGCGGCGTTCGGGCGCTGTCCGCTGGCATAGACAAGGGCGGCAACAGCAATAACTACACAGACGGCGCTGGCGATGACGGGAAAAAGCCAGGCAGGACGGTTTGACCAGTTCACGGATGCCCGCTCCTCGGTATGCTTCTGACCGAATAGATAGGGCGCAAAACACCGTCCTGTCGAGGCGCTACGCTGCGTCGCAGCACAAGCTTGGAGACCAGATTTGGCCCTTTTTCACACTGATGCCGACGAAAGCAGTGCCGATCCCTCCCTGACCCCGCTCTTCGGGCGGGTCAGGCTGCGCACCCTTATCGTATTGAGATGGCTGGCGGTTACAGGCCAGACCATCACCGTTTTCGGCGTGCATTTCATCCTCGGCTTCGACCTGCCGCTGGCCTTGTGCCTGGCCGCGATCGGTGCCAGCGCCGCTCTCAACCTTGTGATCGCGTGGACCCAGCCGGTCCAGCGCTTTGCCACCGAGCGCGAGAGCTTTGCCCAGCTCGCCTTTGACGTGATGCAGGTGATTGTGCTGGTGGCACTGACCGGGGGCACATCCAACCCGTTTGCCTTTGTGGTGGCAGCGCCCGTGCTGATCGGCGTGGCGGCCCTGCCGGTGCGCTGGTGGATGACGCTGGCCGCGCTGACCATTGCCGGATCGCTGGCGATGAGTGTCTGGCACATGGTCCTGCCCTGGAGCGACTGGGCCGGGGAGATAAGCCTGCCGCCGCTTTATCAGGCGGGCCTGTGGCTGGCGCTGGTCATCACCATCGCCTTCACGGCGGTTTATGCCTGGCGGGTCGGAAGCGAGGCAAGGCGCATGGGCGCGGCGCTGGCGGCGACACAGAGCGTGCTGGCACGCGAACAGCGCCTGTCGGCCCTTGGCGCCCTGTCGGCGGCAGCGGCCCACGAGCTGGGCACGCCGCTCGCCACCATCCAGTTGACGGCCAAAGAGATGGCCCGCGCGCTGAAAGACCCGGAGTTGCAGGAGGACGCCGCCCTTCTGGTGTCGCAGGCAGAGCGCTGCCGCGATATTCTCAGGCGCCTGTCCCAGACCCCCAGCGATACCGACCAGATGCATGACCGCATGGCGCTGGGCGATGTGCTGGAGGAGGCTTCAGCGCCACTGAAGGGGCTCGGCGCGGCGATTCTGATTGATATGGAGGGCGAAGATGGTGCGCCGCTTGTGCGCCGCAGGCCTGAGCTCATCTATGCGCTGGGCAATTTTGTCGAGAACGCTGTCGATTTCGCCCGTGCCGAGGTGCATCTGACTGCAAGCTGGAGCGCGGACCGCTTTACCATCACGGTGAGCGATGACGGGCCGGGCTTTCCCGCTGACATTCTCTCCAAGCTGGGCGAGCCGTATATCACCACGCGCCGCCACGAGCCGGGGCCTGGCGGGCTGGGGCTGGGCGTGTTCATTGCCACCACGCTGATCGAGCGGCTGGGCGGTGTTGTCCGGTTTGAAAACCGGGCCGGGCGCAGCGGCGCACACGTGGTCATGACCCTTCCGCGCAAGGGGCTGGAGCTGCCGGCCTGACCGGCCAAAGCGGCACAGCTCTTTCCCTGGCCGCCTGCCTGTCCTAGATCAGGGGACAGATTGTTGCTGACCCGCCTGAACCTGAAAGGAACCGGGCCTCGCCATGACAGAATTGCTGGACCTGCCCGCTGACCGTACGCTTCTCATCCTGGATGATGACGCGCCTTTCCGTAACCGGCTCGACCGGGCGATGAGCCAGCGCGGATTCGAGGTGACGGCGGTAGGCAGCGTGGCCGAGGCGCTGGACGTGGCGCGCGATAACCCGCCCGCCTTTGCGGTGGTGGATCTGCGGCTGGAGGATGGCGACGGGCTGGACGTGGTGCGCGCCCTGCACCGGCACCGCCCGGACTGCCGCGCGGTCATGCTGACCGGCTATGGCAATATCGCAACGGCTGTGGCCGCGGTGAAATCGGGCGCGATCGACTATCTCTCCAAGCCGGCTGACGCCGATGATGTGGTCAAAGCCCTGCTGGCAGCACCTGGCACCAAGCCGGAGCCGCCGGAGAACCCGATGAGCGCGGACCGGGTCCGCTGGGAGCATATCCAGCGCGTGTTCGAGCTGTGCGATCACAATGTGTCGGAAACGGCCCGCCGGCTGAACATGCACCGGCGCACGCTGCAGCGCATCCTCGCCAAGCGCGCGCCGCGCTAGGATTTGCTGGCTGCCGCTTCGGCCTCCTGCGCGTCCAGAACCGGCAGGTTCAGCCAGAGGATGTAAGGCCGCAAATGCTGCCGCATGCTGCGATGGTCGTCCGCCATGGACTGGTCGATCATGACTGAAGGCGTGAGCGCGACCTGATCGTAGATCAGGGTCAATAGCCCGTTTTCGTAGCTTGTCTGGTAGCTGAACTCAAAAGCCTCGTTAGCGAGCGTTACGCTCGTATTCTCCAGATCCCAGAAATTGCCGCCGGGTCCATCAATTCCGCCTTCAATGATATGACGGCGGTGATAGGGGTAGGCCGCTACCACCGGAGAATTCCGCTCCGGATCTGTGCTTGCCAGCATATCGCCGAGGCTATGTGGGCGCAGGCGGATTTCCCGCCGTCCCGTGGTGTCGGCGGGACCTATCAGCGGCGCGACCCGCCAGCTGGCGCTGATCACCAGCGTATTGGCTTCTTCATTGTCATCAAGCTGCAGGGGGCTGACCAGTTCCGCAGACTGCCGGTAGCTTTCATAGAAGTTGGTAAACGCCTGTTCGATCTGGCTGATGCCCGTCTGCTGGATCAGGGCGCGCCACTCATCGGCGGCTATGCCGCGATGGGTGATCTCCAGCGACCAGACCAGAGGCTCGGTAACGTCCTGGTCCAGCAGCTCAAAGCTCTCCAGATACACTGTCGAGGCGAGCGGCCTTTGCTCAGGGGACATGCTGGTCAGCCCTGTGGCGGCGCCATCCAGCACCAGGACTTGCCCGTAATCAGGCTGGCTGCGGTTGAAAAGTGAGCCGCGCTGACCCGCCATGGCCGGTTCCAGCCAGAATACATGGCCATCAAGCCGGGCCTGGACGAAGACATGGTCAAAGAGCTGAGGGCTTGGCGGATAGCCGCCGAGGCCACGCCCCGCCGCGGCGTTGGCCAGCACCGGGTAGGCCTCGATCTCCAGGGCATCGAGCAGGGACAGCAAAAGCAGGGTCTTGGCCTTGCAGTCGCCCGTGCGGGTACGCAAGGTTTCGCTGGTGGAGGCAGGGACATACGTGCCGTCGCCCAGCAGCACCGCCTGATAGCGGATCTCATCCTGCACGAATTCAAGGGCGGCCGTCAGCTGACGGGCCGGCGCGCCATGGGCCTCGCGAAATTGCGCTGCCAGCGCCGCAATCTCTGCATCGGGCTGGGCCGGGCGCCGGTAGAATGCCTGCCCCCAGCTGGCCACGCTGGCCCAGTCCGGCCAGGAGGAGACCATCAGGACCGGGAGCTGTGGATGATCTGCCGGGGCGCCATCTTCCAGCTGGACCGCCTCGGTACGGGCGGGGCCGAACGTGTAGATGGTCCGCCCGAAGCGGTTCTCGGCCGTCACGTCCGCGCCCGTAGGCCCGATAATGCGGTGAGACGCATTGCGCGGCCAGCTGGAGCGGATCGACAGCTGCTCGACATCGGTCAGGGAAGCCAGCGGAAAGGTGCGGGTTTCGTGCGGGGCGAGTAGCGGATTTGCGCCTGTTACCGAGTAGGCGAGGTCCAGAATATCACCCTGCCGGACATCTTCGATACGCAGGACGGCGACTTCCATGCCGGTAATGATACCAAAATCCAGTTCCGGCTCGCGGCGCAGGAACTCGGCAGCAATCCGCCCCTCACGGCTCTCGCGTTCGCCGTCACGGATAATGGCCGCCTCATGGATGAGGATGGACTGGTAGCGGGGGTCGAGACTGATCTGGAAGCGCGAGATCGCCGAAAGCCCGGCCCCGGTAACCGCCTCGATCACGTAGCGTGTGTATAGCCCGGCCTCCGTGTATCGCGCATCGTGCTGGAAGTCGGCTAGCAGAAGGCGTGCCCCGCCCGTGGGCTCCACGGTGGCCGTGGCCGGGTCCGGCATGGCCACGGCCTGCACAAAAACGGGCGCCGGTCCGAATTCCATCGTCCTGTCGGACGACGAAGCCGGGGCCAGTTCCAGCGCGGGCGGTGCGGGCAGGTCAGCGGAGGGGGGAAGGCCGGGCCGTTCTGCGGCGAGATGATCAGGATAGTGAGTGGCCGCGTAGACAAGCGCCATCATCACGCCAAAACCCAGCCCGCAAAAGGCGAGCGTCCGCCTCACTATCATTGCCTACCCCCTCAAGCAAGCTTCCCCTTGAGGGCGAGTATTGTCGGGTATTGGCGGGGCTACAACCTGAATCTGCAAATCTCAGGGCAGACGGTCGAGCCGTAAGGCGCGTTCGGCTGCCGTGCGGGCAAAGCGCAGGGTGATGGATTTGCGCCGGGCGGGGGCCAGCGGGTTGACCGGGCTTTCACGCACGATCGCGCCGCCAAACCCGTCCGCGATGATAAGGCCGGTATGCTCGGGCAGCAGGGCACGCGGGAAGCGTTCCGACACGGCGAAGAAATAGCGGTCGCACCAGTCGAAATATTCCGGCCATTTGCCGTCAGCGCGGAAATCTGCCGCGCCGGATTTCACCTCGACAATGACCAGCTCGCCCTTCGGCCCCAGCGCCATCAGGTCTGCCCGGCGCCCGCAGGGCAGGGAAAATTCCGGTATCGCGGCCAGGCCAAAGCTCGCCAGTACGCGCGCCGCGCCGCGCATCAGGCCCTGCGCATCGTCAATGGCCGGATTGGTAAGGGAGGCGATGGAGGCGAGGTCTGGCTTCATGGGGCAATAATGTTCAAACTTTGTTCCGTTTGCAAGTCCGGCTCATCCTGCATCTAGGCTGGCGCGCGCTGCCGGGCTAGGAAGAGATATGACATCGATTTTCAAAGACCAGCCGGCCCCGTCCGAAGCCGACTTTCTCGACATGGCCGAGGCGGCGTTTGCCGCCCTGCCGGACGCGTTTCGCCAGCTCTGCGGCAATGTGGTGATCCAGATTGCCGATTTTGCCGACGAGGAAACGCTCAAAGCGCTGGAGATGGAGAACCCGTATGAGCTGACCGGGCTCTATCACGGTGTCGATCTGACGGAGAAATCGGTCATGGATCCGGGCATGCCCGACCATGTCTTCCTCTACCGCCTGCCCATTCTGCTGGAATGGTGCGAGCGCGGGGACGTCGCTCTGGACGATCTCATCGCCCATGTGCTCGTCCACGAGATCGGCCATCATTTCGGCCTGTCGGATGATGACATGCATGCCATTGAGGACAGTGTGGACTAGGCTTTTCCCTCGTCCTTCGAGCGCCACGGCGTCCGAAAGGATGAGGGAAAATCACCATTAGCCCTCATCCTGAGGAGGCCGAAGGCCGTCTCGAAGGACGAGGGCTTTCATCGCTCTCAGGCATGGGTCCCCCGTCGGGGCGGGGGACCCCGGGAACGTTGGCTTTTCAATAAGTCCTGCAAGATTGATTGATGGCCTCTCCACCGGGGTCTCCCGCCCCGACGGGAGACCCAGATTGTTTTCCCGCGACTTCACCGCTTTGGTCCTGATCAACCTCCGACGGGCTTTCTGGAATGACGGCGTTGGGGCGGCTAAACCCTCTCCGCCCACTCCGGCACGAGCTTCGTCGCCGGGCCGTAATGGCGCTCGTCAAAGAGCGTGCTGACCTCCCCCGGCTGCAGCGACAGCTCCACCGTCCAGGCGCCGGCGGCTTTGGCTTCGGTCACAAAGCCGGCGGCCGGATAGACCGTGCCGGACGTGCCGATGGCCACAAAAAGATCACACGCCCCAAGCGCCTCATAGATCGTATCGAGCCCCAGCGGCATTTCCCCGAACCAGACGACATGCGGGCGCAGACCGCCGGACCGTCCACAGGCCGGGCAGGGCGTATTGGGCGTAATGGCGTGCTCATGCTCAAACAGATGGCCGCAATGGTTGCAGCGGCTTTTGAGAAGCTCGCCATGCATGTGCAGCACTTCGTTCGAGCCGCCGCGCGCATGCAAATCATCAATATTCTGGGTGACGAGCAGGAATTGCCCGCGCTCTTCTGCCTGCCAGAGCAGCTCCAGCGCGGCCAGCGCCCGGTGGGCATCGTTTGGCTGGGCGGCGAGGAGGTTTTCCCGGCGCGCATTGTAGAAGGCGTGGACGCTCTCAGGGTCAGCGGTGAAGGCTTCCGGCGTTGCCAGCTTCTGCCAGTCAAACTTTTCCCAGATGCCGCCTCTGTCGCGAAACGTGCCGAGACCGGATTCGGCGCTGATACCCGCCCCGGTCAGGATAACAATGTTGCGGATCTGGCGCGCGCTCATCCGGCCGGGCGCTGGAGGGTGTAAACGGCGAGCTGGCCCGCTTCGGGGGCGTTCACTTCACCGGCCAGTACAAACCCGCTCTTCTCCAGAACGCGGCGCGAGGCGGTAGCGGACACTCGGGTATGGGCGCGTATGCGGCTGACACCCGGCTGGCTGAACGCCCAGCCTGAGAGCCCTTCCACGGCCTCTGTTGCCAGCCCCTGCTCGCGAAAGCTTGGCAGCATGGAATAGCCGATCTCCACGACACCCTCGCTGTCCGGCGGGCCGTAAAACCCGCCATTGCCGACCAGCCGGCCTGGCGCATCATCCGCCCAGCGCATGATGAAAACCCAGCCATGCCAGCCGGTCTGGCCGGGGTTTTCGGTCAGACGGTCGCGTATCTGCGTCATGCTCTCGGTATTGTTCAGCTCGGGTGGCCAGGTGGCCTCCGGCGAAACATTCAGTGCCCGGAAGAACTCGCGGCGATCATCCAGCTGCAAGCGTGCCAGGCCCGCGTCCAGCGCCACGAGGCGCAGGCGGGAGGTTGCCCACATCGGGCCTGCTGAAACCGTTTCATGCGCTGTCATGCTGCCGCCTGCCGGGAAACTGCGGATGCCGGTCAGACTACATCTGCATGGTCCAGCCTTCCACCCCCATGGCTGCCTGCCGGATGGCTTCCGACAATGTGGGGTGGGCGTGGCTGGTGCGGGCAATGTCTTCGGAGGCTGCGCGGAACTCCATGGCCAGTGCGATCTCGCCGATCATCTCGCCTGCATGCGGACCCATGATGTGGCCGCCGAGGATTTCGTCGGTCTTGGCGTCAGCCAGGATTTTCACAAAACCGTCCGTATCGTGATTGGTGCGCGCGCGGCTATTGGCCATGAAGGGGAATTTACCCACCTTGTATTCGCGGCCCATCTCTTTGAGCTGCTCCTCGGTATAGCCGACGCTGGCGATTTCCGGGCGCGTATAGACGACGCTGGGCGTGGCCAGATAGTTGACGTGGCCCGCCTTGCCCGCGATCAGCTCGGCGCAGGCCGTGCCGTCATCTTCGGCCTTGTGGGCCAGCATCGGCCCGTGCGTGGTGTCGCCGATTACCCAGACGCCATCTGCCGTGGTTTTGAAGTGATCATTGGGGATGAAGCCGCGCTTGTCGGCCTCGATGCCGACGGTTTCCAGTCCCAGACCGTCCGTGTAGGGACGCCGGCCGATGCAGACCAGCACGACATCGGCGTCCAGCACCTCTTCCTCGCCGCCCTTGGCCGCTTCGGTCTTCACTTTCAGGGCCTTGCCGTCTTTCTCCACGCCGGTGACCTTGCGCGACAGCTTGAAGATCATGCCCTGCTTTTCAAACAGGCGCTTGGCCTGCTTGGAAATCTCGCCATCCATGGTGGGCAGCACCCGGTCGAGATATTCCACCACGGTCACTTGCGAGCCGAGACGCCGCCAGACCGAGCCCAGCTCCAGACCGATCACGCCCGCGCCAATGAGCACCAGCTTGCCCGGAACACTTTCCAGCTCCAGCGCGCCGGTGGACGAGACGATCTGCTTTTCGTCGATTTCCACGCCCGGCAGCGGGGTTACTTCGGAGCCGGTGGCGATGACGATGTTTTTCGTCTCCAGCGTCATTTCCGAGCCGTCTTCCAGCGCGATCACGACCTTGCCCTTGCCGGCAATGCGGCCCTTGCCGTGGAAATGCTCGACCTTGTTCTTCTTCATCAGGCCGGCGACGCCCTTGGTGAGGCCCTCCACCGCATCGGCCTTCTGGCCCATCATCTTGTCCAGATTGAGCGTGACCTTGCCGGTGCCGATACCCATGCCGGCAAATTCGGTATTGGCCATTTCATAAAGCTCGGAGGCGTGCAGCAGCGCCTTGGAGGGGATGCAGCCGACATTCAGGCAGGTGCCGCCCAGCGTCTTGCGCATCTCGATAATGGCGGCCTTCAGGCCAAGCTGTCCGGCGCGGATGGCGCAGTTATAGCCACCCGGCCCGCCACCAATGATTACAACGTCATACGTGTCAGCCATGAGATGTCCTCCGGCCCGGCAAACAGGAAGGGGGAGGGGGTCCGGGCGCGCTTAACTGCAACCTAGCCAAGCAGCGCGGCGCGTCAATCGCATCTGCCCGCAAGTCTGTCATGCCGCCTTGCATGCCTTCACGCCCAGCATCAGGGCTTGATCCGCGCGCCGGTCTGGCTTTTGATCCATGGGCGGGGGCTCCTCACACGGGCAAAGGGACAGCAGTCTTGGAAACGTTTCTGGTATCGCTGGTGTCCGGCCTTCTGGCTGCGGCCCTGTTCGAGGTGCTTCACCACCCTGAAGACCGCAAGCGCGGCACGGCCAATGCCCGGCTGTCGGGGCGGCTCTTTGTCTCCGATCACAACCGTCCGCGCCACCGTGCCGCCCTGTGGGGAATGGCCGCTATCCGCTGGACGCTGGTGGCACTGGGCGCCGGGCTGGCGGGCCTATACGGCCTCGATCTCATGGTGGTGCTGGGGGCCAATGGCGCTGACCTGCCGGCAGGCGCGCTGATCGGCCTTGCGGTCATCACCGCCCTCTTCATCGCCAATGCCACGCGTGCTCAAGGCCTTGCCATAAGGGGCGTCATCAGTGCCGCTGCGGGTATCGGCCTTGCAGCCCTCATCCTGCGCTTCAGCGGAGACGCCATGGTGACAGCCCTGATGGTGACAGGGCTGTCCATTGCGTTCGTATGGCGGGCGCTGGGGCTGGTAGCGCCCCTGCGCTAGCCCCTAAATATCCAGCAGCAGGCGTTCGGGCTTCTCAAGGCTCTCCTTCACGCGCACCAGGAAGGTCACGGCTTCCTTGCCGTCCACGATGCGGTGGTCATAGGAGAGCGCCAGATACATCATCGGGCGGATCACGACCTGACCGTTCACGGCCACGGGGCGGTCCTGGATCTTGTGCATGCCCAGAATGCCCGATTGCGGCGCGTTGAGGATGGGCGAGCTCATCAGCGAGCCATAGACGCCGCCATTGGAGATGGTGAAGGTCGCGCCTTGCATGTCCTCAAGGCCGAGCTGGCCGTCGCGGGCGCGCTTGCCAAGGTCCATGATGCCCTTCTCGATGCCGGCGAGGGATTTCTGGTCGCAATCGCGCACCACCGGCACGACAAGACCGCGATCGGTGCCGACCGCCACGCCAATATCGTAGTAATTCTTGTAGATGATGTCGGTGCCGTCGATCTCGGCATTGACCGCCGGGATGTCCTGCAGCGCGGCGACACACGCTTTCACGAAGAAGCTCATAAAGCCGAGCTTGATGCCGTGTTTGGCCACGAAATCGTCCTGGATTTCCTTGCGCAGCGCCATGATCGCGCTCATGTCGGCCTCGTTATACGTGGTCAGCATGGCGGCGGAGTTCTGCGCTTCCTTCAGGCGGCGCGCGATGGTCTGGCGCAGGCGGGTCATTTTCACGCGCTCTTCGCGCTCGCCGGTTTCGCGCGGGGCCGAGGCTTGCGACACGGCGGCAGGCTCCGGGGCGCGTGCGCCCTGTTCCACGGCTTTCAGCGCATCGCCCTTGGTCACGCGGCCATCACGGCCTGTGCCTTCGACTTTGGACAGATCAACCTTGTTCTCGGAGGCCACGCGCTGGGCAGAGGGCATTGCCTTCACATCGTCTGAGGCCTTGCTCTCGGCTTTCGGGGCTTCGGACTTGCTTTCAGACTTCGCGGCGCCGCCAGAGGCGCCTTCGCGGATTTTTGCCACGACCTGGCCCGGCTCCACGCTATCGCCTTCATTCACCAGCGCTTCTTCCAGTACGCCGGCCACCGGCGAGGGCACTTCAACCGCCACCTTGTCGGTCTCGATTTCCATGAGCGGCTGGTCGACGCTGACGCTATCGCCGACTTTCACCAGCCAGTTGCCAACCGTGCCTTCAGCAACGCTCTCGCCCATGACCGGCACCTTGGCGTCGGTCAGATCGCCGCCCTTGCTTTCTGCCTTGGGGGCGTCGGACTTCGGTGCTTCGTCCTTCTTGTCAGCCTTTTTCGGCTCGGCAGATTTCCCGCCGGACGCGCCCGCCTCGAACTCGGCGAGTGTGGCGCCGATCTCCACCGTCTCGCCTTCCTTGGCCTTGATGGCGGTGATGACGCCGTCTTCTTCCGCGCGAACCTCTACCGACACCTTGTCGGTTTCCAGCTCGACCAGGACATCGTCCTTCTTCACGGACTGACCTTCCGAGACCAGCCAGCTTCCAACCGTTGCTTCGGATACGGATTCGCCAAGTGTGGGGACGGTAATTGCGCTCATGATACGGTCATCCAGATCGGGTGTGAGAGGGGTCAGTCTTTGGCGAGGGCTTCATCCACCAGGGCCTGCTGCTGGGCCTGGTGGCGCGATAGCAGTCCGGTAGCGGTGGAGGCAGAGGCAGAGCGGCCCACATAGCGCGGGCGTTTCGACTTGCCGCCTACCTTTTCAAGGCAGAACTCCAGATAGGGTTCCACAAAGGTCCAGGCGCCCATGTTCTTGGGCTCTTCCTGGCACCAGACAATGTCGGCATCGGGGAAGCGTTTCAGCTCGTCGATGATGGACTTGGCCGGGAAGGGGTAGAACTGCTCGACGCGCAAGAGGTAGACATCGTTCAACCCCTTGTTCTCGCGCGCTTCAAGCAGATCGTAATAGACCTTGCCCGAGCACAGCGCGACGCGGCGGATGTCCTTGTCGGCGGCGACAGGCTCGGCGCGTAGCTGCGCGAACTCGCCGCGATCGGTGCGTACGCTGGTATCACCATCATCCCACAGCACGCGGTGGAAGGAGGAGCCGGGGCCAAACTCGGAGAGATCGGACACGCAGCGCTTGTGCCGCAGCAGCGATTTGGGGGTCATGATGACCAGCGGCTTTCTGAAGCCGCGATGGATCTGCCGGCGCAGGATGTGGAAATAGTTCGCCGGGGTGGAGCAGTTGGCGACCTGCATATTGTCTTCGGCGCATTGCTGCAGGAAGCGCTCAAGGCGGGCGGAGGAGTGCTCCGGACCCTGCCCCTCATAGCCATGGGGGAGCAGCATGACGAGGCCGGACATGCGCAGCCATTTGCGCTCCGAGGACGAAATGAACTGGTCGATGATGACCTGTGCGCCATTGGTGAAGTCGCCAAACTGGGCTTCCCACATGACGAGCGTGTTCGGCGCGGAGAGCGAGTAGCCATACTCAAAGCCGAGCACGGCCTCTTCCGACAGCATGGAATCGATCACTTCATAGCGCGCCTGGTCCTCGCTCAAATGATTGAGGAAGGTGTGGCGCTCCTGGGTTTCCTGATCGATCAGATGGGAGTGACGCTGGGAGAAGGTGCCGCGCCCGCAATCCTGGCCTGAAAGCCGCACGGGGAAGCCTTCGGTCAGAAGCGTGCCGAAGGCCAGATGCTCGGCCGTCGCCCAGTCCAGGCTTTCGCCCTTGTCAATCGCCTCGCGCCGGCCATTGATGACGCGGTTGAGGGTTTTGTGGATGTTATAGTTTTCGGGAATGCGCGTCATCGCCTCCCCGACGGCCTTCAGGGCGTCTAAATCCACGGCGGTCTGGCCGCGCCGGTCATCCTCGTCCGGCAGGCCGAGACCCGACCAGACACCGTCCAGCCAGTCTGCCTTGTTGGTCTTGTAGGATTTGCCGAGCTCGAACTCGTCGTCGAGGAAGGCTTCCAGCTCGTTGACCCAGCCATCAACCTCGTCGCGCGTGACGACACCCTCTTCAACCAGGCGGCTGGTATAGAGCTCGCGCGTTGTCGGGTGGCCGCTGATCGCCTTGTACATGAGCGGCTGGGTAAAGGAGGGGTCGTCGCCCTCGTTGTGGCCGAAGCGCCGGTAGCAGAACATGTCGATGACGACATCCTTGCCGAATGTCTGGCGGTATTCGGTTGCCACCTTGGCGGCAAATACGACCGCCTCCGGATCATCGCCATTGGCGTGGAAGATCGGCGCCTGCACCATCAGCGCCACGTCGGACGGATAGGGTGAGGAGCGGCTGTCGCGCGGATCGGTGGTGAAGCCGATCTGGTTGTTGACGATGAAATGGACCGCGCCGCCCGTGCGGTGACCGCGCAGGCCGGACAGCCCGAGGCATTCAGCCACAATACCCTGGCCGGCAAAGGCCGCATCGCCATGCAGGAGAAGCGGCAGGACCTTGTGAGCGGACGGCTCTCCGGACTGGACCTGGTATTTGGTCATCTTGGCGCGCGCCTTGCCCAGCACGACCGGATCGACGGCTTCCAGGTGGGAGGGGTTGGCCGTCAGCGACAGATGAACATTGTTGCCGTCAAATTCGCGCGTCGACGAGGAACCCAGATGGTATTTCACGTCGCCGGAGGAAAACTCGTCCTCGCCGATCGTGGAGCCGCCCTGAAACTCGTGGAAGATGACGTGGTAGGGCTTGCCCATCACGGCGGCCAGCACGTTCAGGCGTCCGCGGTGCGGCATGCCGACAATGATGTCGCTTACCCCCATGGCGCCGCCGCGCTTGATGATCTGTTCAAGCGCCGGGACCATCGCTTCGCCGCCATCAATGCCGAAACGCTTGGTACCGGGATAGCGTTTGTGCAGGAAGCGCTCAAAGGCCTCGGTCTCGACCAGCTTGCGCAGGATCGCCTGCTTGCCGTTCTTCGAGAACGCAATCTCCTTGTCCGGCCCTTCAATGCGCTCCTGCAGCCAGGCTTTCTCTTCCGGGTTGGAGATGTGCATGAACTCGATGCCGAGCGTGCCGCAATAGGTGCGCTTGAGAATGTCGAGGATCTGCCGCACGGTTGCGGTTTCAAGGCCCAGATAGCCGTTGATGAATATCTCGCGGTCGAGATCGCCCGCGCCAAATCCGTAGCTTTCCGGGTCCAGCTCGGGTTGCGGCTCGCGTTCGCCGAGCTTTAGCGGGTCGAGATCGGCTGCCAGATGGCCGCGCATGCGATAGGCGCGGATCAGCATGATCGCTGAAATGCTGTCCTTGACGGCGGAATGCACATCGGCTGGCGAGGCCGCCTCGCCCATCCGCGCTGCCACTTTTTCCGGCAGGCTGGGCACCACGCTCTCGATATCGCCGAGCGCCTGGACCATCTCTCCATTGGTTTTGCGTGGCCAGCCTTCGCGTTTCCAGCCCGGTCCTTTTGCGGCGCGTTTCGCGCTGGCGGCTTCGTCGCCGACGGCGTCAAAGAACTTGCGCCACGAGGCCGGCACGGAAGCCGGATCGTTCGCGTAGCGCGCCGCCATGTCTTCTAGATAGATGGCGTTGGTGCCGAACAGGAAGGAGGTGTCGAGGAAGGTCTGGTTTTCGGAGGAGCGAGGGTCGGTCATCTTGGCCCTTCAGGGCAGGTTATCGTGAGCGCCAGGGTGGCGCCGGGTTGCATATTCGACACTTATGCCTCTCCGGCGCAAAAGAGAAGCCCAAATGGGTGCAAAACGGCTCCCTGAACGGTAACCCGCACGAACGGGCGTGCTATTTGGGTGCGAACAGGCCGGATAACGCAAATTTGCGGCGGCCAGCCGCCTGCAACACCGCGCCCGGTCCTTAATCGAAAGCGAACCTTAACCAGGAATTCATCGCGCCATTGATCTGAGGCGGCCGTTCGCGTCAGCTGATGGTCCGGGCGGAATATAATCAGCAGCCCGCCCATTTCGTACCATGAGTACACTGTCGCTGCTCGCGCAGTACCGGGACTCGCTCAAAGGGGCGACCCATCTGGAGACCACCCAGCTCCAGCTGATCAATCTCGACCTGCTCAAGGCCCGCTATCAGGAACGATGGCCCAAGGTGCGCTCGCGCATTTTCGATACGTGCGAACAATTCATCCAGAAGCGTGTGGGGCCGGATGATGTAGTGCTGCGTGCCAATAACGGGTTTGTGGTTTTGCCCGGCCGGTCGCGCGCGGAGTCTGCTGAAGCCTTCACCGCCCGCATCGAGCTTGAGCTGAAAGCGTTTTTCCTCGGAACGGACTATCTCAAGGAGCTGGGTGTAGAGACCGATACGGTCCAGATTGCTGTTGCCGAACTGTTCGGGGCGTTGCAATCGCCCCAGCTCGACAAGGCTGCGTCCGCTCACGAGGACGCCGCCGCCAGCGCAGGCAATAATGCGGCCCCGCTAAACTTCTCACGCTTCACCCTGAGGTTCGAGCCGTTCCTGGCGGTTGCCAGCGGCTATGTCGCCATGCACCGCGCCCAGCCGGTGGGACGCATGGATGAAACCGGCCCGCTGGTGCGCGGCTATCTGCTCTGCCCCGCATCGGGCGGTCACGCCCTGCGCATGGAGTTTGACAGGGAGGTGATCGTTCAGGCTGCCGAGCACTGGGAGGCAGCGACCGGGCGTTACGCTGCCGGTGTTCTGGCTGTTCCGGTGCATTTTGAAACGCTGTCGGCGGTGAAGTATCGCCTGCCTTACATGGCCAGCTTCAACGCACTGGGCGATCGCACGCGCACAGGCCTGATACTGAATATTACCGGCCTGCCCATGGACGCCCCATCGGGGATCATCACAGAGATTTGCCGCATCGCCGGAACACTGACCCGCCGCGTCATGGTTCAGATTGACCCGCGCTCAGTACGTGTTGACAGGTTTGATGATGCGCAAGTGAGCATTTTCTCGATGCCGTCGCCGCCTGTCGCGGCCTTGCAGTGCCAGAACGGGCAGATCGTGACACTGGCCGGGCGCCTGGCGCGCGGTGGCCGGATGCTGGCAATCGAGGGGTGCGACCGGCCCGGACAGTTCGCCGCCAGCTTGCCGCTCCGGCCAAACTATGTGACCGGCATGGCCATCGGCCCTGATGTCGAGGACGTGCCCGCGCCCTACCGGCTGAACCCGGCCGGGAATCCGACCAAACCCGTGCTGGAAAGGCTGGCATGATGACGCGGACACTGAATCTGGGCCGAGGCCGCAAACCTGCAAGCGGCACGCCGCTGATACGCCTCGTTTATCTGTCTGTATGCGCAATCCCCGCGGCAAGGGGCATTTCCGCGCAGAGATGGCCGATATTATCTATGCGTGCGAACGCAATAACACGCCGTCCAGCATAACCGGCGTTCTCGTTCATGACCGGGGCCGGTTCATCCAGCTGCTGGAAGGGCCGGAAGATGCGGTAGACTGCCTGTTTGCGCGAATCCGCAGCGATAGCCGGCACACCCGTGTGGCCGTGTTGCTGCGTGAACCATGCCTCGAGCGGCTGGTGGCGGACTGGTCAATGGCGTTCCTGAACGCCGGCGACGCGCCATTGCGTGATGACGCAGCAAGCGACTGGCAGGACATCAGCCAGGAAATGCTCATCGCGCGCCTCTTACAGGCACGTGATGAGCTTTCCGTGATGCGATTGCCGCTGGCTGTCTGGCGGAAAACGCCCGCTTAACCCTTAAGCGCTTCGACCAGCGTCTTGCCGAGGCGCGCCGGGCTGTCGGAGACGACGATCCCGGCCGATTTCATCGCCTCGATCTTGCTTTCTGCATCGCCCTTGCCGCCAGCGACGATCGCGCCGGCATGGCCCATGGTCCGGCCCTTGGGAGCGGTGCGTCCGGCAATGAAGCCTGCCATCGGCTTTTTACGGCCCTTCTTCGCTTCATCGCGCAGGAACTGGGCCGCTTCTTCTTCGGCCGAGCCGCCAATCTCGCCGATCATGATGATCGATTTGGTCTCGTCATCGGCCAGGAACATCTCCAGCACGTCGATGAACTCGGTGCCCTTCACCGGATCGCCGCCAATGCCGACCGCTGTCGTCTGGCCGAGACCTTCAGCGGTCGTCTGGAACACGGCTTCATAGGTGAGCGTGCCGGAACGCGAGACCACGCCCACAGAGCCCTTCTTGAAGATGGAGCCCGGCATGATGCCGATCTTGCACTCTTCCGGCGTCAGCACGCCGGGGCAATTCGGCCCGAGAAGGCGGGAGTTCGATTTTTCGAGGCGGGCTTTCACCTTGACCATGTCCATGACCGGAATGCCTTCGGTGATGCACACGATCAGCTCGATGCCGGCATCAATGGCTTCGATGATGGCAGCGCCAGCGCCCGCAGGCGGGACATAGACCACAGAGGCGGTTGCGCCGGTGCGCTCCTTGCCTTCGGCGACAGAGGCAAAGATCGGCAGCGAGGCTGCGCCATCCATGCCGCTGGTCCAGCTTTCACCGCCCTTATTGGGGTGGATACCGCCGACCATTTTGGTGCCGAAATAGGCCAGAGCCTGTTCGGTGTGGAATGTGCCGGTCTTGCCGGTCAGGCCCTGGACGAGAACCTTCGTGTCTTTGTTTACCAGTACGGACATGGGGAGAACCTTTTGTCTAAGCGAGGAAGTCTTCGATGAAGGGATTGCAGACCGTCACGGGGCCATACGCCTGCCCGTGATTGAGGTCTTCGGAATACACCAGAGACAGTCCGGCCTTCCCGGCCGCTTGCAGGATCAGACCGTCCCAATGGGAAATATCGAAGCGGTGGGCGGTGTCTATGGCAGAGATGACGTCTTCGGGGCCGGGCACGACAACTGTTTCGTCCCTTAGCGTGTGTACCCAGTCTGCAGCCTCCTGGGGCGCATAGCCGAGTTTCCGGCGCAAGACGGAATATACCTCCATCAACACCTGTGTGGAGACGGTCACGTCCCGGTTGAGGAGCAGGCTACGCGCCATATCGCGCCGCTCGGGAGCTTCGCAATCTGTGTCAGCGGCGTAGACGATAAGATTGGTGTCAAAGAAGGCCGCGCTCACGCATGACCTCCTCGTAGAAGTCCTCACGGTTGAAAACGGGCTTTTCGCCGCTCACCTGCCGCGCGCGCCGCTGGGAATTCTGGTCAGATGCCTTGAACCGGCCGTTCCACTTTTCCATGCGGGCGGCTTGCGAGGCTTCGCGCTTCACCTCGCGCTCCAGAAACTCGCGCACCATCGCGTTGACGCTGGTGCGCCGTATCGCGGCGATAATCCGCGCCCGGTCGAGAAGCTCATCCTCGATGGCCAGTGTGAGATTCTTGGTCACAGCGACGGCGCTCCACGTATCCTGTGCTACACAGAATACGTGGAAATGGTGCTCAGTTCAAGAAGGGGGCGTTACCCCTGCACCGCCTTGACGATTTTCTGCGCGGCATCGTCGAGATCGTCGGCGGAGGTGATGTCCAGCCCGCTCTCATTGAGGATTTTCTTGCCAAGGTCGACATTGGTGCCTTCAAGGCGCACCACCAGCGGCACTTTCAGGCCCACTTCCTTCACGGCGGCGACCACGCCTTCCGCGATCACGTCGCAGCGCATGATGCCGCCAAAGATGTTCACCAGAATGCCTTTGACGTTCTTGTCGGCGGTGATGATCTTGAAGGCGTGGGTGACTTTTTCCTTTGATGCGCCGCCGCCCACATCGAGGAAGTTTGCCGGCTCGGCGCCATAGAGCTTGATGATGTCCATCGTCGCCATGGCAAGGCCTGCGCCGTTGACCATGCAGCCGATATTGCCGTCGAGCGCGACATAGGCGAGGTCGTATTTGGACGCCTCGATTTCCTTCTCGTCCTCTTCGGTGAGGTCGCGAAGCGCGCGAATATCGTCGTGGCGGAAAAGCGCATTGCCGTCGAACGACACCTTGGCGTCGAGAACACGCAGATGCCCGTCCTTCATCACGATGAGCGGGTTCACTTCCAGAAGGCTCATATCCTTCTCGGTAAAGGCCCGGTAGAGGATGGGGGCAAGCGACAGCATGTCCTCGCGCGCAGCGCCTTTGAGCTCCAGCGCATCGGCGATTTTGCCGGCATCGCCAGAGGTCACGCCCGTTTCCGGGTCGATATTGATGGTGAGGATTTTTTCCGGTGTCTCTTCGGCAACCGCTTCAATATCCATGCCGCCTTCTGTGGAGACCACGAAGGCCACACGGCCGGTATCGCGGTTGACCAGAAGCGAGAGGTAAAGCTCGGTCTCGATATCGGCCCCGTCCTCGATATAGAGCCGGTTGACCTGCTTGCCGGCCGGGCCGGTCTGGTGGGTGACGAGCGTGTTGCCGAGCATGTCTTTGGCGTGGGCGATCACTTCGTCACGGCTGAAGGCGAGGCGCACGCCGCCCTTGGCATCGCTGGGGAGTTCCTTGAACTTGCCCTTGCCCCGGCCACCGGCATGGATCTGCGATTTCACCACCCAGAGCGGCCCGGGCAGCTTGTCGGCGGCAGCGCCTGCCTCGTCAGCGGAAAAAATGGCAACGCCGTCGGCGACGGGGGCGCCAAAGGCTTTCAGGACGGCCTTGGCCTGATGCTCGTGGATGTTCATGGGGCAGCACTCACCTTGTTACCGGGAGGAACGCACCGGCGAAGCGGCACGTCGCAGGAGAAGAGTCGCGTCGGCTTATACCATTGCCTTGCCGCAGTGCAACGCGAGGCATGTAGGCTATCGCGGTTACCGCCCAGTCAGGCGCAATCCCGTCACGCAGGCAGCCCAGGCAATGCCGGCGCCCAGCCCCGCCACCAGAAGCGGGATAGCCAGCGGAGAGACCTCGCCCGGGCCCTGTGCCAGCATGAGGAATACGATCTGGCCGGTGAGCAGGGGGATGCCCGTGCCCACCAGAAGCCAGCCAATCCAGGTCAAAAATGCCAGGGCGTTCAGGCGCTGCCGCAGGCTGAATGCGGCCGCCACCCCCACCACCGTGCCCAGAAAAATCGCGATCAGCACTAGATGTCCTCCGCACGCCGGGGTGCGCCCTCGGTTTCGGGCGCGTCGATCTCGGCCAGCTCGGCTGATGTCGCCATCAGGTTGATGAAGGGCTCGCGTTCCTCCTCGGGTACGGCCACGCGAGCCCGCGAGCGCAGAAGCGCAAACACGCACAAGGCCAGATTGCCGGCCACCCCGACCAGGAAGAGGCCGCGGCTTGCCAGCGGGCTCTCATAGGCGAAACCGGCAATCAGCGGCCCCACCATGGATCCGGCGGCCCATAGCAGCAGGACACCGGAGGCGATGGCTGGCAGTTCGTCCGCCTTGGCACGGTCGGCGGCGTGGGCGACGGCAACGCCGTAATAGCACAGGCTTGCCGCGCCCCAGGCGCCTGCCAGAACCGCGCCCCAGAGGAGACCCGGGGCCGTGAAAAGCGCAAGAGCGCCCGCCATGAGGGATGCCAGGCCTGCGCTGACGGCGATGACGAGGCGGCGGTCGAGCTTGTCGGAGATGCGCCCTACCGGCCACTGGACCACCATGGAGGCGCCATAGATCACGGCCATGACCAAGGCGGCTGCGCCTGTGGCGCGGGCGGGATCAAGGCTGTCGGCCCAGATGGGTACAAACGCCAGAAGGCCGGAATTGACCAGCCCGGCGGCAAAGGCGGCCACTGCGGCGGTTGGCGCTATGGCGAACACGCGCCAGGGCGGGGCCCGCTCGCCGTCGGGAATCGAGGGCTGGGCGCGCCTTGTGACAGTCATAGGCACCAGCGCCAGCGCCAGGAATATCCCGGCCACGATGAAGCTCTGGGTCAGTTCAAGGCCTGACAGGGCGATGATGAACGGGCCGAGGATCAATCCGGCCCGGCCCACGATCTGATAAGCGGAAATGACTGCGCCGCGCCGCTGGGACGGGGTTGCATCGGCGATCCAGCTCTCCGCGACGGCAAACAGGCCTGCGGTACACACACCAAATCCGAACCGGGCTGCCAGCCACCAGATGACATGGGATTCCAGCGCCAGAAGCAGTATCAGCGCAGCCGACAGCCCCGCAAAAGCGGCATAGGCGCGAATGTGGCCGATGCGGCGGATCGAGCCGGGCGCGATCCATGCCCCGGCCATGAAGCCTGCCCCGTAAGCGGCGGCCACCAGGCCGATGGTCGATCCTGACCACCCGGCCGCCGCCATCGCCAGCGGCAGCGACACGCCCAGCACCCCGACAGAAATCTGGAGCAGCATGGCGCCGCCGAGCACAGCACCGACATTTCTGTAAATCAGCATGGTTGTAGCAGTCCGGGGGCGTATGAAGCGAAAGATTGGCCAGTTGCCAACTCATCATGCCCGCCCGTCCGGTTCAAGGCTGGGCACGCAGGGTGGCCCCTTGCAGGCTAGAGAAACGCCAGTGCGGGATAGGCAATCGCGTTCGAGAGGCCATGCATCAGCCAGCCCGGCGCAATTGAGCCACCAGCCCGCTTTTCGTTGATCCACGCCATCACCCAGCCGCCCGTGAAGCCGACGCCCGTCAGGGCCGCCGCGAGGACCGGATCAAAAGCAGGTCCGCCTGGTGCCACAAAGATCAGAAGGTGGATCGAGGCGAAGATCAGGGCGTGGATTGTGTTGCCCGCACCAAAGCCCAGCCATGCGATCAGCCGCTTGGCGATCAGGCCCCGGAACAGGATCTCCTCCGAACCTGATGTCTTGAGGAAGGCGATGATGAGGATGATGGCGATGGTTTCGGGTGTCATGCCCAGCGCCTGAACCCGCCCGGTAACCGTATCAGGGCCGGTGGCAGCATCCGCCAGGCCCGGCAGCATGAACATGGCAATGGTAAGCGGGGCAAATATCAGCGCGGCAACCAGTGCCAGCCCCATTGCCTGGACAGGCGCGCCGTAAAGACCGGAAAACTTTAGAAACCCTGAGCGCTTGCGCGCAAATATCAGCCAGACCAGAAAGACAAGCAGCATTGCCAACGCAATCTGGACGCCAGCATTGATAAGCTCCTGAACCATCCCAGTCTCTCCTGTCCTTATAGAGACCGTGGAGTGCTTCTGGTGGTTTGGAAAGTTAAATGCAGTACAGACTGGACGAGGCCTACCCCATCCGGGTCAGACGCGCAGCGCCCCAGTCAATCGAGAGCGGTCCGGCTCCGCGCAAGGCAAGATAGAGGCCGAGCGCGCCAGCGATCAGGGCAAAGCTCCACCCTTGCGGTTCGATGGCGATGGCGAAGAAGACCGCACACAGCAATATGCCAAGTCCGGCAAACCGGGTGAGAAACCCGGCCAGCAGGATTACCGGCAGAAGCGTGCCCCACAAGACCAGCTGAAATGCGATGGCCTGTGCATCGGCCAGGCCCGTAAACCAGACCGAGGCGGCGGTTACAAGGCCGGGGTCGGGCTGGAACCAGCCCCGCCATTCCCCCCAGTCCCGCACGGGCAAGGCGTTGGCCCTCGCCCAGCTCCACAAGGCTGCCGCCAGCCCTAGGCGGACCGCAAGGCCGACAATCGCATCAATGGGCGTGCTGCCATGCCGGCGCGGGGGCGGGCAGGGCGGACACCATGAATCCATGAGATGAGCGCCCGGCCCCGCTGCTTCGCCAGCGGTATCGGCATAAAGGCTCACAAATCGTGTGGTGCGTTGATCGCGCATCCATCCCCCCATTGGCGCCGATCATAATGCCCGGCGCATGCAGAGCAATGAAAACCCCTCTGCGCGAACGGCGCCGAGGGGCGGGTATGGCTTTGGCGCAACGCCGCCGCGTCTATCCAAAGGCGACCGTGTGCATGAGCCAGCTGACATCAGATCTTGAAGGCTCGTCCTAGCGCTTTCGCCAGAGGATGAGGGCGCATACGCCGATCACGGCGATAATGGCGAGAAGCTCCAGAATGGATGCGCCAAACAGGCGCGGCTCTGCCAGCGGACCCAGCCGCGCGACAAGCCCGCCCACGCCGCGCGCGGTCTCTTCACCGCGAAAGCCCGCTGCAACGGCCAGCGCCACCAGAACCAGGGCCACCAGAACGGCCAGCCGCATGGTGCCGCCCGGATCGCCGGAGGCATTCTGGCGGGCACGCTCCGCGCGGGCGCGATGGGTGCGGGAGAGGAAAGGGCGGCGGCTCATGCCCCCAAGCTAGCATCCCTGCAGCCCGGTTCAACGCGGAAGCGCTTTTCGCCTTGTCTTGCCGGGCGGGCGATTTTACGGCATAACAGAGCGGCACGGGCGGCCGTTTCGGCCCGGCGGAATACTGGAAGACCCCGCGTGATACAACGCCTACCCCTTCAGCCTTCCCCGCATTGCAAGTCCGTTCGCCGCGACCGGGACGCCGGACGCGACTGAACTCTTGCGCCGGACGCGGCGCAATACTACGGGAAAGGTTACCCCGAAATGACGACCGGAACTGTCAAATTCTTCAACACCACCAAAGGCTTCGGCTTCATCACCCCGGATGATGGCGGCAAGGATGTGTTCGTACACATCACCGCTGTCCAGGCTGCCGGCCTGACGGGTCTCAACGATGGCCAGCGCGTGTCTTTCGAGACCGAGCCGGACACCCGCGGCAAAGGCCCCAAGGCGGTTGACCTGCAACTGGCCGACTAGCCCTTTGCGGTTCGCTTCCTGATCAGAAGCGCGCCATGGATACACAGAAGGCGCGGAAGGGATCCCTTCCGCGCCTTTTTGTATCCCGCGCGGGCATGTAATAGTATTACGGAATCACACCTTCGTGCGCGAACAGCGCCGATGGCTTTAAATGTCGGCGCGCAACGCTAGGATGCCACCCGATTTTCTGAACTCAAGCCCACTAACAATACCAAAGGTGAGGATATGATTGATCGTCTGATGTACGGTGCAGCTGCTGCGGCCCTGGTGCTGGCTGCCTGCGAAGAGCAGCCTGCCGCGCCCGCACCGGAAGAGACTGGCACAAGCGAAACCGAAACGGCCGCTGAGCAAGAGACGGCGGCCGGTTCGGCTGACATGCTGGCGGCACAGGGCGGCGCACTGGCCGCACTCGACAACAACCCGTTCGGCGAAGAGTGGACGGAGAATTTCGGCGCGCCACCGCTCGACCGCATCACCGAAGCGCATTTCATGCCGGCTTTCGAGGCGGCGATGGCTGACCATTCGGCTGAAGTTGCGGCGATTGCCAATAATCCTGAAGCGCCGACGTTTGAAAACACGCTTCTGGCCATGGAGATGGCGGGCAGCGGCCTGAGCCGCGTCGGGGCGGTGTTCGGCAATCTGACCAGCTCGGCCTCGAATGATGAGCTGCGCGCCATTCAGCGGGAGGTCAGCCCGATGCTGGCCCGCCACAGCGCATCGATCACGCTCAATGCAGACCTGTTTGCCCGCATCGACACGCTCTACCAGAACCGCGCCGATCTGGATCTGACCGGCCAGCAGGCCCGGCTTCTGGAAGTCTATCACGACAATTTCGTCCGCGCCGGCGCCCAGCTGACCGAGGAGGAGCGTGAGCGCTTTGCAGAGATCCGTTCCGAGCTCGCGACGCTCTACACCCAGTTCTCCCAGAACGAGCTCGGCGACCGGGAAGCCTGGTATATGGAACTGCCGGAAAGCGCGCTGGAAAACCTGCCTTCGTCCATGGTCAGCGCTGCCCGCGCTGCCGCCCGCGCGCGGGACATGGACGGCCATATCATCACGCTGGACCGCTCCAGCGTGGAGCCTTTCCTGGAGACCTCGCCGGATCGCGAGCTTCGCGAACGTGCCTGGCGCGGTTTCTATAATCGCGGCAATAACGACAATGAGTTCAACAACAACCAGCTGATCCGCGATATTCTGGCTCTGCGTCAGGAGCAGGCGCAAATGCTCGGCTTTGAAAGCTGGGCCCACTACCGCACCGGCGGCACGATGGCCGAAACGCCTGAAGCGGCGATTGACCTGATGGAACAGGTCTGGTGGCCGGCCCGCCAGCGCGCGCTGGAAGAGCTGGCTGACATCCAGGCCATGATCGATGCCGCAGGCGGCGATTATGAAGCCGAGGGCTGGGACTGGCGCTATTACACCCAGCGCGTGCGTGAGGAGCGCTACAGCATCGATCCGTCTGAAGTGGCCCAGTATCTTGAGCTGGACCGGATGATCGACGCGATGTTCTACACCTCCGAGCGCCTGTTCGGCGTGACCTTCCATGAACGTCACGACATCCCCGTCTATCACCCCGATGTGCGGGTGTGGGAAGTCCACAATGCAGGCGGCGAGACCATCGCCCTGTTCTACGGCGATTATTTCGCCCGACCGGGCAAGCGCTCCGGCGCATGGATGAGCAGCTTCCGGGCCCAGAACGGGGTTACGGGCGATATCCCGCTCATCCTCAATAACTGCAATTACAACAAGCCCGATGAGGGCGAGCCAGCCCTGATCAGCTTCATCGATGCGTCCACGCTCTTCCACGAGCTGGGTCATGGCCTGCATGGCATTCTCTCGAACACGGACTATCCGTCGCTGGCGGGCACCTCCGTGGACCGCGATTTCGTGGAATTCCCTGCGCAGATCCTCGAGCACTGGCTGGCCCAGCCGGAAATCCTCGAGACCTACGCAACCCACCATGAGACCGGCGAGCCGATGCCGCGCGAACTGCTGGAGCGGGTACTCGAAGCCCAGACCTTCAATGCCGGGTTCGAGAATGTCGAATTCCTCAATTCCGGGTTTGTCGACATGGCCTTCCACCTGGAAGAAAACCCGTCGGAGATCGATGTGGAGGCTTTTGAAGCCGAGGTGCTGGAAAGCCGTCAGAATCTGCGCCAGATCCCGATGCGCCACCGCTCGGCCCACTTCCTGCACAGCTTCTCCGGCGAGGGCTATGCGGCGGGTTATTACAGCTATCTGTGGGCGGGCGTGCTCGATAATGACGGCTTTGCCGCCTTTGAAGAGGCCGGTGACATCTTCGATCCGGAAACCGCGCAGCGCCTCTACGAGGTCTTCTCCGGCGGCAATACGCGTCCGGCCATGGAGATGTATACCGGTTTCCGCGGGCGTGAGCCTTCGGTGGAGCCGCTGCTCCGCAACCGGGGCCTGCTGACCGAAGTCGAGGGCTAGACCCGCGACTGCGTAGTGAATGAGAAGGGCGCGCTTCATGCCGGAGCGCGCCCTTTTCTTTTCCACCCGTTTTCACACAACTGACAAACGCCCCGCCTAGATAGTTACGTCGCTCGTCTGCTCAGGAAGGATCTGCTCCATGTTCCGCCATGCCCGTTTCGGTCTTGCCCTCTTCGCCCTTGCCGCCCTGCCGGCAACCGCGCTGGCCGACGCGCCCTGGATTGCGTCTCCTGAAGTGATTGAGGGCGCGTCTGACGGCTTTGTGCGCGGTGTCGTGTTCGAGGACCTCAATGGCGACGGCGTCTATCAGCGCACTGAGCCGGGCGTGCAGCACGTCCTGGTGTCCAACGGGCGGGATGTGACGGTGACGAACCGGGTGGGGGCCTACACCCTGCCGGTGCGAGAGGATATGGACCTCTTCGTCATCCAGCCTTCGGGCTTCCGCGTGCCGGTCAATGAGCGCCAGGTCCCGCAGTTTTCCCATACCCACAAGCCGGGCGGTACGCCCGAGGCTCTTCGCTATGGCGGCCTGCCGGACACGGGCGCTGCCCCCCGGGCGGTCAATTTCCCGCTGCGCCGGGTGGAAGGTGATGATGCTTTCACGTGTGCGATTATTGGCGACAGCCAGACCTATTCCAATTTCGAGATCAGCCAGCTGCGTGACAGCGCGATTGCCGACCTTGTTGCCAGCGGCCTCTCCGGCAATGACTGCATGCTTTATCTGGGCGATGTGGTGGGCGACGATCTTGATCTGCTGACGCGGGTCTTTGAGGTCGGATCAGCCGTTGGCGTGCCGCAATGGGCGCTGCCGGGCAATCACGATCTCGATCTGGACGCCCGGTCTCATGCCAACTCGGTCGACACATGGCGCAGGCTTTATGGCCCTGCCTATTATGCCTTCGAGATTGGCGAGGTCAGCTTCATCGTCCTCAACAATATCTACTTCCCTTGCGGGATTGAGGATGCGGACGTGCCGGGCCGCGAGTTCTGCACCGAGAGCGAGCGCGCCCGCTATAATGCGCGTGTTGACAATGTGCAGATGGAATGGCTGGCAAACCTTCTTGAGCATATCGATGAAGACCGGCTGATCGTGATCGCCCACCACGCGCCATTTGTGAGCTTTGTGGACGCAGCGAGCCCCGTTCACCAGACAGACAATGCTGCGGCCATATACGCGCTGCTGGAGGGCCGTGAGGCGCTGTCCCTGTCGGGTCATACCCATACCACCGAGAACCATTCTCCCGGCCAGTATTTTGAAGGCTGGCAGGAAAGCGTGGGCGTCGGCCCGCTGCCCTTCCGCCATATCATTGCCGGGGCGGCATCAGGAAACTGGTGGCAGGGTGATTTCAATCTCGATGGTGATGCGCAGGCCTTGCAGCGCATGGGCGCGCCCAAGGGCGTGCTGATGATCGACTTTGCGGGCACCAGCTATCAGGAGCGCTATGTGGGCTCCCGGCTCGGTGAAGAGCGTGGCCAATGGGTCGATTTCAACACGCCCGCCTTCCGCAGCTGGTTTGATGTGCTCAATGCCTGGCGCGGCGAACCCTGGCAGGAGCGCGACCCGGTCCCGCCCGTTTCCATCAATGATTTGCCGGATACGCGCATCCTCACCCGCCAGGATCTGGCCGAAGGCACGTATCTCACCGCCAATGTGTGGAATGGTGCGGCGGAAACCCTTGTCGAGGCGCGCATTCATAACGGTCCGGCCTTCGCGCTGGAGCGCACGCAGGAAGGCGCGGGCGAGGCGGTGCGTATCGGCGCGATGTTTGCCGACCCGTTCGCCGTGCAGCGCCAGGCGAGTGTCGGGCGCTATGCGGTCGAGAGCCGGTCGGGCGAGGAACGCAATCAGGGCTTTGAAGCCTTTCAGGGGCGCAGCTTCCGTGGAACACCCCAGCCGCAAAGCTCGCTGGCTGACCGCAACATGCATCTGTGGACAGCGCGCCTGCCTGCCGATCTGGCCGAAGGTGTTCACCGCCTGACAGTCACCAGCACGGACCGGCACGGGCGCAGCTATAGCGATACGATTGTGTTCGAGGTGCGCGGGGAACGGCCGCCTGCCCGCTTCCGCACCGATGTGTGGGAGGCGGGGGCGGCCAACTGACCGGGCACACCGGTCAGGGCTGGAAATAGCCCTTCAGATTGCGGGCCGCCTGGCGGATGCGCTGTTCGTTCTCGACCAGCGCGAGGCGGATATGCGTGTCGCCGCGCTCGCCAAAGCCAAGGCCGGGGGCCACCGCCACGCCGGTCTTCTCCATCAGGTCCTTGGCAAACTCCACCGAGCCCATATGGGCAAAGCGCTCCGGGATGGGCGCCCAGGCGAACATGGTGGCGGGCGGTGAGGGGATGTCGAACCCGGCGCGCGAGAAGCTTTCCACCAGCACATCGCGGCGCTTCTTGTAGGTCTCGCGGGCGATGGCGACATGCTCCTGCGGGCCGTCAAGCGCGGCCACAGCCGCGATCTGTACCGGCGTGAAGGCACCGTAATCGAGATAGGATTTCACCCGTTTGAGCGCCGCGATCAGGCGCGCTGACCCGGCAGCGAAGCCGATCCGCCAACCCGGCATGGAATAGGTTTTCGACATGGAGGTGAACTCCACCGCTACATCGCGCGCGCCTTCGACCTGCAGGATGGAGGGGGGCGGGTTGCCGTCGAAATAGATCTCCGAATAGGCGAGATCGGAGATGAGAACGATGTCGTTGGCTTTGGCGACCTTCACCGCCTCGCGGTAAAAATCGAGATCGACCACCTGCGCCGTCGGGTTGGACGGGAAATTCAGCACCATGGCCGACGGAGCCGGGACCGAGCGCTTGCAGGCGGTCACCGCGTCGGCGAGGAATTGTTCGGGCGAGTTGAAGCTGACCGCGCGAACGGCAGCCCCGGCAATGATGAAGCCGAACATATGAATGGGGTAGGACGGGTCGGGCACGATGATGACATCGCCCGGCGCGGTGATCGCCTGCGCCAGATTGGCGAGGCCTTCCTTGGAGCCAAGCGTGACGCACACTTCGGTTTCCGGGTTCAGGCCCACATCAAACCGGCGCTCGTAATAGCGGGTGAAGGCGCGGCGCAGGGACGGCACGCCCTGGCTGGCTGAATAGCGGTGCGCGCGCGGGTCGGCGGCGACTTCTTTGAGCTTCTCCACGATATGCGGCGCGGGCGCGAGATCGGGATTGCCCATGCCGAAATCGATGATGTCGCGCCCTTCCTTGCGCCACGCCGCCTTCATCCGGTTCACTTCGGCGAAAACGTAAGGCGGCAGGCGGCGTTCGCGGTAGAAAGTGTCGTTGCCTGACTGGCCCATAGCCACCTATTCCTCGTCCCTGACAGGTTTTTTACGTGAGAAGACGCGCTTGACGGAGTCGGCATTGGCGTGGCCCAGCGCACCCTGCTGGAACACGGACGCCGCGCCCCACAGCACCACAATCAGTGTCAGAAGCATCATGGCGGTCGTGCCGGCAATCTCCCACAAAGGCGGATCGGATGGCAGGCGCGCAATCATGATGAAGGGTGTCCAGATAGGCACCCATGACACGATCTGGACAGCGACGGAATCAATCGAGCGCATGGCGAAGACGAGGATCATCAAGGGCAGCATCAGCACCAGGATGAGCGGGCTCATCAGGGTCTGCGCATCGTGCAACGTCTCGCACAACGAACCCAGCGCCAGGAAGATCGCGCCATACATCAGATAACCGACGAGGAAATAGCCAAGCGCCGCCAGGAAGAGGCCCGGCTGCACGGCTTCGGCAATAAAGCCGGCAATCTCCGGGTCGATGCCCTGCAGGAAGGTGCCGGCAATCAGCATCAGCGTGGTGCCGATAAGCCCCCAGACGGCGAAGAGGGTGAAGGAGACAGCCGCGACACCCAGGAGCTTGCCGATCAGCAGATCACGCACGCGCACGGTCGATAGCAGCAGTTCGATAATCTTGCCGCCCTTTTCCTCGATAAGGCTGGTCAGCAGCATGTTGGCCACCGAGAAGATGGCCGTCCATAACATGATGGCCAGCACCACAGCGACGATAAACGGGGCCCAGTCGGCAGCGCCGACCTCACTGTCATCGACCGTAGCCGGGTTGAAATTGCGCATTTCCGGCTCCAGCGAGGACAGCTCGCGGATCTCTGCCGGGTCCAGCCCGCGTGCCGCCAGAGCCTGCTCGCGTACATGGTCGCGAAGCGCGCGGCGGGCGGCGCCTGACAGGCTCTGCTCGGTGACGCTGGTGGAGTAGTAATTGATCAGCGGCAGGTCGGAGCCGGCCTCCTGGCTGATGAATATGGCGGCGAAGAGACTGCGCGGTCCGTCCGGTGTTGCCACCTGCCGCTCGCCGAGCAGATAGGGACGCAATTCATCCAGCGTGCGCGCAGGGGCTTCCAGCCGGATCATGCGTCCTGTTCCTGCCGCGATCATGTCGGCGCTGCCCTGCATGCCGAGGATGTCCAGCGCGTCATCAAGGCCGCCGAGACCCAGCGGATCTGCGTCGAAAGCCGCCAGTGCGCGTTCGCGCGTTGCCGTGTCAGCGGAGACGGCAGCGGCCGCTTCCAGGGCGGCGCGCGTCTGTTCGCGGCGTTCGCGTTCGATGGAGGCCTGTATCACGGTATCGAGACCGCGATCGGTTTCGTCGATTACGACGTAATGCCGGACCGGCTGGGCCGACTGCACGAGTGCGGGAATGGACGCGCCGATCAGCATGAAGAGCGGCACCGAGGCCAGCGACAGCCAGAAGCCCCAGGTCGCGACATAGGACAGGTATTCGCGGCGGGCGATGAGATAGATGGCGCGCATGGCTTAATGGCCTTCCACAGGCTGAAGGGGGTCACCGGCCGATACCAGCCGGACAAAGGCGTCGTGCAGATGGGGGCGTACCGGCTCGAACCGGGTAAGGCGCACGCCCGCTTCCACGCAGGCCCGCAGGACGTGCTGGGGGTCGACGCCCGGCTTCAGGGCAATCTGCCAGAGCGTCACACCATCGGCATCTTTCTCCGCGCGCGTAACCTCGCCGAACCCTGAGAGCAGGGCGCTGATGTCATCGTCGGAATCAACGCCAATGGTGACGAGACGCGGAACAACGGCCAGCGCCTCATCCACCTTGCCGTCGAAAATCTTCTGCCCGCGCGCCATCAGCACGATGCGGTCGCAGATGCGTTCAGCCTGGGCCATGACGTGGGTGGAGAAGAGAATGGTGCGCCCGGCGGCAGCCTGCTCGAGGATCACATCCTCCAGCATGGCCTGATTGACCGGATCAAGCCCCGAGAACGGTTCGTCGAGAATGATGAAATCGGGTTCGTGAATAATCGCCGCGATGATCTGGACCTTCTGGGCCATGCCCTTGGACAGTTCCTTGACCTTCTTGCCGGCGCTGGCGGCCAGCCCGAAGCGCTCCAGCGCTGCAGCGGCCCGTTTGCGCGCTTCCACTGCCGGGACGCCTTTGAGGCGGGCAAACAGGGCAATGACCTGCTCGGCCGTCATCTTGCGGTACACGCCGCGCTCCTCCGGCAGGAAGCCCACCCGGTCGAGCGCGCGCAATGTCGGCGGCTGACCGAAAAGTGTCGCGCTGCCGGCATCAGGGCGGATGATGCCCAGCGCCATGCGCAGCGTTGTGGTCTTGCCGGCGCCATTGGGACCGAGAAAGCCGGTGATGGACCCTGCGGGAACGGTGAAACTGACATCCCGGACCGCCGGAAAGCCGGAAAACGTCTTGGTCAGGCCGGTTACGTCCAGTGCAGGCGTTGTCATCGTCGAAAATCCGGTTGTCTGGCGGGAAATCACACTATGTTGGAGCCGTGTTTAGGATGCCCGCCCCGGCCTGTCATCCCGGCCTGGCAATAATTCGGACACCTGACTGGGATTTAATGTGACAGGAGCGCACGACATGAGCCGGGCCGGTAGCTTTCCGCTGGATTTTTCATCTCTGACGCCGCCGCGTGAGCCGTGCTGGTTCCTCGCCTTGCCAGAGGGTTTTGACAGCCGGGCCGAGCCCCATCAGCGTACGGCGCCGGTTGCCATGACGCCAGCTCATGCGCTGGCGTGTTTCAAGGCAATCGCCCTTGATGCGCCGCGAACGCGCCTTGTCAGCGAGGCCGGCCTGCAGGTGGAGCTGGAGCAGAAAAGCGCAGTCTTCGGCTTTACCGACAAGATCACAGCCGAAGCGATGGTGGCGGGACCGGACAAGGCCGTGCTGGCGGTCTATTCGCGCGCACTGGTCGGGTATTACGATTTTGGTGTTAACCGCAAACGCGTCACGCGCTGGCTGGATGCGTTCTACGCTGCAGGCAGGGCGAAATAGAGCAGGTCCAGAGATGGCGGCTCGGTGACACCCAGCTGGCGCAGAATGTGGCTTGCCTGACCGCGGTGATGGGTCTGGTGATTGAACAGATGGGCCAGGATCACGCCCAGCGGCAATTCCTTGGCTTCACCGCGCGTATTGCCATAGCTGATCACGGTTGCGAAGTTGGCCGGGTCCAGCCCCGCAACATAGGCGATCAGGCGCTGGTCCTCGGCTTCGCGCGCGGTGCGCAGCTCGCCAAAATTCTCGTAAAGAACGGCGTCGAGGCGGGTCGGGGCCTCGCCTTCGCCGGTCAGCCGGTAGAGCCATATACGGTCCGCCACCAGCAGATGATTGAGGGTGCCGTGCAGGCTGCGAAAGTAAGCCTTCACATCCTTTTTGCGTTCGGTGTCTTTCAGCGCGGTCGCCGCGTCATAAAGCCGGGCATTGGCCCAGGCATTGTAGGCGGCAAAACGGCGGAAATGGTCGTGCACGGCTTTGTCTTCCCTCGCTGATGGCGAACTTTACCGGCCATCAGGTGTAGAGCAAGGAATGACCCGGTCAAATCCCGGCCCGCATATCGGCAGGCCGGGATCGCCCGGTACGGCCTAGCGGCGTGCTATGGCCGGTTGAGCAGCAAATTGCGGCGCGATCTTCAGATCACTGGCCCATTTGAGCTTTTCAAACAGCAAAAGCAGCGTGCCGTTATAGTCGACCACACGGTTGATGAGCCCTTTGCGCGGCAGGTGCAGCGCGCTTTGGGGATGCTCGTGGTGATGGTCGTGAATGGCCTCGCCGCCGGTCAGCAGGGCGAGCGTCCAGTCCAGCCAGGCCGGTGTCTTCAAATGGCCGAACACGTTCACGCCCAGCGTGGTCGCGTGAAACTGCACACCGCGCGCCGTGACGGCTGCGGCGTGGAGAAGGAAGGTCAGAAGGAGAGAGCCGCCCGACAGGAAGACGGCCAGATAGATCAGGGCCGGGATGACCAGATGCACCACCAGCGACAGCCAGTTATAGTGATGATCCACCCATTTCACGCCCGGCATGTCGCGCAGCCACATGGCCAGCGGGCGCTGAAGATCGTTGGGATCGCGGAAGATGATCCAGCCAAACCAGGCCCACACCTTGCTTTCGTGCGGGTTGTGCGGGTCGCCCGGCTTGTCTGACAGGCGGTGGTGCTGGGAATGGTAGTTGATCCAGTCCTTGAACCGGCCCTGCATCGCGATCACGCAGTTAAGCGCGGTCAGTATCTGGGCGGGCCATTTCAGCTCGCCGGAACGGTGCTGCCAGACGCGGTGCAGGACGCCGATGCCAAAATTGCAGATCACCAGGGTGACCGCGCCAACGGCCATGGCCAGCGGCACATACCACCATTGAAATGCAAGGCTCTCCAGCGCAAGGCCGAGTACAATGGCGCCGATCATGCCGATGACGCCGATGGCTGGGTAGATCAGCGCGGCAAACACGCTGGTCCAGTCCAGATTGCCCCAACTTTTCTCGATCGCCTCGGAGCGGGGGCGGGCAACAATTTTCGTCAAACTCGATCCTCAGATTTCAGGGACAACCGGCCGCGCCAAAGGTGCGATCCGATGACAGACGCTGACATGATATGACAGCTCTGACCAGATAGTTCGCCCATTATGGCCCGATCAAATTGACGTCATTATGACCGGGGCGTTCATACGTGCGCGGCTCGACGCCGCAGCCCCTATCCGCTATTCGACGGGAAACAGTCTTGCGCCGAAGCAGAATCACAGCACGGCGCAGCCATCAATTCGGGAGGGACTAACCCCATGAGCGATAGCGTGTATCCGGCCGGTAATCTGATGAAGGGCAAGCGCGGGCTTGTCATGGGTGTAGCCAACAAGAACTCGATTGCCTGGGGTATCGCCCAGCAACTCGCAGCACAGGGCGCGGAACTGGCCTTCTCCTATCAGGGCGAGGAGCTGGAAAAGCGCGTACGCCCGCTGGTGGAAAGCCTGCCCGGCAACCCGTTCATGGTTACAGCCGACGTGACCGATGACGCCTCCATGGACGCCTGCTTTGACGCGCTGGAGAAGAAATGGGGCAAGATGGACTTCCTCGTCCACGCCATCGCCTTTGCCGGCAAGGACGAGCTGCAGGGCTCCTTCACCCACAATACCACGCGCGAAGGCTTCAAGCGCGCCATGGACGTGTCGGCCTTCTCCTTCGTTGACGCGGCAAAACGCGCCAGCGCGCTCATGCCCGATGGCGGGGCCATGGTGTGCCTGACCTATCTGGGCTCGGAGCGCGTAGTGCCGAACTACAATGTGATGGGCGTTGCCAAGGCGGCGCTCGAAGCCTCCACCCGCTATATTGCGCGCGATCTCGGTCCGCACGGCATCCGCGTGAACGCCATCTCGGCGGGTCCGATGCGCACCCTCGCCATGGCCGGTATTTCCGGTGGCCGCACGCTGATGAAGACCGGCAAGGACTGGTCGATGCTCAAGGAAGACACCCGCATGGAGGGCGTCGCCGGTTCAGCGCTCTACCTGCTGTCTGACCTCGGCCATTCCTGCACTGGTGAAGTGCTGCACGTCGATGCCGGCTTCCACGCCGTTGGCGTACCGGACATCGCCGACGAGGGCTAGGCGGGCTTCGACATCCTGCTTGCGACATGTTACATGTAACGCGAGGAGAGTGTCATGGGCGTCAATGAACGGGTCAGCAAACATCGTGAAGCCCTGCGGGCAGCGGGCCTGCGCCCCTTGCAGATTTGGGTGCCCGATACCCGCCAGCCGGGCTTTGAAGATGCCTGCCGTGATCAAGCCGCGCTCACCGCAGAGGCAGACCGCGCCGATGCCGCGCTGAACGCCTTCGCTGACGCGGCGCTCGCCGATCTGGACGAGCGGTAGAGCCCGTGAAGCGCGGCGATATTGTCACCGTCGCCATGCCGGGCGATTTCGGCAAGCCGCGCCCGGCGCTGGTATTGCAGGCCGATTATTTCGCGCAGACCTCCACCGTAACCCTCGCCCTCATCTCTTCCACCCTGGTGGATGCGCCCTTGTTGCGGATTACGCTGGAACCATCAGAGGAGAACGGGCTGCGTGCCCGCTCGCAGATCATGGTCGACAAGGTGATGAGCGTCCGCCGCGAGCGCGTCGGCAAAGTCATCGGCAAGGCCGATTCCGACACGCTATTGAGCGTGAACAGGTCTTTGGTGGTGTTTCTCGGTTTCGCCTAAAACCGCCGCCTCAGCCAGTCGATGAGATAGGCATTGAGTTCATCCGGGGCCTCGTACTGCGTCCAGTGGCCGATCCCGGGGATGACATGCATCTCCAGATCCTTGCACAGGGCCGGCATCCAGGCGGTCAGCTTGGGCGGCAGCATGTAGTCGCACTCTGCCGAGATCATCAGGCAGGGCATGGCGAGGCGGTGGTCGACACCGCCCATGCGCTCCCAGTTAGTATCGAAATTGCGGTACCAGTTGAGGCCGCCCCGGAATCCGGTCTTTGCATAGACGCGGGCAAATTCGGCGCGAGCATCGTCTGGCACCACCACATCGTCCTCTGATTTCAGCCCGCCGCGTTCGATGAAGCGCTCGAACCGCTTGGGCAGGTGCGTGACAGAGGGGGGCAGCTTCTCGATGTCAGCGGAGGGAAAAGAGGCGCCGAACACGAAGTCGAAGAAATCAGCTTCCCGGCCTTTGAAAATTCCGTCGGCCGCCTCGTCCTGGAAGCGCACGATATAGTGCTCCTCCCCGCCCATCTCGCGGAACACTTCGGTGGGCGGTTTGGAGCCCCGCGGCAGGTGCGGCGTGTTCACGCCCACCGCGCCCAGAAACCGCTCCGGTATCAGGCAGGCCGCGTGCCACATGAGGATGCCGCCCCAGTCATGGCCGGCGATGACGGCTTTTTCGATGCCCAGCGCATCCAGCAGGCCCGCAATATCGCCGGTCAGCCGGTCGACATGGTAGGCGCTTGTCTCATGGGGCGCGTCGGAGGCACCAAAGCCGCGATTATCCGGCGCGATGACGCGGTAGCCGGCGTTCGCCAGCGCCGCGATCTGCGCCGCCCATGACAGGGCCAGCTCCGGCCAGCCATGCAGGAGCAGGACGGGCAGGCCATCTTCTGGCCCGGCCTCGTGAACAGACAGCGTGACCTCGCCCACATTGATATGGCGGGCAGGTGGCATGGGCGGATGGGACATGGATCAGCTCTGCGATTGTTTGAGGGCGCGTTTTCGCGAGCTTAGAAGATCGAAGGTGAAGACGGCCAGCCCCGCCCAGATAAAGGCGAAGGTGATGGCGTGGGCAAGCGTGAAAATCTCGCCCCAGATGATCCCCACTGCGAACTGCAGGGTGGGGGCGACAAACTGCAACAGGCCGATGGTCGCGAAGTGCAGACCGCGTGCGCCGATGATGAAGAGCAGCAGGGGCGCAACCGTCATCGGGCCGGTGAGGATCAGGAGGAGGGCCTGCGACGGACTGCCAAGGAAGCTGCCGCCACTGCCTGATACCTCAAGGAAGAACAGGGCCACCACAGAGGGCAGTGAGATAATCAGCGTTTCCCAGAACAGGCCCACCCGGCCATCGGTTGCGATGGTTTTCCGGATATAGCCATAGGCGGTGAAGGAGGCGGCGAGAAACAGCCCGATCCAGGGGATTTCGCCGACGGCCACAACCTGGTTGATGACGCCGATGACCGCGAGGCCCACGGCGATCATCCGCAGCCGTCCGAAGCGTTCGCCCGCAATGAATACGCCGACCGCCACATTCATCAGCGGGTTTATGAAATAGCCCAGCGATACGTCCAGCACCCGGTCGGCATTGATCGCCCAGACAAACACCCACCAGTTGGAGGCGATGAGGATGGCGCTGAGGAGTAGGGTCGCCATGGCGCGCCGGTCGAGCATCAGCCGCCAGGCAGAAGGCGCGCGGCCCGCCATCCACACGAGCAGCGCGAGCAGGGGCACAGACCATATCGCCCGGTGCAGAACGATTTCGGTGGCGCTGGCAAAGCCGAGGAATTTGTAAAAGGCCGCTGACAGGCCCCAGATCACATAGGCTGACAGCGCGGCGGCACCTGCGCGGCCTGCGTCCAGCCTGCCGCTATCTGGCGGCGGCGGTGCAACAGGCGCGGCAGACGGGTCAGCGGGAGTGGCCATGGCCGCGCTCTTACTCCTGCCGCTGCAGCGAAGTCATTCTGTTTCTTGCGCCAGATGCAGTACGCCATGCAAAGGTCCCGCCCGGAGGGGCGCGGCCGGATGCACCAGACGCGGTGTGGAGACCTTAGCGGTCTGCCATCATGGCATCGCGAAGGCCGCGGAATTCATTGCCTTCATACCAGTTTGGCCATTCATCGCTGTCGGCGATGCGGCGCGCGACGGCGTAGAGCAGACGGGTATCCTCTTCCAGGCCGGAGAGGTCCCAGTCAGGGTTATACTCGTCGGCAGGCTGGTGATAGCGGTTCATCCGGTAAGCCAGAGCGGCGCGCTCCACGAACTCCCGGCCATGTTCGACATGCACCGTGCCGCCGCCAGCATAGAGCATGGGTACGCCGACGCGCGCCAGGCTCACATGGTCAGAGCGGTAGAAATAGCCCGCTTCCGGGTTGGGGTCGGGTGTGAGATAGCGGCCACCCTGCGCCTCGGCCTCCTCGCGCAATATGTCCTCGATCTCGGACGCGCCATAGCCCACGACCACGACATCCTCGGTGCGGCCAACAGGCAGCTCGCCATCGATATTGAGGCCGGCCACGATGGAATTAAGCGGCACGGTCGGGTTGGCGCCGAACCAGGCCGAGCCCAGAAGCCCGGACTCTTCGGCAGTCACGGCTACGAACAGAACCGAGCGGCGCGGCTGCTCGCCACGCGCGAAAGCCTCGGCCATTTCCATGATGGCGGCGGTGCCGGTCGCGTTGTCCACCGCGCCATTATAGATATTGTTGTCGGCGGCGAAGTTGAGCCGCACGCCCAGATGATCCCAGTGCGCCATCAGGAGCACATATTCGTCCGGTGCCTCCGATCCCTCGATCACACCCACGACATTGTTCGATGTCAGGCGGCGGAGGCTGGTGTGCAGCTCGGCGCTCATGCTTGCTCCGTCCAGAGCCACGGGGGCGAAACCCGGCTCCGCAGCCGCTTCGGCCAGCGAATCGAAATCATGGCCTGTTGCCGCAAACAGCTCGCGCGCGGCGTTCAAATGGATCCAGCCCTGCACGGGCACCAGATCGGAAGGCGGCATGTCGAGCGTGAATTGCGGCCCCGTCCACGAGGCAACCACCGTGTCCCAGCCATAGCTCGCCGGTGCGGTCTGGTGGACGATGAGGGCGCCGGCTGCGCCCTGACGGCCCGCTTCCTCGAACTTGTAGGTCCAGCGGCCGTAATAGGTCATGGACTCGCCGTTGAAGCGGCCTGCATCGGGGTGGGCATAGCCGGGATCATTGACAAGGATCACGACCGTCTTGCCCTCGACATCGAGGCCTTCATAGTCGTTCCAGCCATATTCGGGCGCCACGACGCCATAACCCACGAACACCAGCTCGGTATCGGCGATTGCCACGTGTTCTTCGGGGTTCTGGCTCCAGTAAACCACGTTCTGGCCCATGGTCAGACCCATCGGCCCGTCATTGATCGTGATGTCGAGACGCGAGCGCTCCTCGACGAGCGTGGCCTCGATCAGAGGGACGGGCTGAAACCAGCCTTGCGTGCCGGCGGGCTGGACACCCACACGCGCCAGCTCATCGGCAATCCATTGCGCCGCCCGTTCGCCCGCCTCTGCCGCTGGTGCGCGTCCCTCGAAGCGGTCATCGGCCAGGACCGAAATACGAAAATGCAGATCATCCTGCGTGATCTCCGCGCTGGTCTCGCCAACGGGTGGCCAGCCGTCGGCACTGGCGGTCTGATCAGCGGATGTTTCCGGCGCGGCCGCGTCGACGGGCGCGTCTGCCGGAGCGGCGGGCTGGCCGCCGGCCGGATCACCGCACGCAGTGAGCAGCGCAGCGGCCGCCGTCACGGTTAAAAAACGTAACATTATAACGCCCTCCCAAGGGTTTAGCTTGTTTTCGTCCAGAATGCCCTGTCCCGTGCAAAGGTCAAAGCCCGCATTGCCGGTACTCGACAGAACGGCGTCGGACCGTCCAAGGTGCGCAGCCTATTCTTGTCCTGCTTCCGGGAGCGCCCGATGACCGATCCCGCCAGCCTTGATGCGGTCCAGCTCAGCCTCGGCCCTGTCTTCCAGAGCGCTCTTCCGGTCAGCCTTGCTGTCATCATGTTCACCGTGGCGCTGTCGCTGCGGGTGGATGATTTCGTTCAGGTGATGCGCCGTCCGGTGCGTTTTGGCGGGGCTGCCGTGACGCAGATCCTGCTGCTGCCCATGGCGACGCTGGCTCTGGTCATGGTGCTGCAACCCCAGCCCTCGATAGCGCTTGGCATGATCGTGGTGGCGTGCTGTCCGGGCGGGAATATGTCGAACTTCTTTACCCATCTGGGGCGGGGCGATACCGCGCTTTCGGTGTCGCTGACGGCAACGTCGAGCCTTCTGGCGGCGCTGGCCACGCCGGTCTCCATATTGTTCTGGAGCGGGCTTTACGGTCCCACGCGCGAGTTGATGGATGCGCTGGAGGTCGATGCCGTGCCGTTTGTCCTGCAGACCATGGTGATCCTGGCCGTGCCGCTGGCTGCGGGCATGTATCTGGCGTCCCGGCATGCAGCGCTCGCCCGGCGGCTGCGGCCCTTCATGTCGGGTCTCGCCATGGTGATCCTTGTGCTCATCATCGCCGGCAGTCTTGCGGGCAATGCCGATCTGCTGCTCATGGGGGCTATCGCCATCCTGCCGACCGTCATCGGGCACAATGCCATGGCGCTGATGCTGGGCTATGCGGCCGGATGGGCGTTGCGCTTTGATGCGCGCGGGCGGCGCGCCATGACGATAGAGGTCGGTATCCAGAATTCAGGGCTTGGCCTTGTCATACTGCTGGGCGCGCTTGGCGGGCTGGGCGGCGCGGCGGCGGTCATTGCCGTCTGGGGGGTGTGGCATCTGATTTCGGGCGTAGGGCTTGCCTATGGCTTCCGCCTGACGGACCATTGGCGCAAGAAGAAAACAGCCGTGCCTGCTTCAGGAGGCGTATGACAGCGCCCAGCAGGCCGGGGGACAATGTTCCCGGGGAGGAGACAGATATGATCCATCAGCTGAAAATCGTGAACGGCCTTGTTTATGACGGCTCGGGGTCCGAGCCGGTAAAGGCTGATATTGCCATCGATAATGGCCGCATCAGCGCGGTCGGCTCAGGTCTTGGCGAGGCGAAAGAAATGATCGATGCGCAAGGGTGCATCGTGACGCCGGGCTTTATCGACATCCACACCCATTATGACGGGCAGGCGACCTGGGATGAGCGCATGGAGCCGTCCATCAACCATGGCATCACGACAGCCATTGTCGGTAATTGCGGGGTCGGCTTTGCGCCGGTGCGCCCGTCCGACCATGACCGGCTGGTGCGCCTGATGGAGGGGGTGGAGGATATTCCCGGCACCGCGCTCCATGAGGGGCTGAAATGGAACTGGGAGAGCTTCCCCGATTATCTTGATGCGCTGGACGCCATGCCGCGCACGCTCGATATCGCCGCCATGATTACGCACGATCCCTTGCGCGTGTATGTGATGGATGAGCGGGCGAGCTTTGATGCGCAGGCCTCTGACGAGGACATAGCCAGAATGCGCAAGCTGGTGCGCGAGGCGCTGGAGGCGGGCGCTATCGGCTTTTCAACGGGGCGTTCTGATCTGCACCGTACCGCAGATGGCGAGTGGACGCCGGCCTCGGAGGCCACCGCAAAGGAGCTGACCGGCATTGCCGAAGCCTTCCACGGCCTCACCCATGGCGTGCTGCAGGCAGTTTCGGACTTCGACCTGCAGCGTTCCGAGGAAGCCTTCCCGAAAGAGTGGGAAGTGGTAGAGAAATATGTGAAGGCGGGCGGCGGACGCCCGGCCTCCATCTCCCTCATGCAGCGCGATCTCGCCCCCAATCAGTGGCGCGACATTCTCAAAGGCGTTGAGAAACTCAACGCGGAGGGCGTCGACATGCGCGTTCAGGTCGCCCCGCGCGCGATTGGCGTGTTTCTGGGGCTGCAATGCACCTTCCACCCCTTCATGGGTCATCCCTCCTACAAGGCCATCGCGCATCTGCCGCTGGAAGAACGGGTGGCACGGATGAAGGATGCAGGCGTAAAGGCGCAGATCCTCTCCGAGAAGCCCGACAAGGTAGCGGTTGAAGGCTCGTCCGTGCCGCCAATCGCCGATGTGATGCTGGAAGCGATGGAGTTCGTCGCCGAGAAGCTCTTCATGCTGAGTGATGATCCCGATTACGAGCAGTCCGGCGAGCAGTCGATTGCGGGCCGGGCGCGGGCGCGCGGCGTTTCCGTGTGGGAGGAACTCTATGACACGGTCATCGCGCGTGATGGCAAGGAGCTGATCTACCTGCCGATCTATAACTATACCGAGATGAGCTATGAGAATGTGCTGACCATGATGCGCCACCCGCAGGCGCTCATCGGGCTCTCCGATGGCGGGGCGCATGTCGGCACGGTCTGCGATGCGAGCTTCCCGAGCTATCTGCTCAAATACTGGACGCAGGAGCGCACCCGCGGCGAACGCATCGCGCTTCCCCGCGCCGTGCAGATGCTCACCAGCGATATTGCAGACTTCCTGGGGCTCAATGACCGGGGCCGGATCAAGCCCGGCCTCAAGGCCGACATCAATGTGATTGATCTCGATAATCTGAAACTTGAAGCCCCGCACATGGTCGCCGACCTGCCTGCGGGCGGTCAGCGCCTTTTGCAGGGCGCAAGCGGCTATAAGGCGACCATCGTATCCGGCGAGGTGGTGGTGCGCGATGGCAGTGTGACGGATGCCCGCCCCGGACGCCTGATCCGCGCCGGGCAGCAAATGGCGATGGCGGCGGAATAATCCCCATCGACAGGCCGCCCGTTCAGGCGCATGATTCGTGTATCAGGGATCAGCGCGCCATCCGCCAGCAGGACGGATGGCAGACCGGCGCGCCCTGCCCGCACCGGCATGGGCCGGAGCTTTGCGGGTTAGCCGGCGGAGTGATGCCCATGGCCAAAGGTCAGATGCGGGGCAACAAGGAAGCGAAAAAGCCGAAGAAGGAAAAGCCGAAAGTTACGGCCGCCGCGCCGCCACGCACGGCTGTCGACCGGATGAAGGAGTCGCAGGACCGCTCCAAGGCCCGCAAGCCGAGCTAGAGCGGCTCGACTTCGCGCTCAATCTCGATCAGCCGGTCGCCCAGAGCGGCGATATCGTATTGGGATTGTAGGTTGAGCCAGAAGCCCGGCGTTGTGCCAAAGGCGCGTGCGAGCCGCAGCGCCATCTCTGCGGACACCGCCTGCTTGCCGTTCACGATCCGGGACACATTGGCCGGCGTCGTGTGAAGCCGCGCGGCCAGCGCCACTGCCGACAGGCCGAGAGGCACCATGAAGTCCTCTTTCAGGACTTCACCGGGGTGAATATCGAGAGACGGCAGAACGCCGCTGGCCAAACTGGTCATACGATGACCGTGTTACGCATTACGTAATGCGTCAAGCCTTCGCTTTCGCCACCCCGCCGCTCTCCGCATAGCCTGCCTCGAAGGGGCGGACATGGCGGATGGCGCGTTTGCGCCGCTCCCAATCGGCCAGTATCGCCGCGCCGTGGCGTGAGCCGGTGGCGGCGACATGGGTTTCGATCAGCGCCCGGCAACGGGTCTCCGCCTCGCCGTCGAGATCGCTGACGAACACGGTTTCGGCGTTCAGGCGCGGCTCCAGCCGGTCATCCTCATCCAGCACGAAGGCTTCCCCGCCGGTCATACCAGCGGCGAAATTATCGCCCACCTTGCCGAGGATCACGGCTACGCCGCCGGTCATATATTCGCAGCCATTGGCCCCGCAGCCCTCGACCACGACCGTGGCCCCGGAATTTCTCACCGCAAAGCGCTGGCCGGCCCCGCCTGCGGCGTAGAGCGCGCCGGAGCTTGCCCCGTAGAGCACGGTATTGCCGATGATCGCATCGCCCGGTGCCTCGCGCGTACAGCCGCCAAAGGGCCGGATGGCGATGACCGCGCCGGAAAGACCCTTGCCGACATAGTCATTGGCATCGCCTTCCAGCTCAATACGCAGACCCTTGGCGGCAAAGGCGCCGAGCGACTGCCCGGCAGAGCCGTTCAGATGCAGGGTAAGCTGGCCATCGCTGAGGCCATCGGGGCCGAACTTGCGCACGATGGCCGAAGAGACGCGCGTGCCGACAGCGCGGTCCGTGTTCCTGACATCATAGACAAGCTGCATCTTCTCAGCCCGAGAGAAAACGGCGCTGGCGTCTTTGAGGATCTGCTCATCCAGGCTCGGCGCAACGGCATTGCGCTGGGTGCGCGTTGAGCGCGGCGGGCGGGCATGGGGGTCCACGCGCACCAGCAGCGGATTGAGGTCGAGATCGTCGAGATGCTCCGCGCCCCGGCTGACCTGATCGAGCAGGTCCGCGCGCCCGATCACGTCTTCAATGGAGTTCGCGCCGAGCCTTGCGAGAATCTCGCGGGCATCGCGCGCAATAAACGTCATCAGATTGACCACGTGATCAGCGAGGCCCGTAAAGCGCTTCCTCAGCTCATCATCCTGCGTACACACGCCGACAGGGCAGGTATTGGAGTGGCACTGGCGCACCATCAGACAGCCGAGCGCTACAAGGCTCGTGGTGCCGATGCCGAACTCTTCCGCGCCCAGCATGGCGGCAATCACCACATCGCGCCCCGTGCGGATGCCGCCATCGGCGCGCAGGGTGACGCGCTCGCGCAGACCGTTGAGCGAGAGCACCTGATGGGCTTCAGAGAGGCCCAGCTCCAGCGGCGCGCCGGCAAACTTGATCGAGGTTTGCGGGCTTGCGCCCGTGCCGCCAACATTGCCCGAAATCAGGATCACATCGGCATGCGCTTTTGCGACGCCAGCCGCCACCGCGCCAACACCAGCCGCGCTGACGAGTTTCACCGCCACGCGGGCATCGGGATTGATCTGCTTCAAATCATAGATGAGCTGGGCGAGATCCTCGATGGAGTAGATGTCATGGTGCGGCGGGGGCGAGATCAGCGTCGTGCCGGGAACGGCATGGCGCATTTTCGCGATAAATTCGGTCACCTTGAAGCCTGGCAGCTGGCCGCCCTCGCCGGGCTTTGCCCCTTGCGCGACCTTGATCTCTATCTCACGGCATTCATTGAGGTATTGCGCGGTGACACCAAACCGCCCTGACGCGATCTGCTTCACGGCGGAATTCATGTTGTCGCCATTGGGCAGGGGCTTGTAGCGGGCCGGGTCTTCCCCGCCTTCGCCGGAGACGGATTTGGCCCCGATCCGGTTCATGGCGACGTTCAGCGCGCCATGGGCTTCAGGCGAGAGCGCGCCAAGGCTCATGCCGGGCGTGACAAAGCGCTGGCGTATCTCGTTGACGCTCTCGCAGGCCGAAATGTCTATCGACGGACCAAGCGCGCGCATATCCAGAAGATCACGCAGCTGGATGGGCGGCTTGGCCGCCTGCAGCTCCACGAACTGGCGGAAGGAGGCGTAATCCTCATTACGCACGGCCTTTTGCAGGGCGGTGACGCTTTCGGCCTCCACTGCATGCACCTCGCCAGAGGCGCGCTGGCGGTAGAAGCCGCCGACGGGCAGGCGCACCGCGCCTTCTTGTCCCCACGCCCAGCGATGCAGCTCGGCGAGTTTCTGTTCCAGACCGGAAAGACCGACGCCGGAAATGCGGCTGGTGACGCCGCCCAGATATTCCGAGGCCACGGCGCGCGAGAGGCCCAGCACCTCGAAATTACATCCGCCGCGATAGGAGGAGATGACCGCAATCCCCATCTTGGAGAGGATTTTCATCAGCCCGGCATCGAGCGCCTTCTTCATCTGGAAGGCGCGCTTTTCCGGGCTGAGCTGGCCGAGGCCGCGCAGGGTGCGCGTCACCACGGTTTCAAAGGCGACATAGGGGTTCACGGTTGTTGCGCCGAGGCCGATCAACACTGCGCAGGCATGGGCGTCCATCGCATCGGCGGCGCGCACGTTCAGCGAGACATGGGTGCGCAGCCCCTCGCGCGTCAGGTGCGTGTGGGCCGCGCCCACGGCCAGCGCCATCGGCACCGCGCAGCGGTCCGGCCCCAGAGCCTCATCGGTGAGGACGAGGTGCTGGGCCTTGCCGTCGCGTACTGCGGCGGCTGCATCGGCGCGGATACGGTCGAGTGCGTCACGAAGCCCTGTGCCGTCGCCTGATGCGTCTTCAAGCGCGAAGGTGCAGTCAATCTCTGCCACGCCCTCGCCCAGCACGCCGCGCAGGCGCTGATACATGCCATTGGTGAGGATGGGGCTGTCCAGCACGAACACGTCGGTCTGCGTCTCGTCGCTGGCGAGGATGTTTCCGAGGTTCTTGAACCTCGTTTTCAGGCTCATCACCCGGCCTTCACGAAGCGGGTCGATGGGCGGGTTGGTCACCTGCGAGAAGTTCTGCCGGAAATAGTGATAGACAGGCCGGTAGCGCGTGGAGAGCACAGCCAGCGGGCTGTCATCACCCATACTGCCTATGGCTTCCTTGCCGTCCTCGGCCATCGGCGCGAGGATGATCTCAATCTCTTCCAGGGTGAGCCCGGCGGCTGCCTGACGGCGCGCACGCATTGCCTCGTCCCACAGGACAGGCTCAGGGCCGGGGCCAACTTCCGCCTCAATGTCGCGGATATTGGACAGCCATTCATCGTATGGGTGCTTGGCGGCCAGATGGTCGAGTATCTCATTGGCGTCGTAGAAGCGCCCGGCATCGAGATCGACCGCCACCATGCGCCCAGGCTCGATAGAGCCGCGCCGCGCCACGCGCGACTGGGGCAAAGGCGTCATGCCAGTTTCAGAGCCGACAACCAGCAGATCATCTTGGGTGCGCAGCCAGCGCAGGGGCCGCAGGCCATTGCGGTCCAGCCCCGCCACCGCCCAGCGCCCGTCGCAGGCGGCGAGTGCGGCCGGCCCGTCCCACGGCTCCATCACCGAGTTGCAGTGCTCGTAGAGGCCGCGCCAGCGGGCTGGCATGATGTCGGCCTTTTTCGACCAGGCTTCGGGGATGAGGAGGGCCTTGGCCATGGGCGCGGTGCGCCCGGCGCGCACCAGCACCTCGAACACCTGATCAAGGGCGGCGGAATCTGACGAGCCTGCCTGGATGACGGGTTTGACCACATCTTCGGCATCGGCAAAGGCCCGGGAGGCCATGAGAATCTCATGGCTCTTCATCCAGTTAACATTGCCTTTGAGCGTGTTGATCTCGCCATTATGGGCGAGCATGCGGAAAGGCTGGGCGAGCTTCCATTCAGGGAAGGTGTTGGTCGAATAACGCTGGTGGAAGATCGCGAAGGAGGAGACGAAGCGCTCATCTTTCAGATCGGGATAGAACTGGTCGATGGCTTCGGCCAGGAACATGCCCTTGTAGATGATGTCGCGCGTGGAGAGCGAGGCGATATAGAAGCCGGGCAGGTTTTCCTCGCGCGCGCGCTTCTCGATGCGCCGGCGCACGATATAGAGCTGGCGGTCGAGGATATGGGCTTTCTTGCCGCGCGGATCGTCAAACAGGATCTGTTCGATGGCGGGCCGGGTCGCATTGGCCTTTTCGCCGAGGCAGGACGGGTCAACCGGGGTCTGGCGCCAGCCATAGAGGCGGAAGCCTGCACGCAGGATTTCAGTTTCGACAATCGTGCGCCCGCGCTCCTGCGCGGCAAAGTCGGTGCGCGGCAGGAAAATCATGCCCACGGCGACCGGGCCTTCACCTGGCACATGGCCGGTGCGCGCCACCTGCTCTTTAAAGAAGTCCTGCGGCACGCCGACGCGCACGCCCGCCCCGTCGCCGGTCTTGCCATCGGCATCGACCGCGCCGCGGTGCCAGACGGCTTTGAGCGATTTGATCGCCAGCTCCACCACTTCCCGGCGTGGCTGGCCGTCTATCGCGGCGATAAGGCCGACGCCGCACGCATCGCGTTCAGAAGCCGGGTCGTAGCTGCCCGCCTCGATGAGACGCTGGCGGCTTTGCAGGTATTGCGTGATCTCGTTCATTCGGCAGGCTCCAGCTCGCGCGTCTGCTCTTCTGCAACGCGGGCCATCAGATCGGCATGGATGGTGGCGGCGGCGTCCTGTCCGTCCTTGATGGCCCAGACCACCAGAGACGCGCCGCGCACAATGTCGCCGCCCGCATAGACGCCAGGAATGCTGGTGCGGCAGCGCTCGGTCACGCGCACCGTGCCGCGCGGGGTCAGCACAGGACCGCCCCCGCCGCAGGCCGTATCCACATCCTCGGCTTCATAGCCGAGCGCCGCGATGACCAGATCGCCGTCCAGATCGGCCTCCGCGCCGTCCAGCACGACCGGCTGGCGGCGGCCATCAGCGTCAGGTGCGCCAAGCCCCATGCGCTGCACGCGCACGCCCGACAGCGTCGTGGCATCGCCTTTCAGCGCCAGCGGGGCCGACAGCCATTCAAACACCACGCCCTCTTCCTCGGCATGGGCCACTTCGCGGATGGAGCCTGGCATGTTCTCCCGGTCACGCCTGTAGAGACAGGTGACAGCGGCTGCGCCCTGACGGATGGCCGTGCGCACGCAGTCCATCGCCGTATCGCCGCCGCCAATGACGATCACCTTGCGGCCTTTGGCCTGCAGGCGGGCTTCGTCGGCAATCGTCTCACCAAATCCGCGCCGGTTGGAGGCGATGAGATAATCCAGCGCCGGGATCAGGCCTTCACTGCCAGCACCGGGGCAGGTGAGGGCGCGCGCCTTGTAGGTGCCGATGGCAAGAAACACCGCGTCATGGCGGCTTCGCAGCTCATCAAGGCTCACATCCTTGCCGAGTTCGGTATTGAGCTGAAACGCCACGCCGCTCTGTTCGAGACGCTGCGTGCGCCGCTCCACGACCGATTTGTCGAGCTTGAAATTGGGAATGCCATAGACCAGCAGCCCGCCCGCGCGGTCATGGCGGTCATAGATTGTGACCGAATGGCCCTGTTCACGAAGGCGCTCAGCCGCCGCGAGGCCCGCCGGGCCAGCCCCGACCACGCCCACGCTGAAGCCGGTTTCGCGCTTCACCCGGATGGGCTTTATCCAGCCCTCTTTCCACGCTGTCTCGGTGATATGGGTTTCCACCGCGCCAATCGTGACCGCGCCATGGCCGGACTGCTCGATCACGCACGAACCCTCGCACAGACGATCCTGCGGGCAGATGCGTCCACAGATTTCCGGCATGGTGGAGGTGGCGCTGGAGCGCTCCCAGGCCTCTTCCATGCGCCCTTCGGCGGCCAGCATCAGCCAGTCTGGAATATCGTTGTGCAGGGGGCAGCCCGACTGGCAGAAGGGCACGCCGCACTGGGAGCAGCGGGCGGCCTGATCGGCTCCGGCCTTGGGATTGAAGGGCGCATAAATCTCGCCGAAATCCCCGCGCCGCTCTTTGGCGGGGCGTTTGGCAGGGTAGCTCTGGTCCAGCTCTGTGAAACGGAGCATGGCGCTCTCCTTCTCGGCGAGAAACTAGTGAAGTCGGCTGCACGGCGCGCGTCAAACATCCTCGCGCTTTGTCCGTACAACTGCTGCATTGCAACATGAAGATGACACTTCCGCAAGCGGCTCTACGCCTCTTCCTGCCAGGCGTAATTGACAATCATTCGCAGGCGTGAGAGATGCAAATGCGAATGCGTCGCGATAAGGCGCATTTCCCGGCAGCCAGAAGCGGTCCCGCCCATGTATGTGTGCATCTGCAATGCCCTGAAATGCTCGCAATTTCGCGATGCCGCCAAAGGTGGCGCGCAGGACGTGACGAGCGCGTTCAAGGCGTGTGGTGCCAAGCCGCGCTGCGGGCGCTGCTTTGAGGAGGCGGCCAGCCTGATTGAGCAATCGATGGCACCCATGGACGCGATGCCGCACGCCATCGCCGCCGAGTAGGCGCGCGCTGCAAACGCCTCTTAGAAACAAAAGCAAACAAAATCAGGGGCTTGGGCTTTCGTCTCCGCGCTCTATCCTGTAGCCTGTGCGCAAATCAGGCAAACCGGCAGGAGGCGAGAGCCATGAAAGGCGATAACGGCGTTATCGAGCATCTCAACAAGGCGCTCAAACTGGAGCTGACCACGGTCAACCAGTATTTCCTGCATGCCCGCATGTTCAAGAACTGGGGCTTCAACAAGATCGCCAAGATCGAGTACGAGGAATCCATCGACGAGATGAAGCATGCCGACATGCTCATCGACCGCGTCCTCTTCCTGGAAGGCTTGCCCAATGTGCAGGATCTCGGAAAGGTGATGATCGGCGAGACGCTCAAAGAGTGTCTGGAGCTTGATCTCAAGGCCGAGCTGAAGGCGCACCCGATCTACAAGGACGCCATCGCCCATTGCGAGGAAGTGCGTGATTATGGCTCACGCGATCTGCTCGAAGTGATCCTGAAATCGGAAGAAGAGCATATCGATTTTCTGGAAACCCAGCTCGAACTCATCGGCCGCATAGGCGAGGACCGCTATATGCAATCGATGATGGGCGAGCAGGAGTAGGGGGCTAGCGCCGATGCGTCACATCTAAGGAAGAGCCGTAATGTTTGGCATCAAGCTTCTTCTGATTATGCAATCGGCGTTTCATTTTTATAGCGTGGACGCCGGAACTGTATCCTTTGTCTACCGGGACAGCCTTCATCAGCAGGGCGAAGTGGAACTGGTACGTCTTCGAGCCAGGGACCTGCATTTTGCAATGACGGATTGCTCCAGCGAAGAGCTTTTCTGCCTTCAGGATCAGACGGGCTATGAGATTGCCTTCCCGAAATCTCCGCAGGTGCCTGATCTGATTTTCGGCCGTTACGAAAGTTGGAATACAGGGCGTTATACCTACAACGTACTCCATGAAGCTGTAACTATGTTCCGGGAATCGGCCATGGTCTACACAATCAGGCGCTCGGGAGGTGGCCGGCCAGATACGCTGTTCCAGATGTCGACCGCGTGCGGACTGATCTATGCCGAGTTCACTGGACATGAGCTCACAGATGAAGTGCCCCCGGACTCACCGGATGTGCTCAGATTCCACACACCGGATTGCGGCTATTTGGCGAATTGGGTCAACGCTGCCGAGCCGGGCTAGCAGGCTCAGCGGGTCCATGCCTGCAACAGGGATGTCCTCCCCCGTTTACGGGGGGGGGGGATGGGGTGACTAGCTTGCCAGACGGAGGGGGGAACCTTATTAAGTAATCCCCCCCCCCCTCGGCCCTTCGGGCCACTCCCCCCGTAAACGGGTGGAGACACCATGGCTGGCCCGGACACCCGCCTACCCGGGCGCAGGTGAATTTGGCTTTGATGTCCAACGCCGCGCATTGCGGCGGCGACAGTTTGGCTTGAAACCTCCGCAACCTCGGGGTACTATTTGGTAGTAGAGGCTATGAATTTAGATATATAGAATGAAGTGAGGGATGGGTAAATTTATCAATTATTCCATGAAATACATTTTAAAATTGGTCGGCATGGCGATTCTGTCCTGTTTGCTTTTTGGCGCCCTTCTTTCATTTGGGCACTTAAACATACTGCTTTCTTTTGTGGCATCAGCGATTGTAGCCTATATTTCTGCAAATAACATTATACCTGACAGTGGTTTATTGGCCAGAGTTTTTGTTTTTATCATTATATTTTTGATTTCATTTTTAACTCTGACATTTGGTAGGCACGATTTTCTTTTATAATGTGCATTGCCGCTCATATATATTATCTTCTATAAGATCATTTATTGGCCGTCACTCGTCTTGCTATTCTATTTCTCTCCCTCAAACTCGGAAACCTGACCCTGCCCTGCGAGACCCCCCACACTTTTCTCACCCGCTCCGCCTTGTCAGCGCGGCCCTGAACCGCTAAATCCAGACCTTGTTACAGAATAACGTTACGGCAGCGCGCCGGATGGCGCTGATGCTGCCGGTCTGGAGCCCTCTTGGATTCGGTGACGCTCACGCTTGTATTTGCCCTGCTGGCTGCGGGTGTGGTGCTGCTCACGCTCGCCGGCATGCGTTTTGCCGCGCGCTATACGCGCGCGCATTCGCCCCTGCTCGCCGCGTTTTCCGCTGGCCTCCTCCTGACGATTGCGGTCCTTCACCTGATCCCGGAATCGCTGGCGGGGTCTCCCATCGCGGTGTGGATGATCGGGGGCGGGCTGGTGCTGGGCCTCGTCCTGCGCCGGGCTGCGGGCCTGTTCGCGCCGGACCGCGATTCTGCCGCCGCGCTCGCGCCCGTGCTGGCGATTGCGCTGCACGCCGCCTTTGACGGGCTGACCTACACGATCGCCTTCGCCTCTGATTCCTTCTCCGGCCTCGCTGCCGGTGCGGGCCTGCTGCTGCACAAGCCCGCAGACGCCGCCGTCTGCTTCATCCTGTTGCAGCGCGCAGGGGTCAGCGATGGCCGCGCCGCGCTCTGGTCTTTCCTCGCCGCTGGCGCCTCCACCCTCGTGTTTGCAGGCATTACCGCGCCGTTTGCTGGCGCGCTGTCGCCTGCGCTGGTGGCGGGATTGCTGGGTCTGGCTGCCGGCGTGCTCATCCATGTGTCTGCCGCGCACCTTCTGGTTCACGCGCGCACGGGCGGGCTTCGCCGCGCCGTGCCGATGGTGATGCTTGGTATTGTGGCAGCAACCGGCCTGACGGCGGCCCACCGGGCCGGGCACGACTATCACCATCATGCCCACGACCATGATCATGATCACGCCCATGACGATGCGCTGGTGATTTCTGCCGCGCCGCATTTTGGCCCCGTGGGCGGTCCAGCCTCACCGAGGAACGGTGATGGGCACACAAACGTTCATCGTGTGAGCCAATCAGGAGAGCAGCCATGAAACGTTTCGTCCTCGCCACGCTTCTTGCCGGAACCGCCATCGCGCCTGCCCTCGCGCAGGAGCATGAGCATCGTCACGCGGGCACCCATGTTCACGGCCTTGCCGAGCTGGCCGTGGCGCTCAATCCCGATGGCACGCTGGTCGCCGAAATTGAAAGCCCGCTCTACAATCTGATCGGTTTTGAACGCGCGCCGCGCGATGAGGGCGAGTATGCGCTGGTGGGCAGGCTATTGCCGCCCTCGAAAGCGATGCCCGCCCGGCCTTCAACGCAGAGGCCGGCTGCAGCCTGAGCGAAACTCAGCTTGAGGGTTTCCCGCCGGCCAGCGCGCACGGCCACCACGACGATGATCATGAACATGAGCACATGGACCATGATGGCGAGGAGCCACACGGCCATGACCATGATGATCACGGGCACGGTCATGATGAAGCCGATCATGACCACGATCACACGCATGATCATTACGGCGATCACAGCGAGGCCGAAACACCTCCCGGCGATCACGCCCATGACCACGGGCATGGCCACAGCCACGGTCACAGCCATGGGGACGGCGCACGGCGCTATTCTGACGGCTTTGTGACCTGGACATTTACCTGCACATCGCCGGAGCGGCTTACCCGCATTGATGCGGGCAGCCTGTTCGCCGGTTTTGACCGTCTGGAGCGCGTAAACATTCAGTTTTTTGATGGCACGCGCAGTGCGGCAGAGACGCTGACGCCATCGTCGTCAACGCTCTCGATCCGCTAAAGCTGTTATATTATAACGTGTAAGCCGTGCTTGCCGGGGGCGGAGTGTATGCACACATTCCGCCCATGGTGTTGCGCGCTCTTCTAATCAGCCTCTTTGTGACCGTCAGCCTGCTGGCGGGGAGCGCCCATGCGGGCGATGGTGACAGTGTGCGCTCCATCGTCTGGGCAGACCTTCTTCCCGAAGGCGAGGGGAGCGTCTTGCCCGCCTGCAGCAGATGCAGGCAGTGGAGCTTGGCTTTGATCATTTCGGAACCGAGCAGTTTCCCCAGATCATGAGTTTTGCCGCGGTCGAGGCGCTGGACGGCCAGCGCGTGCGTCTCGGCGGCTATATCCTGCCGTTTGACTATTTCTCCGGCGGGCGTGTGACCCGCTTCCTGCTGGTGCCCTATGTGGGTGCGTGCATCCACGTGCCGCCGCCTCCGCCCAACCAGCTGGTCTATGTCGAGACCTCCGAGCCGGTGCAGGTCGATGGCTTGTGGGATCCGGTTTTCGCTGAAGGCGTGCTGCGCATCCAGCGCCAGGACACCGATCTTGCCAGCGTGGCCTACACGCTGGAGCTGGATTCGATCACGCCCTATCGTCCGTAACCGAACGAAACGCCGCCGCGTGATTGCCCCATTAACGGGCCTAAACCGCCATTCTTGACCGCTAGCCATGATGAGCCGGAGATGCCGACTCCGGTGGCGTACGCGGACAAGCACCATTCTTGCGAAGCGTGTGCCGGGATCCGCCCGGATGTCCCAGCGCGGCACACAAATCGCACTGAGGGGGGCGATGGAGCGCCAGCGCGGCGCCGTGGCGGGTCCCACTTTTCGCCTTTCGTAGCGCTTTTATTTCCCCGCTTTGCGACATATGCTGCGCCCGACTCATCGAGGGGAATCCCATGCGCAATTTTATTGTCTCCGGCCTTGCTCTTGCGGCGCTGACGGCCGGTGCGGCCCAGGCCCAGATCAGCGAGTTCCGTCTGGGCGTCGTCGCCCATGATCTGGCACGCAATATCGAGGACGGGGTGCAGATAAGCGGGCAGATCGTGTTCGACAGCCCGGATTTCCTCTCGCCGGTATGGTCGCCGCGCCCGTATCTGTATGGCTCGTTCAACTCGGCGGGTAACACCAATCTGGGGGCAGCGGGTTTCCTGTGGACCGGCAATTTCTCCGAGCGCTGGTCGGTCGATGGCGGGTTCGGCATCGCCTATCATGACGGCGTACGCGACATATCCCAGTTGCCACCCGGCGACCCGGACCGTATCCGGCTGGCCAATTCACGTGCCCTTCTGGGCTCGCGTTTCCTCTTTCATACCCAGCTGGGGCTGGATTATGCCGTGACGCCGAACGTCGCTGTGGGCGTGTATTACGAGCACTTCTCCAACGGTCAGATTCTCGGCCAGGGCCGCAATCAGGGGCTGGACGAGGTTGGCGCGCGTATCAGCTGGCGGTTCGGGCGCTAGACGCCCATCTGGCTGGATGCAGCGCTCCGGGCAGGGACAATCCACATTGATCTGAGTACGCGCCCTTGCGGGGTGCGCCTGCGCCCTATAAGCCGTCATTCCGCGTATCAAGCGGAGTTTCTCTCATGGCCAATGTAGTCGTCGTCGGCGCCCAGTGGGGTGACGAGGGCAAGGGAAAGATTGTCGACTGGCTCTCCCTCAGGGCCGATGTGGTGGCACGATTTCAGGGCGGGCATAATGCCGGTCACACCCTTGTGGTGGACGGGGTGGTCTACAAGCTGTCGCTGATGCCCTCCGGGGTCGTACGGGGCAAGCTCTCGCTTCTGGGAAATGGCGTTGTCATCGATCCCTGGGCTTTCCTCGCCGAGGTGGAGAAGGTGCAGGCCCAGGGCGTTGCCATCACGCCGGACCTTGTAAAGATTGCCGAGACCGCCGCTCTCATCCTGCCCGTCCACCGCGACCTTGATGGCTTCCGCGAGAATCGCGATGACGGCATGAAGATCGGCACCACCCGCCGGGGCATTGGCCCTGCCTATGAGGACAAGGTGGGCCGCAGGGCGGTGCGCGTGATCGATCTGGCCGACGAGCAAGGCCTGCGCGCCCGCGTGGCAGACCTTTTACACCATCACAACGCCATGCGCCGTGGCTATGGCGAGGCGGAGTATTCTGCTGACGAGCTGGTCGCTGCGCTTCTGGAGATTGCGCCGAAAATCCTGCCCTATGCCGCGCCGGTCTGGCGGCTGCTGGATGAAGCGATTGCCGAAGACAAGAAAGTGCTCTTCGAGGGCGCGCAAGGCGCCTTCCTCGATGTCGATCATGGCACTTATCCCTTCGTGACCAGCTCCAACACGGTTTCAGGGCAGGCCGCTGCCGGTACCGGTGTTGGCCCCGGCAAGACGGGCTATGTGCTCGGCATCGTGAAGGCCTACACCACGCGCGTCGGCGAAGGCCCGTTCCCGACCGAGCTGACCGACGAGACCGGCCGCCTGATCGGGGAGAAGGGCCACGAGTTTGGCACCGTCACCGCCCGCCAGCGCCGCTGCGGCTGGTTCGATGCCGTGCTGGTGCGCCAGTCTGCCAAGATCAACGGGCTCAATGGCATCGTGCTGACGAAGCTCGATGTGCTCGACGGCTTTGAGACGCTCAAAGTCTGCGTCGCCTACGAGCTCGACGGTAAGACCATTGACCGCCTGCCCGCCTCCACCGCCGAGCAGGCGCGCGTAAAGCCCGTCTACGAGGAGATGGAAGGGTGGAGCGGCTCCACCAGGGGCGCGCGCTCCTGGGCCGATCTCCCCGCCGAGGCCGTCAAATATGTGCGCCGGATCGAGGAGCTGATCGAAACGCCGGTCGCCATGGTCTCCACCAGCCCGGAGCGCGAGGACGTGATCCTGATGCAGGATCCGTTTAGGGGGTGAGCGCCGGTCCGCGGGATGAACGGTTTCCTCCCCCGTTTACGGGGGAGGTGTCAGCGCAGCTGACGGAGGGGGGACACTTTTCTTTTCAAAATCCCCCCCTCGGCCCTTCGGGCCACTCCCCCCGTAAACGGGGGGAGAAAACGATGCTGCCTCTACTCCCCCACCCTCTCAATCCCTGCCACCCGCCTTGCAATACGGGCATGACCGTCGAGCTGGCGGGCAGTTTCCTCCGTTGAAGGCATGGTGTCTGCGACATCCAGATCGGTCGTGCCGCCGAGCACGACCGAGCTGCGGCGCGGGAACATGTAGAGTATCCCGCCCTCCGAGGCGCTATAGGCATAGTCGAGCTCCGGCTGGGGCAGCAGCATGGTCAGCTGGCCCGCCATGGGCCGCAGCTCGTCATCGCCGAAGAGATCGCGCGCGCCGAGCCCCGTGCAGTTGACGATCACCCGCTCGGAGAGGCGCGAGACATCGCCTACATCCTCGAAGCGCGCCGTGACGATGCGCCCGCCCGCGTTTTCGAAGTCACCCATCAGGGCGCGTAAGTATATGTCCGGATCGATCATCAGCACGTGGTTTTCAACTACGCTTGGATAGCCGAACCAGCGCTCCGGGTCGGTATGACGGATCAGGCCCGGATATAGATGGTCGAGCGGTTGCGGCTCGCGCGGGGCATCGGGTGTGCGCAAGGAAAAATCATACTGGCGCAGCCAGTACACCCCGTAGCGAGGGTCTTGTGCGTAGTGCTGGAAGGCGCGCTGACTGACGCGTGCCGCCGTCACGAAGCGCGCCACAAAGGCCTCGTCCACCGCATGGCGGCGATAGAGGCTGGACGGTCCCCAGACCGCGCCGGCAATGTTCGACGTGGTATGGGGCGGCAGCGCGTCTGCATAGATGGTCACATCCATGCCCCGGCGGCGCAGGAGCAACGCCGTCGTCAGCCCGATCACGCCGCAGCCCAGCACGGCGACGGAGCGCTCGGATGTGGCGGCCAGCAGCGCGCGTTCGGCCTCGGCGGCGGTGCCCCAGCTCATCGTCACGCCCGCGCCGCCATGGCCATAGTGATGAACCAGCGTCTTGCGCCGGTCAAAGCGCTCGGCGCGCACCACATAGCCCGTCTCGCGAAAGGGTCTCAGCCCCACCACCTGACGGATGATCCGGCGGGGCGAGATGTCGGCGGGCACGAAGTTGGGCGGTTGGTCCAGTGACGGCGTGCGTGCCCCTGCGCGGCCCGCAGAGACCAGAGGCGCGGCGGCAAGGCCAAGCCCCGCGCCAGACAGGAGTTTCAGGGCGGAACGGCGGTCCATGGGCAGGCCTCACGAGGATGTCGAAGACACCAAGCCTGCCCTTAGCCCAGCAAAAAATCTATTCCGCGTTCAGCATCTCCTCGCGGATGCGCACCGCCGTATCAGGAAAATCCGTGAACACGCCGTCCACGCCCAGCGCGAACAGGGCGCGAAGCTCGTCATCGGTATCGCCGTCTGTGAGCAAGGAGGGGCGGTCATCGCGGTGGGTCCAGGTGTGGACCACCAGACCCAGCGCATGGGCGCGTTCGAGATAGCCGGTGCTGGAGCCGTCAGGGTTCAGCAGCAGGCCCTTGTAGGCGCCGATGGCATCGGCGAACTCTGCCACCTGCTCGAGGCTGTAGCCATTCATGTTCCCGCCGTCCTCGTCACCATAGTGCAGCATGGCCAGCGGCAGCGGCGTCATCGGGCGCAGGCGTTCCAGGAAGGGCGCGTCAAAGGACTGGATGATAACGAGGGAGTCTTCTGTATTGAGGCCGCGCGCCTCCAGCTCTGCAATGAGGATGGGAGCCGGATCAAGCCCCATGGCGGTGTGCTCTGCCGGCAGCTTGATTTCAGGCTCGACCGGGATTTCGCAGCGGCAGCGCGCCTGCATCCCGTCCACCATGTCGAGGAAGTCCCCAAAGCTCATAAGCGGGAAGCGGTCATTATGCTCTTGCGAGCGGTCGGGGAAGACCTGGCGCGCGTTGAGCGATTGCAGCTCCTCGGCGGTGAAGTCCATCACCCACCAGTCATTGCGGCCCATCAGTTCGCGGCGGCGGTCGGCAAACTCCTCGCGGGCTTCCACATCGGTGGAAGTGGAGAGGTAGGGGTCGTGACGCACGATCAGCACGCCGTCGCGCGAGACCATCAGATCGGGTTCGAGAATGTCCGCGCCCTGCTCATTGGCGAGCTGGAAGGCGGGCAGGGTATGCTCGGGGAAATATCCGCTGGCGCCCCGGTGGGCGATGATGGCGGGCAGCTCGCCCGTCAGCGTGGGGAAGGTGCCGATTTCACCGGCATCCTCGGCCAGCTGGCCGGAAATTGCATCAGGCGCGCCTTGGGGCGGGGCCACGTCCCCGGCGGGCGGCTCGTCTGCCGGATTGCAGGCGGCCAGCGCTACGAGCAGGGCAGGCAGGAGAAGACTGGTGCGCAGGAATGACATGATGGCCCCCAAGGCTGGATTCGTTTCGGCCGGGAGGTTAGCCGGTCTGACGTGTCAGTGGCAGTGACAAATCCATGACGGCCGGGCGGAATGTAAACACGAAAAACGCCCACCGTTGCCGATGGGCGTCTTTGCATTCCAGCAAAGCCGAAAAAATTAGTCGCGGCTCTCGATGCCGTGGCCCGAGGTGCGCTCGGCGATACGGGCAGATTTGCCGCGGCGGTCGCGCAGATAGTAGAGCTTGGCGCGGCGCACATGGCCCTTGCGCTTCACCTCGATGCTGTCGATCAGCGGCGAGTAGAGCGGGAATACGCGCTCGACGCCTTCGCCAAACGAGATCTTGCGCACGGTGAAGCTCTCATTGAGCCCGCCGCCTGAGCGCGCGATACAGACGCCTTCAAAGCGCTGGACGCGCTCGCGCTCGCCTTCGCGGATGCGCACGCCGACGATCAGCGTGTCACCGGCGGAAAATTCCGGGAGCACCTTCTCGCCAAGAACGCGCGTGGCTTCTTCCTGCTCGAGCTTCTGAATGAGGTTCATCTCGTCTCTCCATCCCGCCGCTGATGTCTCGCCCAGAGATCCGGACGGCGGTCCTTCGTTGCCTGTTCTGCCTGCTCGCGCCGCCATTTGGCGACCTTTCCATGGTCGCCGCCCAGCAGCACTTCGGGGATCTCCCGTCCCTCCCACACCCGCGGGCGGGTGTATTGGGGATATTCGAGGAGATCACCCTCGAAACTCTCGTCCTCGGTTGATGCCATTTTGCCCAGTACGCCGGGGATCAGCCGCACGCACGCCTCGATGAGGTATTGCGCGGGTATCTCTCCACCGGCAAGGACGGCATCGCCGACGCTTACCTCTTCCATGCCGCGCGCCTCGATGACCCTCTGGTCGAAGCCTTCAAAGCGCCCGCATACCAAAATCACGCCCGGCCCTTCCGCCCACTCCCGGACCATCGTCTGGGTGAGCGGTTTGCCGCGCGGTGTGAGGCAGATCAGCGGGCGCGCCTTGCGCTCCACACTGTCTACCGCTTCCGCAATCACATCCGGGCGCAGCACCATTCCAGGGCCGCCGCCAGCGGGGGTGTCATCAACGGAGGCGTGCTTATGACGGGAAAATGCGCGGATGTCCACAGTCTCTAGCGCCCATTTGCCCTCTTTGAGCGCAGTGCCGATCAGCGACACGCCCAGCGCGCCGGGAAAGGCTTCCGGATAGAGGGTGAGAACGGTGGCGGTGAAGGTCATGGGGTTAGCCTGCTATTGAAACTTGCGGCGCTTGAAAGCGCGCAGATCAGCAGGCGTCAGCTTGAACCATTCGCCACCGGCGCGCCGGTCAGCAAACCTGCTGTGCCAGTATGCTTCAATGCCGACCGGATCATCGGTTTTAATAGCGTGTTCGAGTGTCGTTGCTTCTGGAAGGCTGACGCTGACCTCTTTGATCCGGCGTTCCAGATTGTCCGACCGTCCGATCTTAAAGTGGGTGCCGGACTTTAGCAGGTATACATAGCCGTCAGCCGGGGCTGGCTTCTCACCAGAGCTTGTTGGCTCATTCGGCAACAGTTCACGGATGTCATCAAACTCCGGCTTGTCCGCTATCCAGCGTTCTAGAGCGTCAAGAAGCCCGGCTTTCGACCCGAAGTGCCCGTTGAAGGTGGTGTGGCCGGGAAAGCCCGGCTTCTCTTTCGCATACATCCGAAGGTCGATGTGCGCCGGTACGCGTCCGAAACGTCTGATAGCATCGATATAATGAGATAATACGTCCTCGGACGGCAGCCTTTCGGTTTTCTTGTTGGGCTCGAAACCCGCGTCCTTAAGAGCGTCTCCCCAGCTTCGCCAATGAACACCATGCCACTCGGGTTTGCGGATGCCGGTTTGGCCCTCGAAAGCATCCCGACCTGGAGCGCGCCCCAACTTCGCCGCCACGCGCCTTATCTCGGAAATGATTTCATCTTTGCTGCGCATGGCTACCCCTCAACCCCTTCATCGTCCGCATTGATCGCTTCGGGCGGGTTGATGACGAGGCGGGACTTGGCAATCTCCACCACCGGCACGGCCTCGCGGGTGAAGGGGATGAAGAGCGCGCCATCTGGCCCGGTCAGCTCCAGTATGTCGCCCGCGCCGAAATCATGCACGGCCTTCACCCGGCCTGCGGGTGAGCCATCCATATGCTCGGCGTGCATGCCGATAAGGTCGGTATAGTAGAACTCGTCCTCGTCCGGCTCGGGCAGGGCGGAGCGGGGAACATGCAGGAGCGTGCCCTTCATCGCCATGATCTGCTCGCGGGTGACGGGCTCTTTAAAGGAGACGATCACGGCCTCACCCCCCGATGAGCGGGCGGTTTTCGGCGTGAGGATCGCCTTGCCGTCCTTATCCAGGAAAGGGCCGTAGGAGGCGACATTGGCCGCATCGCCGAAGGCGCGCAGCTTCGCCTCGCCCCTCACCCCATGGGCGCCCACAATGGCGGCAATGACGATGAGGGGGTTGGTCATGGGATCATCATCTCATCTCGTCATTCCGGAAGCCCTTCGGATGAAGGGCTGTCCGGAATCCAGTCGATCTGCTTGTGCCGGCAGATGCCAGCAGCTGCTGGATTCCCGCCTGCGCGGGAATGACGACGTTGAGGCTGATTAAGCCTTTTCTTCTTCAGCCGGGGCTTCCTCGGCAGCGGCCTCTTCGGCCGGGGCCTCGGCGGCAGCTTCTTCAGCAGCCGGCTCTTCGGCAGGTGCTTCTTCTGCTACTTCCTCAGCAGGCGCGGCCTTGGCTTCGGCTTCGGCAGCCTTCTTGGCTTCTTCCTTCTCGGCGCGCTCGGCAGCACGCTCCTTGGCGGCCTGGCCCGGCTCGGCCTTTTTCGGGTTGTTGCCCGCTTTCCACTCATAGAGCCCTTCAGCGGCGAGGAAGCGCGCGACGCGGTCGGTCGGCTTGGCGCCTTTCTTGATCCAGGCGGCGGCTTTCTCGGCGTCGAAGGTCACGCGCTCGGCGTGGTCTTTCGGCAGCATCGGGTTGTAGGAACCGATACGCTCGATGAAGCGGCCATCGCGGGGATCGCGGCTGTCAGCCACGACGATGCGATAGTAAGGGCGTTTCTTGGCGCCCGCGCGGGCAAGACGGATTTTAACGGCCATTTTCGATAGTCCTTTTGGTGTTGAAACGATTATTTCTTCTTCGGGAAGCCGGGCGGCAGGCCATCAGGCCCCAAAGGTGCGCCAGTGCCCGGCAGGCCCGGCAAACCACTTAATCCCGCTGGGGATTTTCCTTTCAGGAGGTCATCGGCAGCGCCCCCGAGGCCGCCACCAAGCCCTCCCAGGCCGCCCATGCCAGCGCCCATTCCCGGCGGCATGCGCCCGCCCGGCATACCGGGAAGACCCTTGCCCTTGCCGGCGCGCTTCATCATGTCGGCCATCTGGATGTGCATTTTGAGAAGCCGGTTCACCTCCGGCACGCCGACGCCAGCGCCTGCGGCGATACGCTTTTTCCGGCTGGCTTTGAGGAGGTCCGGCTTGGCGCGTTCCTGCGGCGTCATGGAGAGGATGATGGCTTCCTGGCGTTTGAGCGCCTTGTCGTCAAAGCCGCTCGCGGCGGCCTGCGCCTTCATCTGCTTGTTCATGCCGGGCAGCAGGCCCATGATGCCGCCAAGACCGCCCATTTTCTGCAGCTGGACCAGCTGGTCGCGCAGATCATTGAGGTCGAACTTGCCCTTGGCCATCTTCTTGGCGAGGGCTTCGGCCTTGTCGTGGTCGATTTCGGCAGCGGCCTTTTCCACCAGCGAGACGATGTCGCCGCGCCCGAGGATTCGGCCCGCAAGGCGCTTGGCGTCAAACGCATCGAGGCCATCGATCTTTTCCGACGTGCCGAGGAATTTGATCGGCAGGCCCGTGACCCAGCGCATGGAGAGGGCCGCGCCGCCACGCCCGTCACCATCCATGCGGGTGAGGACAAGCCCGGTCAGTTTCAGCCGCTCGTTGAAGCGCTTGGCGGTTTCCACCGCGTCCTGACCGGTCAGCGCATCGGCGACCAGCAGGATCTCGCGTGGGCGGGTCTCGGAGGCGATTTTCGCCGCCTCGCCCATCATTTCCTCATCCAGCGTGGTGCGCCCTGCCGTATCGAGGATGACGACGTCAAAGCCCTGCAGGCGGGCAGCACTCATCGCCCGGCGCGCGATCTCTACCGCAGTCTGGCCGGCAACGATGGGCAGGCTCGGCACACCGGCCTTCTCGGCCATCTGGGCCAGCTGTTCCATGGCGGCCGGGCGGCGCGTGTCGAGCGAGGCGACGAGCACCTTCTTCTTCTCGCGCTCCGCGATGCGCTTGGCGATCTTGGCGGTGGTGGTGGTCTTGCCTGAGCCCTGCAGGCCGGCCATGAGGATGGCGACCGGTGGCTCGCCTTCAAGCGACAGACGCTCTGGCTCACCTTCACCGCCCAGCAGCTCCACAAGCCCGTCATGGACGATCTTGATGACCTGCTGGCCCGGCGCGACCGAGCGGATGACCGTTTCGCCCACCGCCTTCTCGCGGACCTTGGAGACGAAATCCTTCACCGCAGGCAAAGCGACATCGGCTTCCAGCAGGGCAACGCGTATCTCGCGCAGCGCCGCGTCCACGTCCTTTTCAGACAGCGCGCCCCGGCCGGTGATCCGGTCGAATACGCCTGACAGTCTTTCGCTCAGCGCGTCGAACATATCGCTGTCCAAACCCTTGGTCTGCATACCGCGCAAACGCAAAACCACCCCGCCGGGCGAGCCTTCGCCGGGCAGGGCACCTTCCCAGCCTCCGGGAGTTGTTCCGCCCCGTCGATGCGGGATGCGGCTCCGTGTGCTGGCAAGGCAAGCGGTAGTTACGCTTGCTTATGAGCGCGTGGCATTACGCGCGGGACAGCCAAGAGTCAAGGAAAGAGGGGGTTATGCCGCCAGACGGTCCAGTATCCGCGCCCAGGAGCGTATGCCCTTGCGGAAGCTCTCCAGCTCGTACTTCTCGTTCGGGCTGTGGATATTGTCGTCCTCAAGGCCGAAGCCGGCGAGGATGGTATCCATGCCCAGATGCCGCTTGAAATCGCCCACAATGGGTATGGAGCCGCCGCAGCCCATCAGGGCGGGCTCGGTCTCCCACTCATCGCGCAGCGCCTCCACGCAGGCCTGCAGGGCCGGATTGGTCACGTCCACGCTGAGCGCGGGCGCGCCGGTATCGCGGCGCAGGAACACGGCTTCACAGTCTGCGGGCAGGCGGCTGGTCACATGCGCTTCGAACGCCTTCCACACCTTCTCCGGGTCCTGCCCAGGCACCAGGCGGAAGGAGATTTTCGCGCTGGCCTGCGCCGGGATCACGGTCTTGAAGCCCTCTCCCGTATAGCCGCCAATAATGCCGTTGATCTCGGCCGTGGGGCGCGTCCAGATCTGTTCGAGCACCATCCGGCCCTGTTCGCCTGCAGGCACGGAGAGGCCGATATCGCCCAGGAAGCGGTTTTCCGAGAAGTTCAGCGCCTTCCATTGTTCCAGCACGGGCGCAGGCACGTCTTCCACGCCATCATAGAAGCCGGGCAAGGTCACCCGGCCGGTCTCGTCATGGAGCTGGCCGAGTATCTGCGTCAGCAGCGTGATCGGGTTACGCGCCGCGCCGCCATAGAGCCCGGAATGCAGATCGCGGCTCGCCGCTTTCAACGTCACTTCGCCTGCGGTCATGCCGCGAAGGCTCGCGGTAATGGCGGGGGTCTTGCGGTCCCACATATTGGTGTCGCACACGAGCGCGAAGTCGGCCTTGATCTCGTCGCCATGCTCGTTCAGCCAGGCTTCAAGGCTCGGGGAGCCGCTTTCCTCCTCGCCCTCAAAGAAGATCGTCACCTTGCAGGGCAGCGATCCGGTCTCTTCCTTCCAGGCGCGGCAGGCCTCAATGAAGGTGCGCAGCTGGCCCTTGTCATCGGCGGCGCCGCGCGCACGGATGTATTTCGATCCATCGGCTCTGGTCTTGATCTCCGGCTCGAACGGGTCCGCCTCCCACAGCTCCAGCGGATCAACCGGCTGCACATCGTAATGGCCGTAGAACAATACGTGGGGCGCATCGGCGCTTGCCCCCTCATGGTGGGCGACCACCATGGGATGGCCGGTCGACGGTGCCACGCGCGCCGCAAACCCCAGCGAGGTCAGCTCATCGGCAAGGCTCTGGGCCGCTTTAAGGCACTCGGCCTTGTAGGCCGGATCGGTGGAGATGGACTGGATGCGCAGGAGCTGGTCATAGCGCGCCAGCGCCGCCTCGAAATCGGCCTCCTGACGGGCCAGAACCGCGTCCAGCGTGCTGGATGATGTGGTGTGTCCGTCCATGGCGATCTCTCCGGTGGCGTAAGGGGTAAGGCGTGAGGGTAAGGCGTAAGGGCCTTATCTACGCATCAAGGGAGAGGCGGGCAAGGATGGGCGCGCGAAGTACGCTTTGAAAGCCCATATGGCTAGGTCAGGATTGATAGGAGTTTAGGATCCCGTCCGCCCCCGCCACCAAATACGCTGCCACAGGCTTCGCGCATCGCCATGACGTCTGACAAGAATTGGTCGCGCGCAACCAAGGTATGTCGCCCGCCGCTTTCAGCGATTTCTAGATTGTCAGCAAGGTTCTGCCACGCGAGCCCTTCGCAGTAGTCCATTATTGCGGCTTCGCTAAAATATAGCTCGTCAAGTTCACCCATGCAAACATTGTCAAACGTTAGCCTGTGTGATCCGTGTATGAATGAGTCGCCAAATGGAATGCTACAAAATACAGCGCGTTCATTTCCACGTTTTAGCGATATGTGAGTTACGTCGGCCTGAGCCATCCGCCAATTTTCTAATCCATTTCGTTTGTAAAATTTTCCTATTCTATCGAAAGGAACGGTTAGGAAGTTGAACTCCGAATCAAATATGTGTTTCGCATCCGCTGAAACGAAGCTCCACATCGTGAAAGGTTCGTCCCTCGGAATCTGTCCGCTGCTTTGCATTTCTAAAAACTTGGTTCCAAAAAACCATATATTTATGAGGTATTCCAAAAACCCCATCGTTTGCGTTCTGGAATTTTCGAGCGGCGGACTTATTCTGAAAAGTGCAAGGTTTGCGGTTGTCGCAATTGTATTCTTTTTCTCGTCGTTTTGGGTTCCATGGCCCGCGCCATCATATTCTATCGCAAACAATGGGCGATGCTCTGCATCACCGATTACAAAATCAAAATGGGCCATCAACGCGTATCTGCGAAGATCGGAACTACTAAGTCCATTTATGTCGATAACATCAGCAACGCGGGGCTTCCGAAAAATTGTCGCCTCGAATTGATCTAATGCAGTAGTTAGTCGTGCATCGACACGGAATTCGCTGTCATTGGAGAGTCGCTTTTTCATCTGACCAAATTACTGAGTTCACGCTGTTGCCGTAACCCCCCACCTTCCCATTTCGCCCCTCATCCCCTACCTCTAGCGCCTGATCCGCCCGCCAAAGCTGAAAGCGCTACGCCATGCTGAAAATTGCCTTCCAGATGGACCCGATCGCGGCCGTCAATGTGAACGGAGATTCCACCTTCGACATTGCGCTGGAGGCGTTCACCCGCGGCCATGAGATCTGGGTCTATGAGCCCAAGGATATGGCCATGGAGGATGGCAAGGTGCGCGCGCGGGCGAGCCGGGTGAGCGCCATGCAGCGTGTGCAGGGCGAGCATGCGGTGCTGGAGCCTTCGGTGGTCATGGACCTTTCCACGCTGGACGTGATCTTCCTGCGCCAGGACCCGCCCTTTGACATGGCCTATATCACCTCCACCCATATGCTCGAAGCGCTGCAGCCCGGCGTGCTGGTGGTCAATGATCCGGCCGAGGTGAGGAATGCGCCGGAGAAGCTGTTCGTCACGCGCTTTGAAGGGCTGATGCCGCCGACGCTCATTTCCTCGTCGCTCGCCGATATCCGCGCCTTCTTCGAGGCGCACGGGCGCGACATCGTGGTGAAACCCCTGTTCGGCAATGGCGGGGCGGGCGTGTTCCGCATCCGCGAGTCTGCCGAGAACCTTGCCTCCCTCCTGGAGTTGTTTGCGCAGGTCAGCCGCGAGCCGTTGATGGCGCAGGCCTTCGTGCCGGATGTGAAGAATGGCGACAAGCGCGTGATCCTGGTGGATGGCGAGCCGGCGGGCGCGATCAACCGCGTGCCGGCCGAGGGCGAGGTGCGCGCCAACATGCATGTCGGCGGCAAGGCGGTGAAATCCGATCTGACGGCGCGAGACCTCGAAATCTGCCGGATTATCGGCCCGGAACTCAAAGCCCGCGGGCTCGTCTTTGTCGGTATCGATGTGATCGGGGATTATCTGACCGAGATCAATGTCACCTCGCCCACCGGCGTGCAGGAGCTGCGCCGCTTCTCCGGCATTGATGTCAGCAAGATGCTGATCGACTGGGTGGAGGCCAAACGGGGCCAGTCCGCGTGATCGATCCCCTGCACCTCAAGATGCAATGGGCGCTCTCCTATCCGTTCACGCGGCCGGAGGGCGATTTCCTGTTCGTCGATGGCCGCACGCTCGATATCCGGTCCACCAAGGGCAAGATCAGCGGCTGGCAGGTGGCGGAGGGCGGCCATGTCCGCTCCCTCGCCGATGTGGTGGGGGCGGAGAGGGCGGCACGGCTCGATGAGGGCGCGTATCACCCGGTGGTGGCGGTCGGCTCCAACGCTGCGCCCGTGCAGCTTCAGCGCAAGTTCGCGGCTCACATCGACGATGTGGTGATCCCGGTGATCGCGGTTCGCCTGCCGGGCCATGTCATCGCTTGGGCCAACCGCATCGCCGTCTATGGCTCGGTGCCGGCCACGCTCGCTTCAGAGCCGGGCGCCAGCGTATCTGCCTGGGCGACACTGCTCAGCCCCCGCGACTACGCGCTGATGAATGCCACCGAAGACCTTGGCGTCGTCTATGAGGCCGTGCCGGTGACGGTGGAGGGCGCGCCTGAGGCGGTCCATGGACCGTTCGAGGCTTATCGCTGCATGACCGGGCATATGGGCGTGCGCGTCAGCGCGTTCAGCGCGGTGAACTCCAACCTGCCGCAGGGCAATCAGTGGACCGCGCAGGAGCTGGCCATCGCCCGCCTCGGCCTTGAAACGCCGGTGGACAGGTTCGTGGCCGAGACGGTGAGCGATGCCGGGCTGGCGGCAGAACGCGACCGGGCGCTCAGCCGGGCTGGTTAGCCGCCGGTTGCAGGCGGGCGCTGAGCGCGCTTACCCGCCAGACGATCCACACCGCAGCCCAGATATTGCCCAGAAAGGGCAGGGGCAGGATGAAGGCCAGCGCGATCAGCCTGTTACGCTCAAACAGCCAGATGATGACGGCCAGAAAGACAAAGCCGAGATAGAGGTCGATCAGGGCGACCACGCCCCACGGATCCTCGATCATGGCCGAGAAGCTCGCCCCGATATTGGCGGCCTGGGCGGCCCAGAGAATGCTGGCGAGCAGGGCTATCCCGCCCAAGCCGAGAAGAATGCGAAGAAGGGTCATGGCTGGCTCCGTTACCGGTGAGGTTGTCCCTCGCCGATACGAAGCGGGAGCGTTTCCGGTTCAGGCTTTCGCGTTGTCCTCGCCGGGCATGGGCTTGTCGGCCGGGGCGCGGAAGCGCTCCTCGTCCAGCTCACCCTCCCACTTGGCCACGGCCACGGAGACGGCGGCATCGCCGGTCACATTGAGCGCGGTACGGGCCATGTCCATGATCCGGTCAACCGGCAGGATGAAGCCGACAATGATGGCGATCTGCTCTGGCGGCACGTTGAACGTGCTCAGCACGATGGCCAGCAGGAAAAGCCCTGCGCTGGGGATGCCAGCCGCCCCAATGGAGGCAATGGCGGCGGTAAAGGCGATCATGAAATAGTGCGTCAGCGTCAGGTCATAGCCGAAGGCCTGCGCGGTGAAGAGGGCGAGGATGCCGAGATAGAGCGCAGTGCCATCCATGTTGATCGTCGCGCCCAGCGGCAGGACAGAGCCGGCCACAGAGCGCTTCACGCCGAGATTGTCCACGACATTGGAGATGGTCACCGGCAGTGTGGCCGCAGAGGAGGCGGTGGAGTAGGCGACGGCCTGCGCATCGACAATGCCGCGGGCAAAGTCCAGCAGAGGCAGGCGCAGCACGAACTTGATCAGCCCGCCATAGACCAGCACCGCATGGGTGAAGAGGCCCAGATAGACGGTGAGAACGAGAAGCCCGATGGAGGCAAACGCCTCCAGACCCTGGCTGACCGTGGTATAGGCGACGAGTGCGAACACGCCGAACGGGGCCACTTCCATCACCATATGGGTGACTTTCAGCACGACATCAGAGGCGGAATTGAACAGCTCGCCCACCGGCTTGCCGGCCTTGCCGGCCATCAGAATGCCGATACCCAGCAGGACCGCAAAGAAGATCACGGCCAGCACGTCGCCATCGGCCAGCGCGGCAACCGGATTGTCAGGCACGATGGAGAGAAGCCGGCTGCCCAGCCCTTCAGCTTCCATGGAAACCGGCACGGCATCCGTCCCGCCCAGGTCTGCGCCCGCGCCGGGGCGGAAGAGCAGGCCAAAGATGATACCGATAATGTTGGCAAAGAAGGTGGTGGCGAAATAGAGAGCCAGCGTCTTGCCGCCGATCGGGCCCAGCCGTTTGGGATCACCCAGCGCGTAGACGCCCGCCACCAGCGTGGTCAGGATCAGGGGCACGATGAGCATGCGGATAAGGCGGATGAAAAGGTCGCCGACCGGGCGGACATAGCTCTCGATGAGATTGGTGGCTTCCTCTGCGCCCATCATTTGGGACATCAGCGCGCCAAAGCCGATGCCCAGCACGAGGGCCGCCAGCACGCGCTTCCACAGCGCCGTTCCAAACCACCATTTCATGAGAGGCGCTCCCCGCAGCAAAGCATGAACGCCACAGCCTAAGCGCCGCGCGCGCAGCGTCAATCAGGCGATGCGGCAAGCAGAAGGGAGACGCGGATCAGGAGCGGGCCTGGCGCCGGCGGGTCAGGGCATCAAAGCCCTTGATGAAGGCGATGCGCGCCATCAGCATGGCCCAGATCGACCCGATTACCAGCAGCAGTACGCCATGGGCCTCGCTCGCCCAGATGCGCGAGACGAAAACGATCGCCAGCGCAAAGATCATGTGCCGGCCGACATGGCGCCATGTCAGGTCGCGATAGCGCGAGGCCCGGCGCATGGTGCGCGCCGAAAACCAGCGCCATGCGCTGCCCGCCTGCCCGGCATCATGCCGGTCGCGGTCGGTGGCGCTTTGCGCGATATGGTGAAGCGTATCAGCCATAAGATCAGGATACGGAACTTAACGGCGTTCGTCAAGGTCAATCAACTTACTGATTTTTCACAGATAAAATCTTTTACGACAATTTAGTGACCGTCATGGTTTTTAAGAAAGTGTGAGTAGGTTCGGGTGCGAGCGCAGTCACAGCGACAGATCGAGCGCGATCATGAGCTCGGGCAGATCGTACAGCGGATCGTCGAAACGGGTGTCGCTGTGCTCAAACTCTGCCGGTTCGCTGTCTTGCGGCCCGGTGCAGTCAGGGCGCTCGCGGATCAGCGCGTTGACGGGCGTATGATCGCTCCAGAAATCAGCCAGTACACCGCGCCACGCTTCGCCGACGGCGCGGGCGTGATCGGCGCAGCCTCGGCCCTCCAGATGCGCCAAAGCGATGTCCAGATCATCGGCGAAAGCGGGGTTATCCAGCCGCACCGCATGCACCACCCACCAGTAGGGCGTGGAGAAAGGATCGCTCCAGACAATGCCATCGCCATTGCCGTCCGCGCCCTGACGGTTCCAGCCATTTTCCAGAAAGGCGCGCGTGGCCTCCGCGTGGCCGCGGGCGACGGCATAGCGGAGCCAATCGGAGGGCCAATCAATCAGCAGTGGGCCCTCGGCGAGGGCAAAAGGCGCGACGCCGTCTCGCTGCTCCGGCCAGCGTCCCTCCGACATCAGGTGTAATTGCCAAATGGCATCGGCATTCATCCTCGAGGCGGAGCGGTAAAGGTCGAACCACGCCATGTCCTGAACGCGAGAGCTGGGGGCGTAGGCGTGCTCCAGTGCCAGTTGCCGCCGTGCTTCATAAGATTCCATACGGTTGCGGTAGGAAATGACCCCGATCTGCTGAGCGGTAACAGCTCCGTATAAAAAGCCATCCACAAGTGTCTCAAGCTGCTGGAACGGAACGTCGCTGAACACGCTGGTCGAACTTAGAAGACCGGCTCGCTTTTGCGCATATTGATACCGCAGCACCCCGTCCGCATCGGCAGTTACAAGGCTCGCCGCTGCCTTGGCGGTATCCTCAAGGAAGGCCAGCGGCACCGGCATATATTCGAAGGTCCAGGGGAGTTGCTCGATCTGGAGGCGGCGCCTGCGTAGTTCATCCGCGTCAAGGCGCACGCCGCAGGCTTCGCGCTCCGCCAGAGTGAGTTCAATCCGGCGAGCTGAGGCAATAAGATAAAGGCCAGCGGCGATGTCGCGGGCGTCGCCGATCCAGAGGCAATCCTCATCGTCGAACGCGCTGGCTTCGATCCGGGCCATGACGGCGGCCTCGAAGCGTGCGTCCAGCCGCTCGACCCGCTCGGCCAGCGCCGCCTCCCGCCAGTATTGCCCGGCCACATAGGCCAGCCCTGCCGACACGGCGACAAACCCCGCCAGCAGCGCGAAAAGAATGAGGACAATCCGCCCGACCCACTTCATAGCAGCGACGGTAATCCGCAAGAATGCAACCGGCAAACAAAAGGCGATTATATACCTTGCAAACCCATCTGAAATGAGGTAGCTTCTAGGCAGATTCGGAGAAGAGAGCCATGTCTGTCCTGAGCGCCCCGTATTTCCACGATGAAGCCGCTGCTTTCGAGAAGCTGGAAAGCGTGATCTGGCCGAATGGTCCTGTCTGCCCGCACTGTGGCGAGACGCATAAGGTCTACGCGATCAAGCCGAACGTCGATAAGCGCGTGCGCATCGGCCTGAAAAAGTGTGGCGCTTGCCGCAAGCAGTTCACCGTCAAGGTTGGCACGGTGTTTGAGCATGGCCGTGTGCCGCTCAATAAGTTCCTGCAAGCGGTCTACCTGATGTGCTCCAGCAAGAAGGGCGTTTCCAGCAAGCAACTGGAGCGCACGCTAGAGGTCACCTACAAGACCGCATGGTTCATGGCGCACCGTATCCGCGAAGCCATGCGCTCTGGCGATCTGGCACCGTTTGGCGGCAATGGCGGCACTGTCGAGGTCGATGAGACTTTCATCGGCCATGACAAGGCCATGAAGCCGCGCGGCGAGAAAAAGGGCCGTGGCTATCACCACAAGTTCAAGGTTCTGTCCCTGATCGACCGTGAAACCGGACAGGCCCGCTCCATGGTGGTTGATGACCTGAAAGCCGCAACGTTGATCCCGCTCGTTCAAGCGAACGTGGCGAAGGAAGCGCGCGTCTTTACCGATGAGGCTGGCCAGTATCACACGCTAGGCCGTCACTTCGCGGAGCATGACTTCGTTCGCCACAACAAGGGCGAATACGGTCGCGGCGAGGTCCACACGAACACGATTGAGGGCTATTTCAGCGTCTTCAAACGCGGCATGAAGGGCGTGTATCAGCATTGCGGAAAACACCACCTGCACCGCTATCTGGCGGAATATGACTTCCGCTATAACCACCGCGAAAAGCTCGGTGTAGACGATAAGGAACGGACGGATGCCGCCCTCACGGGTATCGTGGGTAAGCGGCTGACGTATCGGCGGGCTGACGGCATTGCATAAAGACGATTCCGATCAATAGCTTAGCAAGCCATTGAATCAAATTGCTTTTCATCGTCCAAAATGCTAGAATCGTAGTTGGTGAGGTTGCCGGAGTAACTTCGCGATGGGTTGCTTTGGCGACCCGTCACCGGGAGCGAGGCCTGACGCTGAATGTTGGGCTAGGAGCCGCTTCTGGGGCCAACGAAGCCGGGCCTCACCAGTTGCTTCGCCATTCCCGCGGATAGCCGTAGTAGCGGAATATATCCAACTGAATCGGATCCACATTTTTGAGATGTCCAGAGTTCCATCCGGGCATGAGCTTGACCCCGTAACCGGCGGGCAAGGATTGCCCTGATGCGCGGGCAATCCGAGGCCCTAACGCCTTTGCAAACGAGGCATCGCATGCCCCTGTCTGATGTATATCTATTGCCTTGAAAAACGCGCTGGCGGTCCAGTCCGCCATGCGTAGCCCTAAGCGAGATCGGTGGCTGAAGTCTTGGATCAGGGGGATCGAAATCACCCGAAAGTCCACCGACCCGTGCTGGGATAGCGCGCCGACATTGGCATCAAACGTTTGTTTGAGCCATTCCATATAGGCGCGCATTCCGACATAGCGCACCCCGCCACGCTGACTTATTTCGATCTTCAAGATACCTGGGCGGCCAAGCTCGCGGGCGCTCCTTACCGCAACCCAGTTCGACACCCGCTCAACGAGTAGGCGAAAGAGCCAAGCGTAAAACCAGCTCTTGACAGAAACTATCTCCGCATGGGGCTTTGCATCGTGCATACCACGCATATTGCGCTTGTTTGAGCACACCGCGAAACAACGGACCGGCCACGTAGCAAGCTGCGAGCACACAGCCAGTTTTCGATGTGGAGCAAGGTTTTTGAAATGAAAGTCATGCTGGTTTCGCGCACCTATCATTGATGGTAATGTGGAAATGCGCTGAAGAATGTCTGCTTCGTTTTGTTTGGCCACGAGCACTCCCGAAAGCACCATCCACTCGCTTGCGCCATTGGTGTCTATGGGCCGAACTGTTCGCAGTCCGGGGTCACCTGCCTCGTCAACATACAAAACGTAATCATAGTCCATGAGATTGTAATGAGAGAAAAAACGCAATCCGACAAGTTCAAAGCCCTCGCCCGCGAACTGGAATGCGATGAGGATGAAGCGGCCTTTGATGAGAAGCTAAAGCGCGTGGCGAAGCAACCGCAAAGCAAGCGGGATGAGCGCGAGACGCCGGACAGTGACGACTAGCTTGCGGTAACGGGCTACCGTGTGGTATTATAATACCACTCTCTGTCTTTAATGGAGGTGGCAGTGTCACCCGATCGTCGTTTCGAAGTGTGGCGCATAGTGTGCGCTCAAGAAAACCGCCCTCTGCGCGAAACTTTGGCGCTAGCGAGTGATGCAATAAGGTTTATCGAGTCAGGAGCGCTGGCAGAAGAGCTTACTGACGATTGCACGGCGGCTCGTGTTTCTGCCGAATGTCAGCCTCAATATACAGCCGCCGGTTTCGATCCGACTCAGTAAGCACGCAGACGCAATTTGCGCCGTTGCGATCAAAGCAGTCTTTGCGGTGGTGGTTAAGCGGGCGATCTGACAGGTCGCCTGTTTCTCCTACGTAAATTTCTGCATGACTAAATCGGCCCGGACCGTTCGGGCTGCGCTTCGTCACAAAATAAACCGCTCCGACCGCGTTAAAGTTAGTGTCGCGCGAATAGGCTGTGAACATGTAACTTGCGCCCGATGCTCCAGCAAACTCTATCGTGCCATATTTGGCCATTCCCGCCTCCATCCATAACCGTCACCACCTTACGGTGAGTCGGCTTCTGCGTGGAGTCAGGTTTGCAAACGGTATAATCGCCAAACAAAAACCCCGCCGCGGACGCTCCGCAGCGGGGCTTTCCAGGTGCCTGGGGCGCCGAAATTACGCCGCAGCGGCGGTTTCGGCCTCGATCACGCTGGCGGCGGCATTGACCACCGAGGCGATGCGCACGGCGGTCTGGATCTGGTCGGCACTGATGCCATGCTTTTTCAGCTCGGCCTCATGCGCGTCGATGCACATGCCGCAGCCATTAATGGCGGAGACGGCGAGCGACCACAGCTCGAAATCGGCCTTGTCCACGCCCGGATTGGCGATGACGTTCATGCGCAGGCGCGCGGGCAGGGTCTTGTAGTCCTTGGCCGAGGCCAGATGCACGAAGCGGTAATAGACATTATTCATGCCCATCACGGCGGCGGCGGCCTTGGCGGCGTTCACGGCCTCGGGTGAAAGCTTGCCGTCGACTTCACCGGCAATGGCGCGGATCAGCGCCGCATTGCCCGTGGCCCAGGCCGAGGCGAGGAAGCAGCCATATTTCTTCTGGTCGTCCAGTCCGGTCTCGCGCGCCAGCGAGGACAGGTTCAGCCGGATGTCCTTGGCGTAATCGGGGATGTGCTCTTTGAGGCTCTCAAGGCTCATGGGGAGGCTCCGTGTCGGTATGTAGCAGATATGAAAACGGGCCGCGCCGGGAGGAGTGACGCGGCCCGCTTTGCAGGGACTTGAAGGGGTAAAGCCCTTAAGCCGCTTTCAGCGTCTCGCCGCCGACCGCGCGGTTGCACGGGCACAGCTCGTCGGTCTGCAGCGCGTCGAGCACGCGCAGCGTGTCTTCCGGGTTGCGACCGACATTGAGGTTGGTCGCGTAGACGTGCTGGATCGTGTTCTCATCGTCCACGATGAAGGTGTAGCGGTAGGCGACGCCTTCGGGCGAACGGATGCCGAGCTGATCGACCAGCGAGCCGGTCGTGTCGGCAAACTGCCACTGGTCCAGCTTGTTGAGGTCGGCATGCTCGCGGCGCCAGGCCAGCTTGCAGAACTCATTGTCGGTCGAGCCGGTCAGAACCACGGCGTCACGGTCGGCAAATTCGTCGTTGAGCTTGGCAAAGGCGACGATCTCGGTCGGGCACACGAAGGTGAAGTCCTTCGGGTAGAAGACGATGACCTTCCACTTGCCGGGGAAGCTGGCTTCAGTCAGCGTCTCGAACGCAGACTCGCCGTTTTCCTCGTGATGGTTGAAGCCCGGCTTTACGCCCGTGATTTCAAATTCGGGAAGTTTCTGGCCGATACCCAGCATGTTCGTCTCCTGTCTGACTTGAATGATGGCCACGACGCGCGGGCGCCATGTGCTGCTGCAGCATGTGCTATGTTGCAGTTGCGAAAGCAAATCGATTGTCTCTGGATCAGCGATAGGCTATCTCGATAGCCATGAGTGCAAATCTTCCCACATTGCGGCAGTTGCAATTTCTTATTGTGCTGGCCGAGCATGGCAATTTCAGCCGCGCAGCCGAGGCCGCCCACGTTACCCAGCCTACCCTGTCGGCGGGTATCAAGGAGCTGGAGCTGAGCCTTGGCACCACGCTGGTAGAGCGCGGGGCACGTGGTGCCAGTCTCACCCCGGCGGGTGAAGCGGCTGCGGCAAGAGCGCGCACCATCCTCACCGAGGCGGAAGACCTTGTGCATGCCGCGCGTGCGGCTGGCGAGCCGCTGGCCGGGCAGTTCCGCCTGGGCGTGATCCCCACCATTGCGCCCTTCCTCCTGCCGCGTGTCCTTCCCGCCTTGCGCAGCGAATTTGCACAGCTGGAGCTGTTCCTGCGCGAGGATCTGACCCCGCGCCTTGTCGATGCCCTCAAAGAACGCCGGCTTGATGCTGCGCTGATCGCGCTGCCCTATGAGGCGGCGGGGATCGAGACGCGCTCCATCGCCATGGACGAGTTCCTGTTTGCCTGCGCGCCGGGCCACAAGCTGGCGGATGCGAACCCGCTCAGCCCGGTCATGCTGGCTGATGAATCCCTTCTCCTGCTGGAAGACGGCCATTGCCTGCGCGATCACGCGCTCAGCGTGTGTTCAACCAGCCATAGCGCGTCAGGGCCCGGCTCGGCCCGCGCCGATGCTGCGCGGTCAGACTTTGCCGCCACCAGCCTGCACACGCTGGTGCAGATGGTCAGGAGCGGACTCGGCGCCACCCTCCTGCCGCGCCTGGCGGTTGATGGCGGGGTCGCTGAGGGGCTGGGCCTTGTCATCAAGCCGTTTGATCCGCCGGTTGCAGGGCGTGAGATCGGCATGGCGTGGCGGCGCGGCTCTGCGCGCGCAGAAGAAGCGGCCAAGCTGTCCGGGGCGGTCAAGGCAGCGCTCGCACCGCGCTGATCTTTACCCTGCGGCAATAGCCGGTCTTCACGCTCGCGCAATAAAAGCGGTGCATAGCTGGCGGCGAGTTGTGCCGATGCGGGGAGATATAACGCCATGAGCCTGATGCTGCTGGTCCTGATCGCGATTGTGCAGGGCCTGACCGAGTTTCTGCCGGTCTCCTCCTCCGCGCACCTGATCCTTGCCCCGCTGGCCTTCGGGGTAGAGCCGCAGAGCGTGCTCATCGACGTGATGGCGCATCTGGGTTCGCTGCTGGCCGTTATGGTCTATTTCCGCAAGGAAATCGCCCAGGTGATCGTGGGCGTGCTGGCCTGGTTTACCGGAAAGATGACGCCGGGCGGGCGCCTCGCCCTGCTGGTGGTGATCGCGACGCCGCCGGTGATGATCGTGGCGGCCATTCTCTACTTTACCGGCTGGATGGATCTGGTGCGCTCGCCCGCCGTAATCGCGGCCGCCACGCTGGTCTTCGCGCTGCCGCTCTGGCTGGCCGACAGATACGGTCCGCGCGTGAAGACGGTGGAGACGCTGACCTACAAGGATGCTGCCGTGATTGGCCTTGCCCAGGCGGTGGCGATGATTCCCGGCTCCAGCCGGTCCGGCCTGATGATGACGGCGGCGCGCATGCTGGGGGCGGAACGCTCGGCAGCCGCCCGCTTTGCCATGCTGACCAGCATTCCCGTCATCGCCGCTTTCGGCCTGCAATCGGGTATTGATCTGGCGCGCGGTGAAGATCCGGGCGCGAGCCTCACGGACGGGCTGATTGCGGTTGGCCTTTCCTTTGCGGCGAGCCTTGTCGCCATCCACCTTCTTTTGAAGCTGGTCGATCGCTTCGGCTTTCTGCCCTTCGTCATCTACCGCATCGCGCTGGCTCTCGCGATTCTGGCGGTGATTGTCTTCGTGGTGTGAATCCACACGCACTGAAACCCCGGACGCGCAGCGATCCGGGGCCTTGTCCCGCTTCTCCTGCACGAGGTCCCGGCTCTCACTGACGTTCGGCCGGGATTTCAGCAGGTTGGAACGGTGTAAACCCTACTCCGCCGGTGCGAACTGACCGCCTTGCCGGAAACGGTAGAGATAGGACGGCACGATTGCCTCCACGGAGGCCGGGCTGATACCGAGATCCGCGAGCCCCGGCGCACCTTCGGCCACGACATTATCGGTTTTCAGCAAGGTCACCTGGTCGCGCGTCAGCACGGTTGGCACGAAGGGCAGGGCGCCTGCGATCTCGCCGGCAAACCCGATCCCGTAGGCAGCAAGCCATGGCACTGGCACCAGAAGGCGCGGACGCCGGATGGTGGCCGTGATGTACTGGAGCAAGTCCTTGAAGCTGTAGCGGGCCGGCCCGCCAAGCTCGTAGGCCTTGCCCTGTGCGGCCGGGTTTTCCAGCGCGGCCAGAACTGCCGCGCCGACATCGCCTGCCCAGACTGGCTGGAACACCGTCTTGCCGCCGCCAATCAGCGGCAGGGCGGGCGTGTAGAGCGCCATCTGGGCAAACCGGTTGAAGAAGCTGTCCTCGTCCCCGAACACAATGGACGGGCGCAGAATGGTGGCGGTAGGGATGGCATCCATCACCGCCTTTTCGCCTGCGGCCTTGGTCTGCGCGTAGGCGGACTTGCTGTCTGCGTCCGCTCCGATGGCCGAAATCTGCACAAAGCGGGTAATGCCCGCAGCCTTTGCGGCCTGCGCGATGCTCTGCGCGCCTTGCGCCTGCACAGACCGGAAAGTCTGGCGGCCGGACTGCGCCAGAATGCCGGTCAGGTTGATGACGGCGCTGGCGCCTTCAATAGCCCGCTCGATCGAGGCCTTGTGGCGCACATTGGCCTGGACCAGCTGTATCTGGCCGACTGAACCCATGGGTTTGAGATCAATAGCGGTGTGGGGCAGGCGCGTGGCGACGCGCACCCGGTAACCGGCCCTGACCAGTGCGCGCACCGCATAGCGTCCGATGAAACCCGAACCGCCAAACACCGTGATCATTTCATCGCGCAGCATGTGGGCCTCTCCCTTGAGCCTGGCCGGTTCGCGGGGGCATCTCGCGAACACTGTCTGTGTCTTTAGCGGATAGACCAAATTTGCGGCCCGTTGGCAACGCCGCACAAGGCGCGTTGACAGCGCCCGCGCCCGCATTTATCACCGCGCCTCCGACGCCTTCAGAGATATGCCCAGGTGGCGGAATTGGTAGACGCGCTGGCTTCAGGTGCCAGTTCCCGCAAGGGAGTGGAAGTTCGAGTCTTCTCCTGGGCACCATCTGGTTTGGTCTGTTGCGCTAGAAATAGCCGTAGCGGTCCAAACCCAGATCATACCTCTTGGAAATCACCTCGTTGGATTTTGCAAATTTGCGCATGATCTTGGCTGCCAGTTGTTCAGGCATCTCGATGCGCACCGAATTCTCCTGACCGTCTTCCTGTCGAACCTTCCAGCGATTTTCACCCTCGGCATTGCTCGCGTGTATGGCTTTTTCGCGTTCGGCGGCGGCCATAAAGGAATCGTTTCCGTCGAAAAATTCCACGAGACGGCGGTAAAACAGGGCTGAATCAGACTGAATGGATTCCATTGGCAAGAAGCAAACATCATTCTTGCCCAGCGCTTCACGAAGGCAATCATCCATATACCGGTAGTTTATCACCATGGCTGAACGATGGAATTCGGCTTTGGTGTTGATAAGCGCCTTTGCAAGCCTTTCGAAATTTTCCTGACTAGGCTTTTCCATTTTCAGGCCGGACTGCGCATAGCGTGACGCTATCCACGTGTCCTGACGCCGGATCGTTACTAGTACCTTGACCCTGTCAAATCGCTGCTCCCTGAGCAGTGCCGCCCGCATGCGGGCCAGGTGATGGGCCAGCACAACCGGATCCTGCTGACGGCGGGCCTTGAAATCGAAGAACCGCGCGTTTGCAGAGATGTTCTCTTCGGAAATCAGGACGTTGTCGTGGATGGCCTTGCTGGCCAGCTTTCGCAGCGTGGTCCCGGCGGCCTGATTCCAGACGATAGGTGATTTAAGGAAGTTGCTGCGAAAACCTTCACCGCCACGCGCTGAAAAGAACTCATGCAGCCTGTCCCGGTCAAAAAAAGTAATATTCTCGATTTCCGGAAATATCTTGCCCTGAAGGAAGGTCGTCGCTGTCTTGGGCAAACCGATATGAATGTAAACAGTACCCATTTTTTGAGCCTCCGTCGTGTGTACGCCATTTATCAGGAATCAACGCGTTCGATACACTGTTGCGGGAGGCTGTAGCAGGAAAATCGGCACGACATAGATGCCAAGCGTCAATCTGGCCTCGGCCAGACGCAAAACGGCCCCGCTTGCGGGGCCGTTTTGCGTTTGGGGTGTGTGACGGTGCGGCTGGCTTCCGGAGTGCACACCCTGCAGGCCGGGCGAAAATCCCGATGGCCCTGATGTCGATCAGCCCGGACGAAAAAGTCCTCCGTTAGGGTTGGTATGACGGCCGCCCTCGCCGTCGGTTGCCTGCCTCGAAACTGGCAACAACTTCCCGCTGATGGTGCACTCAAGCCCCGCAATGCATCGTCAGCGGGACTTGCCCTTACGAGCAGGTCCAGCAAGGACAAACCCTATGCAAACGCAAAGTATCCAGACCCAGGAAAAAATGAAAACCGTCAAGGCGGCCTGGGACAAGGCTCCCGCCGGCGCCAAGAAAGACAAGTCGCTGAAGCATTACCAGGCGGCTGAGAAAGCCCATAAAGACAAGAATGACAAAGAGACAAACCGCGAGCTCGACGAAGCGACCAAAGCACTCGTTTAGGCGCTAGCTTCGTTGTGAATGACGATGCCTCTCTGGCAGATCCTGCCGGAGAGGCACGTTCTTTTTAACGAAGCAGCGGCCCGTCCTGATCGAGATAGTTCGCATCGAAGCCGGCCAGACCCTTAAGGCGCTCAAGATCGAGAATGGTCACCTGGCCATTGCGCATCGTCAGCAGATTGTCCTCGCGCAACCGGCGAAGCACGCGGTTTACATGTACGGCGGTAAGACCCAGCGCGTCGCCGAGATGGTATTGCGTCAGTGGACACGCAAAGTCGGTCAAATCGCCGATACCCAGAATGTTCAGCCGCGCGCCCAGCTCCAGCAGGAAGTGCGCCATGCGCTCCTCGGCTGACCGGCGGCCCAGACTGCACAGGCGCTCCACCACCATCGCCTCGTCGCGTGATGCTGCCCACAAAACGGCCGTGGCGAGTCTGGGGGCGTCCGCAAAGGCGTTCAGAAGGTCTGAGGACAGAACCTCGGAGGCTTCAATGCGCGTTATCGCCTGGACGCTGTGATCTGATGTCCGGAAGAGTATGCTGCGCAGTCCCAGAAAGTCTCCAGGGATCTGGAAATCCACGATCTGGCGTTCGCCGTCGGGCAGTATCTTGAACGAACACGCCCAGCCTTCTGCCAGAACAAAGGCGGACTGGCGCTTTTCGCCTTCGTGCACCAGCTCGTGGCCAGGCATGAACGTCCGGCGGCGCTGATGAAAGCGCGCAAGGGTCTCCAGATCGTCATCCACTAGCGAGACGAAGGCCGAGAGCTTCCTTGTCAGGGCGCTTTGCAGGATCAATAGGGCGGCTTTCAGCAAGAACGGGTGACGCATTGTCACCCTGTCAAATAGCCGTTAGAGGAGCGCTTCGCGCTGCTCTGGATCAGCACAACCTAGCATGATGCGCCTATTATCGCGACACATTCCGTCCCGGTGATGGCTTCTCCCCTGCAAGGCTGTGACCTGAAAGTGAAGTGATCCATGACGCCCCCGAACGAAATCGCCGGAACCGCTGCGCTGTCCATCTGTGAAGCGCTGCTGCTGGCGCTGAACGATCACAAGGTCCTGCCCGAGAAAGAGATCGTAGGCATTCTCGAGGATGCGGCGGCGGCCCACGAGTCGGCTGCAGAGCATGACGGTTCTGACGCGCACGCGGCTGTTGCCGCCCTGATCCATGCCATCATTGATGGCGGAAACTCGGTCAGAAGGCCTGACGGCCGGGTGTCGTGAACGCCGGGCTGGCACGCGGGAGGCTGCGCGCCTAGCGCTGCAAAAGCCAGGCGCGGGCTTCATCCTCGCACGCAAAGGGCTGCAGCTTCACGGCAAAGGCGCGCGCGGTGCTTTCCATGACCATGTAGGGCCGTGTGCGCTCGCCATGGGAAACATGGGCGCAGCGGCGCGGCGACAGCTCGTCCATGATAAGCTCTACCGCGCTTACCAAATCGGCGATTTCATAGGCGATGCTGGTGTCTGACGTCTCGAACAGTACGCTACTCACCCGTGCGCCTTGGCCGGCAGCAACAAGGCGTGCGGCCGCTTCGCGCAGTACTGCGCCGGTCAATTCGCCCCGCAGGCGCAGTGTGAGAATTCCGTCCATATCGGTCTCGATGCGGATTGGCTCCACATCGGGCGTCTTTTGGTCGAGAGGCATGCGGAAAGGGCCTTTATGGCTCTTGGTGGCAGGTCGGTTATGTCGGGATAACCATATCTAGCTGCTGATTATTGCGAAATCGTGGCAGTCCGTGCGCAAGGCGCCCTGGCAGATCTGCAAGGGCAGGCACCGTTCCGGGCGCTGACGGAAAAATCAGAAGCGATAGCGCAGATTGAACGCGATCAAAGGAAAGGAATCGTACTTGTCCAGATCGCGCTGTGCGCGCTCCACCTGCAATTCAAGATCGGCGAGAAACGCAGGGTCGTTCGCCAGAAGGCCGGTTACGTCATAGCTGATGCTGGGGGCGCCTTGCCGGTACACGCCAGCCTCCAGCGATACCTCAATCGGTCCATTCCATGGCCGCCCGGCCACGCCGGCGCCGGCGAACCAGGCATTGGGCGCAAACCGGGCTTCGCCGGACAGCAGGCCAACTTCAGCAGCCGGATAGATGTTGTCACCGATCTGGTAGTCGCTGGCGGGCTGGGCGTTATAGACGGCCCTGTTGAAGTTGTAGCGGGCACCTGCCGTCAGAAAGAAGACGCGCCGAAAGGGGAAAACATCCACCCCGACACCCACGCTCGCCAGCCGAAGCGAGAAGTCGCTGGCGATGTCGGCCACGGTCTGGTCGTCGGAATAAACGAGCCCGGCTGCATGTGTGCGTACCTGCAGGTAATCGTTGATGCGATAGCCGCCCTCGACGCCCACTCCCAGTGTTCCCGCTCGCAAGCCGACAAAGGCGCGCCGGTCAGCATCTGTGGATGCGGTGAAGGCTCCCGAGCCAGCGAACGCAGGATCGCCCTGCATGCTTGCCGCGCCAAACGCGGCGGCGAATGTAGCGGATATGGACATGATGACCCCAGGCTAGTGGCGGCGTAGCGCTGATTCAACCTGCCGGTGTCAAATTGGTTCCCCCGCAGCAGGCCGTTGATTGACGCCGGGTGCGTGCGCGGCCCATAGGAAGGGCTACACGCGCTGAGCCGAGAAGGGGTTGCACGTCCATGACCATCCATTTCCACAAGGCCGACCTGCCCGCCGGGCTGGATCTTGGAAAACGCGTTGCAATCGATACCGAGACGCTTGGCCTGTCGCTGGTGCGCGATCCGCTATGCCTGGTCCAGTTGTCGGCAGGCGACGGGGACGCACATATCGTCCAGCTGGACCGTTCCTCCTATGACTGCCCGAATCTGAAAGCGCTGCTGGCCGATGAAGGCGTAGAGAAAATTCTCCATTTTGCGCGCTTTGATGTGGCGATGATTGCGCGTGATCTGGGTGTTACGCTGCGGCCTGTATTCTGCACCAAGATCGCTTCCAAGCTGGCGCGGACCTATACCGACCGGCACGGTCTGAAGGACGTGGCACGCGAGATCGCGGGGGTGGAGCTTTCCAAACAGCAGCAAAGCTCTGACTGGGGCGCAGGCGAAATCAGCGAAGCGCAGCTTAAATACGCCGCTGATGACGTTCTCTATCTGCATCAGATCCGCGACGGGCTGGAAGCCATGCTGATCCGCGAGGGGCGGATGGAGATGGCAAAGGCGTGCTTCAGCTTCCTGCCAACCCGGGCGGCGCTGGATCTGGCCGGCTGGGCGGACGCCGACATTTTCGCTCACAGCTAGGGCGCCATTGCCAGCAGACGGCGCGCCTGCCTTGAAAAGGCCGCGGCCAGGGTCCACAAAGGCCTTGCGGGCAAAGTTTTTCAGGCATTCGGGATGAACACGCTGACATTCGCAGCCGCCGAGCCATCGGCAAGCCGGGCGGTTGCTGCCGCCCGTCTGCGGGCGCGAGTCGTGCGCAATGCACGCATTGTCCTGATCGTCCTGATCGGCGCGCTTGTGGCCAATCTGCTGGTGCAGTCATTCCTGGCCGGCAACCACGAACCGGCGGCCCGGCCGGCGATGCTGGGCGACGGGGAGCGGATCGTAAACCCGCGTTTTACTGGCCGCGACGCGCACGGGCGCGCCTATGTGGTCACGGCGGATTCGGCTGTGCGCCGGATGGTGGGGCTGGGCAATCTGACTGATCTGGAAAGTCCGCGCATCGACTATGCCCTGCTGTTTGGCGGGTCGCGTCAGCCCGATGCATCCGAGGTGTTGTCGCGCATGGGTGTCTATGATGATGCCACGCGCACCTTGCGCATGTCCGACACGGTCCGTTTCACCACCCGGTCGGGCTATGAGTTCCGCACTGAAGGCGCGTCGATAGACTTGGACGAAGGTGTGGTATACGGCGAAGAGCCGGTGCAGGGGCGCGCGCCATGGGGCGGCGTGCAGGCATATGGTTTCGAGTTGCATGAGGAAGGCCGGCGTTTGCGCTTTACCGGCGGTGTGGTGACGCGCTTCTATGTCGGTGACGGCGCGTCTGCGCCCGAGGAGGACCGATGAGGCTGATCTTTGCCGTTACCGCGCTGGCGTCCGCCATGGCCGCTGCCAGCATCCTGACCCCTGAGGCCCTGGCCCGGCAGGATGGACCAGATTTCCTTGATATCAGCTCGGATGATCAGGAAATTCTCGACCAGCAGGATCGCGTCCGCTTCATGGGCAATGTCAACGCCATTCGCGGCGATACGCGCCTGCGGGCGGACGAGGCCGAAGCCCAGCTCGCGCGTAATCCCGAGACCGGACAGCGCCGTATCGAGCGCATTACGGCGCAGGGCGATGTGTTCTATGTGACGGCAACCGAGACCGCGCGCGGTGACCGTGCCGTCTATACCCTGTCGGATGAGGTCATAGTGCTGACTGGCGCGGTGGTTCTGACGCAAGGCTGCAATGTGTCTACCGGTCAGGAGCTGCGTATAAATCTGCAAACCGGCGTGTCACGCCTGACGGGCGGCAATGGCCGTGTGCGCAGCCTGTTCTTTTCGCAGGATGGCGAGCGCCCTGCGGCAAGCGGGGATTGTCCGGCGCCGCCCGTTCCCGGACCGGCGCCGCGCGGCTATAGCGCCGAGTTCCCTGCGGCGAACTAGCCGCTTCTGACCTCATTGAACGGGCGCGCATTTGTGCGCCGGGCTGTGTTTTGCAGCCGTTGGCCTTGTCACGAGGGGGCGGTCCCTTGCAAGGATGGGGCCAGTTGCGCACGCTTCACCAAATATTAGGCCTGCGCCAGTAACCCTGTTAGCGGGAATTAAGGGTGGTGCCGGGAATGACCATGCCAGACAGCAGTGCTGACGGCCTCCATGTCGAGTCAATCGGCAAGGCGTTTGGCCGGCGCGTCGTGGTCAAATCCGTCTCGCTCAAGCTGTGCCGGGGCGAGGTTGTCGGACTGCTGGGGCCGAACGGTGCCGGCAAGACAACCTGCTTTTACATGATAACCGGGCTCATTCCGGCCGATCACGGGCGGATCATGCTGGATGGGCAGGACATCACGGCCTTTCCGATGTTCCAGCGGGCACGCCTCGGTATTGGCTATCTGCCTCAGGAAGCCTCCATTTTCCGTGGTATGACAGTGTTTGAGAACGTCACCGCCACCGCCGAAATCGCCGAGAAGGACAAGACGGCGCGCAAGAAGCTGGTCGAGGACCTGCTCGAGGAGCTGGGCGTCGACCATTTGCGCGACAGTCCGGCCATGGCCCTTTCGGGCGGGGAACGCCGCCGGGTGGAGATTGCCCGCGCGCTGGCGACCCGTCCGGGCTTCATCCTGCTGGACGAGCCGTTTGCCGGTATTGATCCGCTGGCCATTGCGGATATTCGCGACCTGATCCTCTTCCTCAAACAGCGCGGGATCGGAATACTCATTACAGACCACAATGTGCGCGAGACGCTGCAGATCACGGACCGCGCCGCCATCATCCATGACGGAGAGGTATTGTTCGAGGGCAAGCCCGAAGCGGTACGTGCCGATCCGTCCGTGCGCCGGGTCTATCTCGGCGACAGTTTTCAGTAGGGCGCGAACGGATGGCAAAGCTCGGACAAAGGCTGGAGGCAAGGCAGGGGCAGGGTCTGGTAATGACCCCGCAGCTCCAGCAGGCCATCAAGCTGCTGCAGCTGAACAATATGGAACTTGCCGAGTTCGTCGAGGAAGAGCTGGAGCGCAACCCGCTGCTGGAGCGTGACGAGCGCCCGGAGCCCGGCGGTGAAGAGGAGCGCACCCCTGCCGGGGAGGCCGCAGATCCGCATGGCGAGCTCAGCTTTGACGCCCCGTCCTCTGCCGCCGACGATGCCTTCGATGCTGATCGCGAGGCGATGTATGCCGACAGCGCGCCCGACATGGCAGGCGCGCGCGATACCGGCGGAGCGGTGGACTGGTCGCGTGCCGGAAAGGGCGGGGGCGGTTTCGATGGCGAGGATTATGATGCTGCGGCCCATGCCAGCCGGGAAAAGACCCTGCGTGAGCATCTGCATGACCAGCTGGCCGATCTGGCGCTGACGAGCGCTGACCGCATGATCGCGGCCCACCTGATCGATCTGGCCGATGATGATGGCTATATGCGCGCAGACCTTGCGGAGACGGCAGAGCGTCTCGGCGTCACCGTGTCCGAGGTTGAGGCCCTGCTGGCGCGTCTGCAGGAGTTTGAACCGGCGGGTGTCATGGCGCGCGGCCTGCAGGAATGCCTGGCGATACAGCTGGCCGAACGCAACCGGCTGGACCCGGCCATGGCGGCGCTGGTGGATAACCTGCCCTTGCTGGCCAAGCATGATTATGCGGGCCTGCGGGGCCTTTGCGAGGTCGATCAGGAAGACCTTGAAGACATGATCGCCGAGCTGAAACGGCTCACCCCCAAGCCGGGCCTCGCTTTTGGTTCTGACAGCACCCGGGCGGTCGAGCCGGACGTCTATGTGCGTGAGCGGCCGGACGGCAGCTGGGCGGTCGAGCTCAATACCGACACCCTGCCGCGCGTGCTGATGAATAACCGATATGCCGCGCAGATTGCCGGCAGTGCGCGCTCGGCGGAGGAAAAGACCTTCATCACCGAATGCACACAGAACGCGTCATGGCTGGTCAAAAGCCTCGATCAGCGTGCGCGCACCATCCTGAAAGTCGCCAGCGAGATTGTCCGCCAGCAGGACCTGTTTCTGGCCAAGGGCGTGGCCTGGCTGCGTCCGCTGAACCTGAAGACGGTCGCCGATGCGGTCGGCATGCACGAGAGCACGGTCAGCCGGGTCACCTCCAATAAATATGTGTCGACGCCGCGCGGCCTGTTCGAGCTGAAATATTTCTTCACCTCCTCCATCGCGTCTGCCGATGGCGGCGAGGCCTATTCGGCCGAGGCTGTACGCTACCGCATCAAGACCATGATCCAGTCCGAAACGGTGGACGATGTGATGAGCGATGACGCCATTGTTGACCGTCTGCTATCTGACGGGATCGAGATTGCCCGGCGCACCGTGGCAAAATACCGCGAGGCGATGAACATTCCCTCATCGGTGCAGCGCCGCCGGATGATGAAGCGATAGGTGCCGCCCACGGCGCGAACCTGTCCGCTGCGTCATTAACCAGTTATCTGCATTGACGCCCCCGCCCGGCTTGCTACCGTCACTGCATCCGGCACAGAACCGGATAACCGGCCACGCGTTGTTTCAAGCGCCAGGGGCCTTTTTGAAAAAAGGCTCCTGCAGCCAGCGCAACGCGCCAGCAGCAGATGGAGCTGACATGCACATCCAGTTTGTTTCCAAAGGTATCGACGTTTCTCCAGCCCTTCGTGAACGTATCGAGGGCAAGGTTGAGGAAGGCACGGCGAAATATTTCAGCCGTCCTGGCGAGGCGTTTGTCACCGCCGCCAAGGAAGGCTTTGGCTTCCGGGTGGAGTGCGCACTGCACCTGCCGTCGGGCGCTTTCCTTCAGGCCACAGGCGAAGGGGCCGATGCCTATGCCGCTGCCGAAGTTGCGGTCGAACATCTGGAAAAACGTCTGCGCCGTTACAAGCGCCGCCTGAAGGACCACCACGCCGAAAACAAGGTGGAGTTGCCTGCCGAGGAGACGCCGATCGTGGTCTTCAGGGGCAATGGCCGGGCTGTAACGCTCGACGAGGACGATGCCGATCTGGACGATGGCGGCGCTACCGGCGGCAGCGAGCCGGTCATTGTGGCCGAAACGGTTGGTGAGCTGCGCACGCTGACCGTCTCCATGGCGGTCCACGAGATGGACGTGCTCGATACGCCGTTCATGCTGTTCCGGAATGCAGCAAGCGGATCGCTCAATGTGGTCTACAGGCGTCCTGATGGCCATGTGGGGTGGATTGATCCTGCCCGAGAGGCTAAAGACGGCGCCGTTCGCTGACGGGGCCATCTTCCGGTCCGGCCGATAAGCAAAGGCGTGACATGGCATTGTCAGACCTGATTCCGCCCGGAGGGGCGGTGGCAGACCTGCCCGGTACAAGCCGCAAGCAGGTACTCCAGTCATTGTGTGATCTGGCGCAGCGCACGCTGCATGTGCCAGCGCGCAAGGTGCTGGACGCCGTCATGGAGCGCGAAAAGCTGGGATCAACGGGTGTGGGCGATGGCGTGGCCATTCCCCATGCCCGCACCGGCGATGTGGACCGGGTCTGCGGCGTGTTCGCCCGTCTGAAGACGCCGGTCGACTTTGATGCCATGGACGGGCGTCATGCCGATCTGGTCTTCCTGCTGCTGGCGCCGGAGGATTCCGGGGCTGAGCACCTCAAAGCCCTTGCCCGTGTGGCGCGCATGTTCCGGCGTGAGGATGTCCGCACCGCGCTGCGTGCCGCGCCGGATTCAGCGGCCGTGAACGCCATTCTGTCAGGCATGGCCCATACCGACGCGGCATAAGTGCGCTAGCGCGTCATACCCGCTTCGATCCGGCCATCGGCGTGGACAACCGCGTGCTTCATGCCTTGCGAGTTGTACTGCGCGCTGACATGGCCTTTTGAATCGACCGCGATGATGCCGCCATCACCGCCCAGCTCCGCAATGTCGTCCAGCACGCCCTTGACCGCCTCATCCAGATTTGAGCCGAGATAACGCATGCGCGCAGACACGTCGGCGGCGGCGTTGGCGCGCATGAAGAACTCGCCCTGGCCGGTGCAGGAAACGGCTACGCGCGCATCCGCCCAAGTGCCGGACCCGATAATGGGCGTATCGCCGACCCGGCCCCAGCGTTTGCGAAGCGTGCCGCCGGTGGAGGTTGCCCCGCACAGGATACCGTGCGCGTCCAGCACCACGCAGCCCACCGTTCCGGTTGCGATCTCGCGGCCATCGGGGACTGCGGCGGGTTGGTAATAGCTGTCCGGATCGGTGACTTCCTCAATGGCGTGCGCACGGGCTATGTCGGCTGCGCCAGCGCCAGCGATCAGTACATGGGGCGTCGCCTCCATGACCACGCGCGCCGCGGTAATGGGGGAAATGAAGCCTTCCAGCGCCGCGACAGCGCCTGCCTTGCGCGAGGGGCCTTCCATGATGGAGGCGTCCAGCTCATAGCGTCCGGCGGTATTGGGTGAGGCGCCGCGCCCGGCCACGTAGAGGGCGCTTTCTTCCATGGCGCGCACCTGCTTCACGGCGATGTCGACAGCATGTCCGCCCTGTGCCAGCAGCGCCTTGCCCTCTTCAGCCAGAGCACGCAGGTGCGCGACTTCACGCTCATAGGAGCGCTCGGCAAGCACGCCGGCTCCGCCATGCAGGACGAGGGCGGTCGGACGGGTCATGGGCGGGTCTCCATTGGTCAGGGCGTTGTGAGCTGAGGCTCATAACATTCCCGCGCTTCCCTCTGAAGCGCCAAGGCGCTATTTCCTCAGGGGAAGCGTGGTGCATCTGCACATCGCTGGTGCAGCAACAAAACCATTTCAACGGGGAGAGAGATCATGCAGTTCAAAGGCGCAAGCGCGGTTGTCACGGGCGGAGCATCGGGTCTGGGCGAGGGCACGGCCCGGCGTCTGGCCGCTGAAGGGTGCAAGGTAGCCATCTTCGATCTCAATGAAGAGCGCGGCGAAGCACTGGCCAAGGAGCTGGGCGGTGTGTTCGCGAAAGTGAATGTCGCCGATGTCGAGAGCGTCAAGGCTGGCTTTGCCAAGGCCCGCGCGGCCAATGGCCAGGAGCGCATCCTTGTGAACTGCGCCGGGATTGGCTGGGCAGAGAAGACCGCCCGCCGCTCGTCCGCGGGCGATATTGTCGGCCACCAGCTCGACAAGTTTGCCCTCGTTGTGAACATCAACCTGATCGGCTCCTTCAACTGCGCAGTTCTTGCTGCTGAAGGCATGCTCACGCTTGATCCGGACGCTTCGGGCCGCGGTGTCATCATCAATACCGCGTCTGTGGCGGCGCAGGACGGCCAGATCGGCCAGGTGGCCTATTCGGCCTCCAAGGGCGGGATTTACGGTATGACGCTGCCCATGGCGCGTGATCTGGCCCGCGAAGGCGTGCGGGTGAACACCATCCTGCCGGGCTTCTTCGAGACGCCGATCTACCAGCAAATGCCGCCGGAAGTGAAAGTGAACCTCGCCAGCCACCTGCAGTTCCCGCAGCGCTTTGGCACACCGGCGGAATACGCCGATCTCGTCGCCTTCATGGTCGGCAATGACTATATCAACGCCGAATGCGTGCGCCTTGATGCCGGCGCGCGCATGCCCCCGAAATAAGGGGCAACAAGGACGACAGGGCCGTTGCCACAGGTGGCGGCCCTGATGTCAGAAAGGGCGTGATTGCCGTGAAGTATGGCCGGCTGGAACGGGAGCGGAAATTTCTGTTGGCCGGAGTGCCGGATTTGCCGTCCGGCGCCGAAGAAATCTACATTGTGGATACATATTTCCAGAATACCCGCCTGCGCCTGAGGGAAACCCGCACGCCGGGCGGCGAGGCGGCATTCAAGCTGACCTTCAAGCATCAGCTTTCCAGCGATCAGCACTGGATCAACAGCTTTTCGATTGATGCAGGTGAAGCCCGCTTGCTGCGGTCCCGGCTCGACGGCGCGGAACTTCGAAAGACGCGCTGGCGCTGGGCGGAAGAGAACGACCGGATGCTCTGCGTAGACATTTTTGACGGAGCGCTTCGCGGGCTCTGCGTGCTCGAGGTCGAAGCGATGAGCGACGAGCACTTGCAGAGCTTTCAGCCCGCTATGCCGGTAGCGACTGAGATCACATCGGATATTCTGTTCAGTGGTGGGCATCTCGCCGTTCATGGGCGGCCAATATAGCTCGCTGGCTTTCGCCGGAATGACGAGGGTTAAGTGGAGCGCCGCCGCCTGCTTTCCCACCAATAACTGCAATTCATTCTCAAAAGCTGTTGGCAGCGCTCCGCGCATCCTGTAGGTGAGACTTATTCGCAGTTTCATCAGACGTCAGGGACGACGCCAACCATGCGCACGCTTCTTCTTGCCAGCACCGCCGTGCTGGCTCTTGCCGCCAATGCCGCCGCCGAAAATTCCAGCGAGGCTGACGTCAATGTCGAGACCATCACCATTATCGGGCTGAAGGGCGATGCCCGTGAGGTCGCCGGTTCGGCCACCTTGCTGCCGAGCGAAGTGTTGCAGGTGCAGGACTATACGGACATCAGCCGCGTGTTGCGCCAGGTGCCGGGTGTGAATATCCAGGAAGAGGATGGCTACGGCCTGCGGCCGAATATCGGCCTGCGCGGCACCGGCCTCGACCGCTCGGCCAACATCGTCCTGATGGAAGACGGTATTCTGGCCGCGCCCGCGCCCTACTCGGCGGCCGCGGCTTATTACTCGCCTTATGTCGGCCGGATGGCGGGCGTTGAGATCGTCAAAGGTTCGTCCGGGGTGCGTTATGGTCCGCGCACGCAAGGCGGCTCGATCAACTTCCTCTCCACGCCAGTGCCGGAAAGCTGGTCCGGGCGTCTTGCTATCGCGGCAGGTGAAGAAGAGGCGCGCCGCATCCATGCCTATGCCGGTGGCATGGCGGAAGTCTCGCAAGGTGTGCGCCTTGGCGGCCTTGTCGAGGCCTATACCGATAGCGCGGACGGCTTCAAGACGATTGATTTCAATGCCGGGCAGTCCACCGGGTTTGATCTGACCGATTTCGGCGCCCGCCTGCGCGCCGAGTTCGATGGCGCGGGTGTGACCCATGCTGTGGAGCTGCGCTACCAGACGTCCGATGAAACCTCTGACGAGACCTATATGGGCCTCACGGATGCGGACTTTGCCGCTGATCCCTACCGCCGCTATGCCGCCAGCGCCAACGACCAGATCAATGTCGATCAGTCGCGCTGGGTGCTGCGCTATGATGCCGCGTTTGACAATGGCCTCAATTTCACGGTGCTCGGCTACCGCAACGAAGTGGCCCGCAACTGGTTCAAGGTTGAAGGCGTCAATGCCGGTGCAGGCCGCCGCTCGCTGGGCGCGGTGCTTTCTGATCCGGTCACCTATTCGGCGGAGTACGCCATCCTGACCGGCCAGCCGGGCCTCGTCTCCGCCGATGGCGCTGTCATCAGCCGCAATAATAACCGCTCCTATTTGGCCGAAGGCGTGCAGGCCGAGCTTGTAGGCGATGCCGCCCTGTTCGGTGCAAGCCATCGCTGGCGGGTGGGCGTGCGTGCGCACCGCGATAGCGAAGACCGTTTCCAGAACGAGGTCTTCTACCGCATGGATAATTCGCAGCTGGTGCAGACCGGCGCACAGGCGCCCGGTCAGCACGATAACCGCATCAGCGAGGCCGAAGCGCTGGCCATCTTCGTGCAAGACGAGATCAGCTTTGGCGCGCTCACTCTCGTGCCGGGGCTGCGCTATGAGCGTATCGAAGGCACGCAGACCCGCTGGGCTGGCACCGACCAGACCCGCACCGGCGCTACAACGGTCACGAGCAGCACAACGGATGTGTTCATTCCCGGGCTTGGCGTACGCTACCAGCTGAGTGACAGCGTCTCCCTGTTCGGTGGTGTGCATCGCGGCTTCTCACCATCCTCACCGTCCTCCAGCAGTGATCCGGAAGATGCTGTGAACTGGGAGGCTGGTGTGCGCTGGTCGAGCGGGTCCGCCTTTGTCGAGGCCGTCGGCTTCTTCAATGACTATTCCAACCTGATCGGCACCTGCACGGCCTCCACCGGCGGCGGCTGCACGATCGGCGAGCAGTTTGATGGCGGCGAAGTCGATGTGATGGGGCTGGAGCTGTCAGCCGGTATCGATCTGGCGGCGCTTGGCGGCTGGAGCGGCGTATCGGTGCCGGTGCGCGGCGCCTACACCTGGACCGATGCCGAATTCCAGACCGCCTTCCAGTCGGGCTATGGCCCCTGGGGAAATGTGCAGGCAGGTGACCAGCTGCCCTATCTGCCGGAGCATCAATGGTTCGCTTCCATTGGCCTTGAACAGGGCCGGTTCGGCAGCCAGCTGGCTGTGACGTGGAATGGCGAGCGCCGCACGGTTGCCGGACAGGGGGCCATTCCGGCCGCCCAGTTCCTCGACTCCTATGCAGTGGCCGATCTGGCGGTCTGGTATGATCTTACCGAAGCGCTGCGGGCGCGCGTGCAAGTCAGGAACCTCACCGACGAGGTCTATGCCGCCTCGCGCAGCCCGGCGGGCCTGCGCCCCGGCGCGCCGCGTGCGGTGCTGTTCGGCCTATCGGCAAACTTCTAGGCTTCACAGGCAAAACTGATACAGGAAAAACCCCGGACATTCCTGTCCGGGGTTTTTGTTTTGCAGATCAATCATTACTGAGCAGGCGGGCGCACCAGCGGACCCAGATTGCGGATCACGTCAGCCGCGTCGAACGCGTCGGGGCTGTCGGGTGTTGCGCCGCGGCCCAGCTGGATCTCGGCCATGGCCTCGTACCGGGTGACTTCACGCAGATTGATGTCGTCCCAGAACGGATCGCGCCAGCCATACCAGCCATGGCGCGGGTGATAGTAGCGGTAGAACACGTCAAACCGGCTGCGATAGGCCGGGCCAGCCGAACCCGTAATGCGGCGTTCGGCTTCGGTATCGCGGCGGATCAGGCGGAAATAGTCATAGCCCTGCTCGCGGGTCAGCTCGGCGGCGCGGTAAAGCAGGAAGGTTTCAACCGACTGACGCTCGGTCAGCGAATTGCCGGAAAACCCGACCATGAAACGGTTCTGCTCGATCTGCTGTTCGGAATAACCAAACCCGCCTGAAGTGGCGCGCTGGTAGGGTGTGGATTCGGCGCAAGCTGCCAGAATGGCGGCGCTGGCGGCAAGTCCGGCGATAAGGCGCTTCATGGCTCATACCTCCCAGATGGATTTCGTCCCAACCTGTCAACCAGTATGGGGCGCAATCGTTCCGCAGCAAATCACATCTGCGCGGGGGACGCACCTTCAAGCGGCAGGAGGCCCAGCCGGTCCAGCTCGCCCTTCAGGCGGGGCGCGCTGGTGAAATGATGCACGGCAAAGCCTGCCCTTGCGCCCGCCTCGATATTGTCCAGCCGGTCATCGATGAAGAGTGTTTCGTGCGGCGGCGTGCCTATGCGTGATGCGGCGAGGGCGTAGATGGCCGGATCGGGTTTTACCAGCCCTTCCTGTCCGGAAATGATGGCGGTCTCAAAGAGGCTGAAAGCCGGGTAGAGCGCCAGAACATCCGGCCATTTCTCGGCGGGCATGTTGGACAGGGCATATTGCGGGACGCTGCGTGTGTGGAGCGCGTCTACGACCCCTTCCATGCCTTCCACATACCCGTTGAACATGGCATTCCAGCCGGTGTCCCAGGCGTGGATGAGTGCGGCCTTGTCCGGGTGATTTGCGATCAGCGCTTCGCAGTTGGCGGCCATGGAGACACCGCGGTCATGCGCCTCATGCCACTCCATGGTGCATACAGATGTGAGAAAATCCCGGCGCTCTGCAGCATCCGGGATTAATCGGCGATAGAGATAATCTGGGTCCCAGTCGGCCAGCGTACGTCCCAGATCCCACAGGATGGCACGCACAGCCACAGGCCGGCCCGTCCGTGCTAGCCGGCGCGGGCCTTGAAGCGCGGATCGGTCTTGTTGATCACGTAGACACGGCCACGGCGGCGCACCACCTGGCAATCGCGGTGCCGGGCTTTCAGAGAGCGGATGGAGCTGCGCACTTTCATGGTCTTGTCTCGTCGGTTGAGCGGGGCGGGACGCGCCCTCGTCTTCAAGGGAGCGCAGGTGTTACAGAACGCCCCGGCTGAAGTCAACCGGGGCGCCTGGCCACTTGCACTGGTGATATGGGGCTACTCGATCAGGCGGACGTAACGCTCGCGGGTCGTGTCCAGTTGCGGGCACTGCATGATGATGCGGATATCGTCATAGTCACGGTCGGTCCAGCCCATCTGCGTCCAGCTGCCGGTGCCGCCGGGCAGGCCGGGCGGGCGGTCTTCCCAGCCATAGTACATATAGCGGCCGGGGCTGCAGCCTTGCGCGGCGCGCTGGGGATTGCGATTGCCGCCAGTGGGAATGATACCACCCTGGGTGACGGGTTTGCACTCATCCAGGCTTTCGCACAACACGGTTTCCAGGATGTCGTATTGCAGGCCGTTATGGTGCTCCTGACCGTTCACATGCGCGGTATCGGTGAAATAGCGGTGGCGGCACGGATAGGGGAAGTCCGCTGTCGCCGTGTGCTGGCACCAGTTACGGTCATTGCTCGGATTGTGGTCGATCCGTTCCGGATTGGTGCGCGAGAAGCGAAGGTTATAGAGCTCGAAGCTGATTGTTTCGCCCTCCTCGCAACGCGGCCATTGATACTGGTTCGGCCAGCGGGTGAGGAAGTTGATGCCATTATTGTCCTGCACAGGCGTGCGCTGGGTCCGGCGCTGTTCGGGCGTCTTGTCGGCGTCCGGATCCGGGTCATAGCAATAGACATAGATGCGGTTGTAATCCCCCGCTTCCGGGTCCAGCCAGCTCACTTCCGGCGGCTCGTATTGCAGCATGGGCTGGTGCAGGCGCGCGGTGGAACGCACCGAGACGCGTACGCTGTCATCAAGGCCTGGAAGGGCGTGAATGAGGACGGTCGATACGCGTGCGCTGGCATTGACGCGGAAATCCAGCCCGTTCCATGCGCCATTGACGTCCAGATCTGACAGGCCTGAATTACCAAACGATGCCATCACCCGGTCATTCATGGCGTTGATCTGGACTGCGAAATTGCTGTCTGGCCCGCCGACCGCCGCATTCAGCGCGGTGGCGTCGGCTTCGGCCTGTAGCGAGGTACGTACATTGATGAGGCGCGCCGTATCTACCGATACACCGGCCATGCCGATTACCGGCACCAGCGACAAGGCAAATATCACCGCGATATTGCCGGCGCGGTCCTTCAGGAAGCCTGATAGCCGTTTCATATCCATCCGCCCTTGTCCGGACCGGCCCTGATGCCGGTCCACCCCGATCGGGCATGCAGGTTCCATGCCTGAATCTGGAGCAGAATCTAGCAGGCAAGGCTTAATGACGCGTAAGAAAATATAATTAATTTAGTGCGTTAGCGTAAACTTCACGCTAACCATGGCTGGGCTGGCGTTCATCGCGCATTGATCTTCTGTGTGCTAACAGGAAGACTTGCCGTCCTGCGGGGATGGGCCAGATACGCGGTGAGGACCCTTACATGCTGACTATCCATCGTTTTTCGCGTCGTGCTGCGAGCCTGACCGGCGCGTGGCTCGCCGGGCTTGTGCTCGCCGTCAGCCATGCGGGAGCAACCCTGGCCCAGGACATTCCCTTCACCGCCTGGCGCGACGGGTTTGCCTCTGACCTGCGCTCTGAGGGCGTGCGCGCCGACATCGTCGCCTCAATGCTGGACGGGCTTGAGCCTGATCCCACCGTGATCGAGCGCGATCAGACCCAGCCGGAATTTGTCCGCCCGATCTGGCAGTATCTGGAAGGGGCGGTCTCGGAGACCCGTGTCGCCAACGGACGCCGCGCCTCCGCACGCATTGCCGAGACGCTGCAGGCGGTGGAAGAGCGTTTCGAGGTCGATCAGCATATCCTCACCGGCATATGGGGGCTGGAAAGCGCCTATGGCGAGATTCAGGGCAATTTCGACATTGTCCGTTCGCTGGCCACGCTGGCCTGGGAAGGCCGCCGCCGCGGCTTTGCCGAGGCCCAGCTGCGCGCCATCGCCCAGATGCTTGATCGCGGCTATGCGACGCGTGCCGAGCTGATCGGCTCGTGGGCGGGTGGCATGGGCCAGACCCAGTTCATTCCGGCGACCTATATGGAGCGCGCGGTCGATTTCAATGGCGACGGACGCCGCGATATATGGCGCAATGAGGGTGATGCTCTGGGCAGCGCCGCCAACCTGCTGGCGCGTGCGGGCTGGGAATACCGCCAGCCGGTATTTACCGAGGTGCGCCTGCCGGAGGGCTTCAGTTTTGCGGACTGGAACGAAAGCCAGCGCCGCCAGGTCTCGCAGTGGGCCGGGCTGGGCATCGAGCCTGTATCGGGCGGCTGGGAGGCCGATGATCTCAACCGCCCGGCACGGCTCGTTATCCCGGCCGGAGCCAATGCGCCCGCCTTCCTGGTCTACCGCAATTTCGAGGCGCTCTTACGCTACAATAATTCCACCGCCTATGCGCTGGGTGTGGCCTATCTCGCCCGCGCGTTCGAGCATGGGGACGCGGGCATGGCGACGGGCTGGCCGGTGGATAATCCCCCGATCAACCGCACCCAGTCTCGCGAGCTGCAGGAAGCCCTCGCCCGGCTGGGTTATGATCCGGGCGGGCTGGACGGGGTGGTCGGCCCCAATACGCGCCGCGCCATCCGCGCCTTCCAGAGCGCCAACGGGTTTGAACCGGACGGCTATGCGGGGCTCGCTCTCTATAATGCGGTGATGGCGGCGGACGCGGCGCGGTAAATAACAGTTGTCGTCGTTCCCGCGCAGGCGGGAACCCAGAGCCGCTGGCGACCGACTGAGCGTTATGATCTCTGGACCCCCACCTGCGTGTTGTGTTCCGTGAGATTGTTGAGGATTTCGAGCGGGCTTTGATAGCCGAGGCATCGCAGGCGTGTGCGGTTATAGTTTTGGACGAAGTTTCGGATATAGGCGTTGCGCTGCTCGTGCGTGTCGAAGCAGTTGCGGCCCTGATTGCGTCCGTTTGGCGGGTGGGCGTCGAGATGTTCCTGCAGGCGGCGGTTGAAGCGTTCTGCCATACCGTTGGTCTGCGGACGGAAGGGGCGTGTGAGCCGGTGTTTGACACCGTGGGCGGCGCAGACCCGGTCGAAGGCATGGGTACCGCTGGGACGGTCTTCGGGCTTGCCCTTCTTGTCGACGGCGAACCGGTCTGTGAACTCTGATCCGTTATCGGACAGGACGGTGTGGACCTTCAGCGGGAAGCTTTCCAGGAAGCGCTCGAAGAAGGCGGCGGCGTTGGCTGCGCTGCGCGTGTTGAAGATGTCCAGATGGACGAAGCGCGTGGCCCGGTCGATGGCGATGAAGGCATAGGCGGGCTGCCGGTTCAGGCGTGTCAGGTGCTTCACATCGACATGGATGAACCCGGCGGGCTGGCCGGTCTCGAACACGCCGGTGCGCGCACGCGCCTGCACGGGCCGGGCCGAGATGCCATGACGGCGCCAGCAGCGGTGCAGGGCCGCGCGTGACAGGTCCGGCTTCACACAGCGCCGCATCACCTCCAGCGCATCATCCAGCGACAGGCCCACATGACAGCGCAGCTCGACAGCCAGCGCTTCCTCCACGCCGCTCATAGAGGTCTTCAGCGTATGGGGCACATGCGGGCGGTCAGCCACTTCGCTGCGCGCCCGCCAGCGTCTTATCGTAGTCTCTGACACCCCCAGCTCGGCCGACAGCACAGCAACTGGCTTGCCACAGGTCTGGATGTAACGCCGTGTCGCCGGCGTCGTGCGGGCATTGGCATGAAGACGCAACTCCATCACCGGCCTCCCAGTCTGGACCGCACATACTCTACACCCGCAGACACCGAAGCGGTATCCAAACAATCAAACGAGATGAAACACCTGCGTGGGGGTGACGAGGAGAAAAAACCTCACACCACCCCGCTGCTATCCTCGTCCTGCTCGACAGGCTGGACGGCCACGCGCACGCGCGGGTGGAAGAAGGCGACGCCGAGCGCCACCACAGACAGTACGATATTGAGCATGAAGGGCGCTGTGGGGCCTACCGCCTGATAGAGCCAGAGGCCTGACAGGGGCGCGATGAGGAAGCCGAGGCCCGCGGTCGCCGCCGTCACGCCGGCCGCGCGGCCCTGCTCGCCCGGTGTGACAGCAAGGCTCGCTCCTCCGGTAAAGCCGGAGCGGGCAAAGCCAAAGCCCAGCGAGTTCAGCAAAAAGCCCAGCACGATGGAGGCATAGCCGCCTGAAAAGATCAGCTCGATCTGGCCTGCCAGCGTCAGCCCCGCCCCGATCAGCATCAGCATGCGCGGAGACACTTTCAGCGCCGGTATCGCCACCAGCTGGGCAAAGATCAGCGCCGCTGCGCCTGCGGTCAGGGCGACACCGGCCAACTGCAGGCCGGCGGTCGTATCCAGCTCCAGCCGGTCCATGACGAAAAAGCCGATAGCCTGCAGGCTGGCTGCCTGTACCAGCCAGGCCGCGCAGCCATAGAGCACGAAGGCTCGCACCCGACCGTCGGCGGCAAAGGCAAACTGGGCGAGCGGGCTGAGCGGGCGGCGGCCACTCTCTCTGGGCGGCGTGTTTTCCGGCAGGGTCAGGCGGACAATCAGCGCGCACGCGCCGACCAGCACCGCAATCATCACCATGAAGGGCACCATGCCGATGCGTTCGGAGAAGGCGGCCGCCAGTGCCGGTCCGATCATCCCGCCAAGCGCGAAGGCCGCCGTCATGCTGGCCAGCGCCTGTGTGCGCTCTGACGGCGCTGTGCGGTCTGCCACATAGGCCTGGGCTGCAGGGCCGGTCGCCGAGCCGAACGCGCCAAAGAGGGCGCGTGCCAGCGCCATGGCCAGCACGGCGATGAGAGGCGGCAGGAAGCCGCTCTGGCCCGCCCAGGCGCCAGCAGCGAGGATCAGGGTGGAGGCGGCATAGGTCGCCAGCCCGAAAATGACCAGCGGGCGGCGGCCATACTGGTCTGACAATCCGCCCCAGACCGGGCTCATCGTCAGATACATGAGGGCAGAGAGGGTGTAGATCGCGCCGACATATATCTCGGCAATACCAATATCGCGCGCCAGCGGCGGCAGGATGGCAAACAGCATGGAATTGCCGACCCCCACCGCCATCAGGCAGATGAAGAGCAGGCGGAAGGCGCCGCGCCGGTCCGCCCGTGTCTGCTGGTTGGCGTTCAGGGGCATAGGGGGAGGCATAGTCCGCGCCGCCCGCGTCGTAAACGCTCCGCTAACAGCATGAAAACCGGGCTTTAAGCATCTTCGCGTAGAACCGTCTCGAAACCGGACATGGGCCGGGGGAAGAGAAGCGGAAAAATCCGCCCTTTCACCCGGTCCGGCCAGAACGGCCCCGGAGAAGTGCGGGATGGTGGGTATATGTTTCAGATAATCGGCATTGTCTGCGTGTTCGCGATGGTGTTTGGCGGCTTCATGCTGGCAGGCGGCCATTTCGACGTTATTCTAAAGGCGCTGCCCTTTGAGCTGATGATGATTGGCGGGGCGGCGATGGGCGCCTTTTTCATCGGCAATTCGGGCAAGACGGTCGGCAAGACCGCGGGCGATCTTTCCAAGCTGTTCGCCGGGCCGAAATGGAAGCCGCAGGATTACCGCGATCTGCTCGCCCTCCTGTTTGCGCTGACCAAGACGATGAAGACCAAGGGTGTCATCGCGCTGGAAGCCCATATCGAGAAGCCGCATGAAAGCGCGCTCTTTTCCAAGTATCCGCGCATCATGAAGGACCATTTCGCGATCGATTTCATCTGCGACACGCTGCGCATGATGACGATGAATCTGGAAGACCCTCACCAGGTCGAGGATGCGATGGAAAAGCAGCTGGAAAAGCACCATCACGAAGCCTCCGGCCCCGCCCACGCCCTGCAGAGCATGGCTGACGCGTTGCCCGCGCTCGGGATCGTGGCGGCGGTTCTCGGTATCATCAAGACGATGGGTGCGATCACCCAGCCGCCCGAATATCTGGGCGCCATGATCGGCTCGGCGCTGGTGGGTACCTTCCTTGGCGTGTTCCTGGCCTATGGCTTTGTCGGCCCCTTCGCCACGCGCATGAAGGAAGTCTATGACGAGGAAGCGATCTTCTACAAAATCATCCAGAGCGTGCTGGTTGCGCACCTGCACGGCAATGCGGCCCAGATCTCTGTCGAGATCGGCCGGGGCAATGTGCCAAGCGCCATGCAACCCACCTTCCTGGAGCTGGAAGAAGCGCTGTCGAATGTCGGCACGGAATAAGCCTGCAACAAGAATAATCGGGGGAAGCACCTTGAACGGGCCGGAGCATCAGCTCCGGCCCTTTTTATTGGCCTGATCTCCACCCATTGCCCGCCTGCTTCATCGCGTGTAGCCGGTTGGCCATGAGCGACAGCCTCGTCAGACCCTTTGCCAGTGTAGACTGGAGCGAGCCGGGCACCCCGCGCGCGGCGGGCGGCGATGTCTATTTCTCTGCCGAGGACGGGCTGGCCGAGACGCGCGCCGTGTTTCTGGAGGGGTGCCGTCTTGAGACGCGCTTTGCTGCTGGCGGCACCATCATCATTGGCGAGCTGGGCTTTGGCACGGGGCTCAATTTTCTCGCCGCGTGGCAGCTTTTCGATGAGGTGGCGCCCGCCAGTGCCCGCCTGCATTTCATCTCGCTGGAAGGTTTTCCCTTAAGCCAAAACGATGCGCGCCGCGCCCTGTCGGCCTTTCCGGCTCTGGGCGGGAAGGCGGATGCGCTGGCAGACCAGTGGCCTTCACCGCTGAAAGGCCCGCACAGGCGGGTGTTTGCAGGCGGGCGGGTGGCGCTGACCGTCTTTCACGACACGGTGGAGGCGGCGCTGGGGCAAATGGATTTTGCAGCCGATGCCTGGTTCCTTGACGGATTTGCCCCCTCGCTGAATGGCGAGATGTGGTCTGCCGATGTGTTCGCTCATATCGCCCGCCTGTCAAAGCCGGGCGCGCGGCTTGGCACGTTCACGGTGGCCGGGGCGGTGAGGCGCGGGCTCGCCGAGGCGGGCTTCGCAGTAGAGAAAGTCCCCGGTTTCGGGCGCAAGCGCGAACGGCTGGAGGGCGTGTTTGAAGGTGCATCGGCGGCGCCCTTGCCAGCGCTTCCGGGCCGCGTGGCCATCATTGGCGGCGGCATAGCGGCGGTGAGCCTCGTCCATGCTCTCGGGCTTCGCGGCGTCACGCCTGTGGTCATTGCGCAGGGCGGGTGGGGCGCAGGCGCATCCGGCGGGCTGGCCGCCCTGTTCACGCCCCGTCTTGAGGCCGCAGACCGGCCCCATGTGCGCGCTACCTTGAGCGCATTCGATTATGCCCGCGCACTTTATGAGGGGGTAGACGGGTTTCATGCATCCGGCGTCGTGCGTGCGCCGTCCGGCAATGATGGCGCGGGGCGGCTGGCGCGCATTGCCGCGATGATGGAAGGCGCGGGTATCACGGCGAAGGATGATGGCCTGCTGCTGGAATGTGCGGGCTGGATTGAGCCTGCACGGATACTCAAAACGCTTGCTGGTGATGTGCCGGTGGTGGATGCGCGGGCGGCGAGGGCCGAACAGGCGGGAAGCGGTGGCTGGCGGGTGCTGGACGGGCAGGGCCGCGTCCTGGCCGAGGCAGACCAGCTCATCCTCGCATCCGGCGCAGAGGCCCTGCCGGAAGGCCTGGACATCTGCCTGCCGATGGAGGGGCTGCCGGGGCAGACAGCCCGCTTTGCCTATGATGGTCCGCCCATCTCTCTGCCCATGGCGTGGGGACATTATCTCGCGCCGCTGCCCGGCGGATCCGTGCTGGCGGGCGCCACCCATGAGCGGGTTGAACGCCTTACACCGGAGCAGGCGGCAGAGGATATACGCGCAGCGGTGAACGCATTTGATCCGCAAATGGGGGCAGGGCTGGGCCCGGTACTGGAACACTGGGGGGCGGTGCGCTGCGTGCTGCCGGACCGTCTGCCTGCGGCGGGTCAGGCGGTGCGCGCTGACGGCAGTGCGATAGCCGGGCTTTATGTGCTGACTGGCTTTGGCGCGCGCGGCTTTGCCCATGCGCCGTTGCTGGCCGAGCACATGGTAAGCCTGGTATGCGGCGAGCCGTCTCCGCTGGAGCGCTCCGGCGCGGCCAGTCTTGACCCGGCCCGTTTCGCCCTGAGAGCGCTGCGCAGACAGGGGAAATCGGCGCTCTAGCGAAGCCTGATCCGGTCTGAAGCTTGCAAATCACGTTCCCGAGGGCCGCCAAGCTGGCCCGTAACGGGACGTTCGATGACACTGCCACTGGACACATCAACGCTTCAGGCCCGCCCCGTAAGGGGTGCGGACCGGCGCGTGCGTGCGCGGCATATATGGTTTTTGAACTCCGCCTTCGACCGGATCGGGTTTGACACCGCGCTGGAGCGCATTGTCCGTCGCGACCCTGAACGGCCCTTCGCTTTTGTGGTCACACCCAATGTCGATCACCTCGTGCGCCTGTCGCGCGGGGGCGAGCTGGCTCCGCTCTATGCGCAGGCATGGCTGACCGTATGCGATAGCCGCGTGCTGGAGCTGATTGCCGCCTTTTCCGGCGAAGAGGTGGAGGTGACGCCGGGCTCTGACCTGACGGCGGCCCTCTTTAAACACGCTATTGATCCGGCCGAGCCTGTCGTGGTGATTGGCGGGGACGGGGATGTCATCGAGGGCGTGACCGCGCGCTTCGGCCTGAAAGATGTGCGCTGGCACCAGCCGCCCATGGGGCTGCGGACCAACCCTGAGGCCGTTGCCGAGTGCGCGGCTTTCGTAGCGGCCAATCCGGCGCGCTTTATTTTCCTGTGTGTTGGCTCGCCCCAGCAGGAGATGATCGCTGCGGCCTGTATCGAGCGCGGCGACTGCACAGGCGTCGGCCTGTGCGTCGGCGCATCGCTCGACTTTCTGTCGGGCAAGACGCAGCGTGCGCCGCAATGGATGCAGAATGCGCGGCTGGAATGGCTGCACCGCCTGATGGAAGAGCCAAAGCGCATGTGGCGGCGCTATCTGGTCGATGGCCCGCAAGTCCTGCTGATATGGTGGGAGTGGCGCCGGGCGCGGGCGAAGCTGCGCGCGTTTGAAAAATCTTTCTCTGCGAGGCTCGGCGCCTGACCCGCGCACTTGATCGATAAGCCAATACTCGCTTGTCTTGTGAAACCCGCTATGCGGGATAGCAGCAGCAGGCGGGGGTAATTCTCATGACGATCAAGCCGGAGCGGCCATCGCGCCGCGATTTCTCATGGTTTCACACCTTGCGCGTACGCTGGGCCGAGGCCGATCCGCAAGGCATCGTCTTTAACGGCAATTATTTTCTCTATTTCGATGTCGCGCTGACGGAATACTGGCGCGCGGCCGGCATCCGCATCCCTGAAGATCTCACTGCCGATGGCAGCGAATCCTTCGCCGTCAGCGCGCATGCGGATTTCTACGCGCCGGCCGTGTTTGACGAGCTGATCGAGATCGGCGCGACGCTGGAGCGTGTGGGCAATAGCTCGGCGACGTTCCGCCTCGGGATTTTCCGGGGCGATGAGGCGCTGACCGGCGGGCGGATGATCTATGCCTGGGCTACGACATCCTTGCCGCGTACGCCCTGTCCGCCACCGGCAGTCCTGATCGAGAAGCTGCGGGCTTTTTGACGGGTGCAGCTCTTCTTTAGTTCCGCAACGCATCCGCGTTGCGATGTTCCGCGAAAAGTCGCGGGCGCGCGTTCGCGCTTGCGGCGCTGCGCGCCGAGGTGCCAGTTCGGCCCCGTCAGGGGCCGCAAGGCCGACCGGCCGCCCGAGCCTATGCGAGGAGCGACGCACGGACGTGCAGAGCATTCCAAAGAGAAAAATGGTGGGCGCGACAAGAGTCGAACTTGTGACCTCTACGATGTCAACGTAGCGCTCTAACCAACTGAGCTACGCGCCCGGTCCGCAAGCCTGCTCGCGAAACGAGCGGGCGATATAGCCCGCCCCTTCCGGCTGTGCAAGCGGGTGGTGTGCTCATTTCCGTGACTTAAGCAACGAGCGGCACCGCCGCGTACACGGTCCGGCCAAGCCCGTGGAACAAGGACTTGCCGGACCGCACTGGCAGAAGCCTAACGCGGCGGCATCTGGCAGCTTGTATGCAGGAAACTCTCCACCGTTGTAAGAATTGCTGCGAAATTTGTTGGATTCCATGTGTTGATGGAGTGCTCCATATCAGGAAGGATCACGATGTCGGCATCTTTTCCGGCACGCCGTAACGCCGAAGCGAAAGCCTGTGACTCCGATGGCGGCACTACCGTGTCGCGATCCCCTGTGTAGAGCAGAACTGGAATAGATACATTGCTGACATAGCTCAACGGATCTTCACCATCTGCCGTAGGGTGCTGGAACTCCCGCAGGAAGCGGCTGTTGTATGTCGAGCGGCGGAACAGGTCGATCGTGGCCAAGCCGGCTCCAGCTGCGGCACATCTGTAAAGCCCGTCAGACCGCGCAGCCGCCATCATTGCGGCATAACCGCCATAGGAATAGCCGTGCATGGCGATTTGGCCTTCGACAGCAATGCCCTGAGCGATCATCCAGAGCGCGCCGTCATCCTTGTCGTCCTGCATGGCCCGGCCCCACTCGCGGTCACCGGCGCGCCACAGGCGTTGGCCCCAGCCCTGCGAGCCGCGGAATTGCGGTTGGAGCACTGCATAGCCACGTGCCGCGAAATACTGGGTCCAGCCGGAGCTGTCCCAATCAAGATTGTCCCGAGCCCAGGGCCCGCCGTGCGGGGTCACGATGGACGGCCACGGGCCGGGGCCGAAGATTTCAGGGTCCGGTGTGGTCAGGATGGCCGGAATCTGCAGCCCGTCGCGGGCCGCGTACTGGACAAGCTGGACGCGGCCGAGCGGTGCGCCCTGCAGCTCCGGATAGGCCCGGCCTAGCAGTTGAACGCGGTTGTTGGCGACGACATAAAATTCCGGCGGCGTTGATCCGCCGGAGCGGCGCACGACGAAACGGTCACGGTTGTCTGACCAGTCAGTGATCGTGATATCGGCCCCGTCTGGCACGTCAAAGCTCATAGTCTGGCCCGACGCGATGTCGGTCCAGTGCACTTCTGTCATCTGAACGCCCAGTGCGACCCGCATCTGGCGCTCGACCTCCTCCATCACCGGATCGACCCAGAATACGCGGCCGCGCTCACCCTGATAACTGAAGCCTAGTATTTCGCCGTAGTCGGCTTCAGCCCGTGAAAGGACAACGCCAGATGCATCAAAAAATGGATGGGCGAACGCGATTTCACCCAATTCACGCTCGCGGATATGGTATTCCACGATGGCCGCATGATCGCGCCCGTCCGTCGTGTTGATGAGCACGATATTGGGATCAGTGGTGAAGGCCGCGATAGAGACCGGCTCGCGGTCACGCGCGTACCAGCGGAAATGTTCTTCCATCTGCCCGGTGTCGGGATGCTTCAACCAGACCCCAATATAGGCCGCGCCACTGTCGAAATCGAAGTTTTGCATGGCGCGAATATCGCCATAAAGATCCGCCTGCGGTGCGCTGAATCGGGTCGATCCGCGTTCGACGCGTCCTGCGCGTCCTGTGTACAGGTTCAGCCGATAAATATCCCGGCTTATGGGCGCCGCTACAAGTATGTTCTCTGGGTCAGCGGGCAGCATGCTTACAAGCGATCCAATGCCGATGAAAGCTTGCTGAGCTGGGGAAAGGCCGTCGAAACGCAGGCTTGTACGAACCACATTGCCGTCGAGATCAAGGACCTGACGGCGGTACCCGAAACTCCGCTCGGCGCGCCCGGAAAACGGGTTGTGTTCGACAAGCTGTTGGGTGGTGACAAAGAGCCGGTCATTGGCCGCAAAGCCCACCGACTGGATTTGCGAGCGCGCTTCGGTACCCACCAATACCGGGGCAGAGCCCAACGCGTCAGTCTCCCAGATTGCGACGGCTGAGATCTCTCCGTCCAACGATACGACAGCGGCAACGTGGCGGCCGTCCGGGGAGATTGTCACCGACGATATGGCCGCGATGCGGGCGAACGCTTCAGCTGGAGGCGGCTCGCTGGCCAGAGCCGCCGGAGCGCCTCCTACCAGAAAACACAGAAACAGACATCCAATTGCTCTGATCATTCTCGTCCCCTCGGCTTTATACAGCAAGCAAATATCGAGGTTATCCAGCCCCAATTAGCAAAAACCTGCAAGCCAAGGATGCTGCAACATGGCCAGCATGTGACAGCAATGTGGCAAAAATGTTGCGCTCCTCGTCAAAACGCATGGCCGACAGGCGATAATAGATTGGCAAGTGGCGGGTTTCTTGCCGACTATCCGCATCTCGTATGACGAGGGGACGATGAGTTGGCGGTTCCTTTGGGTGCCGCTGATTTCAGGTTATACCAAGGAGAAATGGAAAGATGTTTTTTAACCGGGGACGCCTTCTCACCACGACGGTGATTGCGGGGCTGGCTCTTACTGCGCCGGCATTCGCTCAGTCCGAACCTGAGACCACAGATAATGATGAAGCAACGTCTGAAGAGGCTTCTGTTGCTGTTCAAGACCGTGTGGTTGTTACGGGTTCACGTATCCGCCGTTCGGAATTCACGAGCACTCAGCCTGTCCAGATCATCACTTCTGAAGAAGTGACGCTGGAAGGCCTTGTCGACACCAGTGAAATTCTTCAGGGTTCGACGGTCGCGAACACCGCTGGCCAGATCAACAACTACTTCACCGGCTCGGTGCTGACCGGCGGTCCGGGTGTCAACACCCTGTCTCTGCGCGGTCTGGGTGCCGAGCGTACGCTGGTTCTGCTGAACGGGCGCCGCGCTGGCCCGGCGGGCGCGCGTGGCCAAGTGGGGCCGACGGACCTTAACGTTATTCCGTCAAGCCTTATCGAGCGCGTCGAGATTCTGACCGACGGTGCCTCGTCAGTCTATGGTTCGGACGCGGTTGCCGGCGTGGTGAACATCATCACCCGCGAAAATCTTGAAGGTGGCCAGTTCAGCGCTTACGCGAACCAGCCGTTCGAGTCTGGCGGCGAGGAATACAACGTTTCGCTCAGCCATGGCTGGCGCTTCAATCGTGGTTATGTCTCCGCAAGTGTGGACTATTACGAGCGCCGCCCGCTGCTGTTCGGGGACCGCGATGCGTTCGCTTGCCCGAACGATGTGGTGTTCTCTGACGAAGGCCGGACGAACCGCGCGGACGTCATCGATCCCGATACCGGCCTGTTCAAGTGTACCAGCTACGGTGCCGAAATGGTCAGCCTTTACATCGCTAACCAGGCGGGTACGGGCTATGCTGGCGCGATTGACTTCTCGCCGGATGCCGGTGCCATTGCCGGTGGCGGCCCAATCGGCTGTGACATTGACGGCTGGCGTCAGAACCGGACCTTCTTCACCGGCTTTGCAGGCTGTGCCCTGCCCGGCGCTGCCCCGGCATGGTTCACAGGTTCACAGTCGGAGTGGAACGACGTTCTGCGCACCTATTTCGGACGTTCAGCCCGTCACTCTGACCGCTATGATTCCCGCACCGCGGTTTCACCGGTCACCCGTACGACGGTTAACCTTTTCGCCGGCTATGACCTGACTCCGAACACCGAGGTGTTCGGCGAGTTTATGTTCAACCGCCGTGAGTCGTCCCAGAATTCCTGGCGCCAGTGGTGGGGTGTCATCGATTCCCGTCACCCCCGGAACACGCAATTCACGACCGTGACCGATCCGCAGACCGGCCTTGTCTATGATGTGTGGGATGTCGAACCGACCCTGCTGCTCAATAGCCGGGCCGAGCAGACGGTTGACTATGTGCGGTTTGTCGGTGGCTTCCGCGGCCAACTTGACTTTGCTCGCGGCTGGGACTGGGAACTGGTCTATCAAATGAGCCGGTCGGAGGCTGAATACGGCGGCAACTTCATCTATGCCGACCGCATCGCGGCTGCGACAGAGCTGTTCACCGGGGCTCACTTTGCCTCCGGCTGTAACACGGCTCTGCTGACCACCGCGACAGCCTGCCCGGCCGGTGGTGTGGACTTCTTCTCGCCGGCGGTTGTTGGCAATGGCCAGCTCCGTGCTGAAGACGAGGCTTTCCTGCTGGGTTATGAGACCGGCAACACGGTCTATGAGCACCAGTATATCGAAGGCCTCCTGGCTGGCGAACTTTTCGACCTGCCCGCTGGTCCGGTCGGTGCCGCGTTCGGCTTCCAGATTCGCTACGAGTCGATCAACGATCAACCGGGCGAACAAGAGCGCTCGGGCAACTACTGGGGTTCGTCGTCTGCCGTTCAGACGGTCGGCAGCGACACTATCCAAGAGGTCTTCGCCGAGTTTGAAATTCCTGCCATTCGCGGCGTGTTCCTCATTGAAGAGCTCACCTTTAACGTGTCTGGCCGGTATTCGGACTATGACAGCTATGGCTCGAACGGCACTTACAAGATCGGTGCAAACTGGGCGTTGAATTCTGCCTTCCGCGTCCGCTCGTCGTTCGGTACGTCATTCCGCGCTCCGGCTCTGTACGAGCTCTATCTGGGCGATCAGACCAATTTCGGCTTCGGTCAGGCCTCTGACCCGTGCCGCAACTGGGGTCTTTCGACCAATCCGATCATCCAGCAGAACTGCGCGATCGGCCGCCCCGGTGAAGGTCCGCTCCCGGACGCTTTCCCGGTCCAGCCGACGTCCTCTGCTACGGTGACCGTTGGCGGTGGTCTGGGCGTACTTGAGGCGGAGACGGCAGAGACGTTCTCGCTCGGCCTTATCTGGACCCCGTCCTTCATCGACTTTAGTGCTGCTCTTGACTACTATCAGGTCGAAATTGAGAACCAGGTGGGCCGCTTCAGCCCGCAGGGGATCGTGAACGCCTGCTACACGTCAGAGAATTTCCCGAACGATGCATTCTGCAGCCTGTTCACCCGTGCGCCGGCCAGCCATCCGACGCGCGCTTATGAAATTCTCACGATTAATGACAGCTACGTGAACATCGCCAACCAGACCAGCGAGGGTCTGGACCTGACGATGCGATATGGCCATGAGTTCAGCTTTGGTGATCTCACGCTGAACGGCCGGATGAGCTATATCCTGAACTGGGAAGAGCAACTCTTCCCTGGAGCAGCTGTCACGCAACTGCATGACCGCATCGGCAACCCGCGCTGGGTTGCTCGTCTGAACGCTCGTCTGGACCGTAATGACTGGACGTTCTTCTGGAGCACTGACATCGTTGCTCCCGTGGACAATAACCATTTGTACGCCACCGACACCGGAACCTATTTCGGTGAGACGGTCTACTTCCAACGTGAAGTTGATCTGTACATGACCCACAGCGCTTCTGTCCGTTATGCGATGGACCAGTGGACGCTGCAGGCCGGTCTCCAGAATATCTTTGACGAATACCCGAACATCACCTCTGCTTCTGGCGGTGGCCGGGTAACGGGTTGGGGTAACGTGCCGCGGACCTCGCAGTACGACATCCTGGGACGCCGTGCCTTTGTGAACATCGTTCGCAGCTGGTAGTGCGTTCACGTTATGCGTAGTGGGAAACGGCGGGGGAAACCCCGCCGTTTTCTTTTTTGTCCGGCGGTGATACCTGGGCCGCAGGAATGATTACCCGCATATGAAAAAGCCGGATCGCCCAATCACCACCGGCTTTTTTCTGATCTTCCTGAAAGGGCTCGCAGCTGCCCCCTTTTTTCAATAAAAAAACACCCGGCTTTTCAGCCGGGTGTTTTTTTGCGCAACGGCCTGGCTGGGTACTAGGCCGCTTCCATGGCGCGGGCGACTTCATCGACCAGATCGCGCAGATGGAAGGGCTTTGACAGCACCTTTGCCTCGCGCTTGGCCGACAGGCCTGCATTGAGTGCCACGGCAGCAAAGCCGGTGATGAACATGATTTTCAGGCCCGGATCGATCTCTGCGGCGCGGCGCGCCAGCTCGATCCCGTCGACACCGGGCATCACGATATCGGTAAGCAGAAGCTCGAACGCACCGGCCTCACTGCCCAGTGCATCAAGGCCTTCTTCACCGTCGGCAACGGTCTCCACCTCATGCCCGGCGCGCGTCAGCGCCTTGGCGAGGAAGTCACGCATCGAATCGTCGTCTTCTGCGAGCAGTATCTTGGCCATCGCCATCCCCTCCGGAGCATTTTTATCCACCGCAAAGGCACTTTAGGGCAAGGAGGTAAAATTCCGTTGAACGCCGCGCCATCTGCTGCAGTGATTTTTGCGGCTGCGATGACGCTTCGCGATTGACGCTGCGGGCGTGGGGGCGATGATGGGCTGATGAGCCCTGATCCATCCCCTTGTGCGCCCGCTGACGGGCATCGCGCTGTCGAGGTGCTGCAGCCTGCCTCGCGGGCAACGCCTGTTGTCTTTGCCTCGCCCCATTCCGGGTCCGATTACCCGGCCGGGTTTCTGGAACGCTCTTCACTGCCTGTGAAAGTGCTGCGCCGCTCTGAAGATGCGCATATCGACATATTGTTCGGCGCCGTGCCGGATCTGGGTGCGCCGCTGGTGAAGGCATTGTTCCCTCGCTCCTATGTAGATCCCAATCGCGCTGAGTATGAGCTCGATCCGGCCCTGTTCGGGCCGCGGGTCCATGCCCTGTCAGGCCAGGTAAGCCAGAGGGCCTCTGCCGGGCTGGGCGTTATTCCGCGCCTCGCCGGAGAGGGCAGCGCGATCTATGATAGCATGCTGCCCCTGGATGAAGCGTTTAACCGCCTGGCATCGTGCTACCGGCCCTATCACGCCGCGCTGGCGGCTGAGCTGGCGGCGGCACGCGAGCTGTTTGGCAGCTCGGTGCTGATTGACTGTCATTCCATGCCGGCGGCGAGCGCAAGAGGCGCGGACATTGTTCTGGGCGACAGGTTCGGTTCGTCCTGCTCGCCGGAGCTGACCGGGCATGCCGAACGGATTTTCCGCTCTCTGGGTTTCAAGGTGGTGCGCAACCGTCCCTATGCAGGCGGATTTACCACAGAGCTTCATGGCCAGCCTGCCGAAGGCCGTCATGCCTTGCAGATCGAGATCAGCCGGGCGCTCTACATGGATGAGCGTACGCTCGAACCCCATCAGGGTTTTGCCCGCCTCAAGGCGCAGCTGGAGAGCTTCGCTGCCGGCCTGCTTGATGCCTACAGGACGCAGGCACTGGCCGCCGAGTAATCACAGGCTGTTGTTGCGCCATAGGCGCGCTTGACCCGTCCTTGCGCAATAGCGATACCGGGCAGGCCTGAAACGGGGGACCGGCCTTGGATCGATACCAGAGCGATGCGGCCTTAATGGGCGTGCTGGCAGATGCCGCGCGCGCAGCCAGCCTGCCCCATTTCCGAAACGGGGTCGCCGCTGACAACAAGGCGGCAAGCGGGTTTGATCCGGTGACCGCCGCCGACAAGGCCGCTGAGGCGGCCATACGCGCCCTGTTGGGCGAACACCGCCCCGAGGACGGTATTCTCGGCGAGGAGGAAGATGCCAAGCCGTCACGCTCTGGCCGGACGTGGATTGTCGATCCCATCGATGGCACGCGGGCGTTTCTTGCGGGCTTGCCCAGCTGGTGCATCCTGATCGCGCTGGTGGAAGAGGCCGGCCCGGTCCTTTCGGTCATCGACCAACCCCATATCGGCGAACGGTTTTTTGGCTCGACCGGCGCGGCGGGGCGTAGCGCCCATATTGAACGCGGCGGTGTACGCCTGCCCCTGAAAGTCCGAACGGGCCGCGCTCTTGGCGAGGCGATAGGCGAGACGACCGACCCCTATCTGTTCGAGGGTGACGAGGCGCCGGTGTTCGAGACGGTGCGCAGCCGCGCGCGCCTGATGCGCTACGGGCTCGATGCCTATGGCTATGCGATGGTGGCGCAAGGCGGGGTGGATTTCGTCATCGAGTCCGGCCTTAAAACCTGGGACGTGGCCGCCCTGGTGCCGGTGGTGGAGGGTGCAGGCGGCATTCTCACCGACTGGCAGGGGCGTCCGGCCCATGAGGGCGGGCAGGTCGTGGCGGCGGCCAATGCGGACCTGCATGGCGAGCTGCTGGCCCTGCTGGCCCCGGCAGCGCGCTAGCGGGTTTCCACCACGATCCGGCGCGGTGTTTCTTCGAGCACTATTTCACCGCCCGCGCGGGCAATCCGCCCCGTCATGCGCAGATAGAGCGTATCGTGCAACGCGCTGAGCGCGCTGCGCTCGCCGCGCGCTGTCACATGCCAGCCATCCGGTGCAGGCCCGTCAAAGCGGAATACGATGACATCAAAGCGCGGAGCCATCAGGGCCGCCAGGCCCATGCTGGCGCGCTGGAACTGGTCCAGCTCGCGTGTGACAGTGGCAAGGTCGGCTATGGCGTAGCGCGCTGCCGGTTCTGCCCGGACGTGCAGTTCCAGGCGTATGGCGGGCAGCAGGCCGCCGCCATCGTGCAGAAGGCGGGTGCTGCGTGTCACGAAGCCCGCATTATGGGCCTCAGCTGGCAGGACCAGATACCCGTCCGCATCGACACCGACCGCCAGCAGCCGGGCGTCTGCGGCCTCCAGCCAGAAGCCTGTCATATCCGCAGCCTCAGCAGGGGGCGGGTCCAGCCGGTAGGCCGGAATGAACAGGGCCTCACTCTCCTCGTACCGGGCCGTGTATTGGCGCCAGAACGGTAATAGCCGGTCAGCCGGGTAGGGGTTTAGCGCCGATGCAGGCGGCGGACCTGCGCTTGCCGGTGCGCTCCAGACCAGCAGGACGCTCGCCAGCAGCAGGCGAAGCGCAGAGCCGATCACTCAGCCCCCGCATTCCCCGGCTTGCGGAAGAGCAAAGTCATCCGGTCAGACTCGCCAATGGATTCATAGGGCGCGCGATCAAAGTCCGGATCAGGCTCATCTCCGCGCGGAGATGACCTCAGAACCGGGGGCAGGGTCCATACGCCGAACGGATGGTCGGCCGTGTCGGCGGGGTTGGCGTTGACTTCAGAGGAACCCACCAGCTCGAACCCGGCCTCCGTGGCCAGCGCGATGACATAGTCTTCCTGCACATAGCCGGTGGCGGCACGCGGGTCCTGCGGCTGGCTGGCAGGCAGGCGGTGTTCAACCACGCCCAGAATGCCGCCCGGGCGCAAGGCTGCATAGAAATCGGCAAACGCCTTTTCCTCAAACCCGCGGGCCATCCAGTTGTGTACATTGCGGAAGGTCAGAACGGCGTCGGCGCTGCCTTCTGGCACGATCGGGCCTGTTTCGGGGCCGAAAGCCGCGATCTCGATCTCGCCAAACAGCGGCGCGGAAAAGCGTTCGGCATAGGCATCGATAAAGGCCTGGGTCTGCTCGCTGCCTGCGGGGTCGAAATGCGCCGCGACATAGGTGCCGCCATTGGCAGCAATCCAGGGCGCCAGCACTTGCGTGTACCAGCCGCCGGCCGGCCATATCTCGATTACGGTGCCGGAGGGATTGATGCCAAAGAATTCCAGTGTCTCGCGCGGATTGCGCCAGACATCGCGTGCCACGGCATCAGCCCGCCATTCACCCGCAACGGCCCATGCCAGAGAGCCGGTTTCCGGCTCGGTGGACAGGCTTGCGGTTTCGTCTGGCGTGCCGCTGGCCGGGACACTGGCTTCAGGGGTGGCCGTCTCGCCATCTTCAACGTACGCCTCGTCATCAATGGCTGATGCCAGCGATGCGTCGACAGCGTTCTCAGTGTCGATGGCGGCTGGTGCCGGTGCTTCGGTGTCCGAATTGTCCCCGCACGCCATGAGAGGCAGGCACAGGGCAAGAGCAGAGACGGTGACGAGAAGGCGCATGCGGCAAATCCCCTTGGCATGATCTGGGCGTTTCGCTTGCCAGACTAGCGCTGCAATCGCAGACGGCAAAATCGCAAAACATCAAAACGGCCCTCTTGCGCACCCGGAAAGCTCCACCCATGTCAGTATCACCGGGGTGCCTGACGGGCTCCGGCGAGTAATGGAAACCTTGATGCCTGACTTTGGCTCCGTGCGCTCAATCGAGGCGCGGAACACCTGCCGGAAGGCATCGAACTGATCGCTTCTGAAGGAGGATCTTCATGCGTACCATCGACTACACACCGCTTTACCGCACGATTGTCGGCTTTGACCGTCTGGCCAACATGATCGACTCGGCGGCCAAGCAGGAAACGGGTAATGGCTACCCGCCCTACAATATCGAACAACTGAGCGAACATGAGTATGTCATCGAACTGGCCGTGGCCGGGTTCGGCGACAATGATCTCGACGTTCAGGTGCAGGAAAATGTGCTGACGGTCTCCGGCAAGCGCGAAAGCGATGACAGCGAACCGCGCCAGTTCATCCATCGCGGCATTGCCGAGCGCTCTTTCGAGCGCCGCTTCCATCTGGCCGACCATATCCAGGTGCGCGATGCGCGCCTTGAAAACGGCCTTCTGGTGCTGCGCCTGGAGCGCGAGATACCCGAAGCGAAGAAACCGCGCCAGATCGCCATTAATGGCAAGTCCGGCGCCAAGCTGATCAGCGGCTCGAAGACCAAGGCCGCTTAAAGCCGCGCATACCGCTCCGCCGGAACGGAGCGAAGGCTGGCCAACTGATCTCAGGGCGATGCGGTTTTTCCCCTGCCGCAGACCCGCTCTGATCGACCCGCCAGCAGACTGACATGAAGACGCCCGCGTGCTTTCCCCTGGCACGCGGGCGTTTTTATTTTTCCCCCAGATATGAACTCCCGGACGCACGCAGTGCGATCCGGGACCTTGTGCAGGAGAAGCGCAAGGGAGGCCCCGGATCGCTGCGCGTCCGGGGTTTCAGCCAAGGGGGCTTAGTCCCCCAGCTCGTCCTTCAGCCGCGCAATCGCCTCGCGCCAGAGCTTTGCGCTCATGTCAGAGGGCATGCGCCAGTCCCCGCGCGGAGAGAGCGCGCCAGCGGAGGTGAGTTTCGGCCCGTTGGGCACGGCCGAGCGCTTGAACTGGCTCTGGCCGAAAAAGCGGGTGTGGAACACGTCCAGCCATTTGAGGATGTCGGCCATGGCGTAGTGATGGCGGTCGGCCTCTGCCACATGGTCTGGCCAGTCACTGCGCGAGCTTTCGCCCCAGGCGGTCTCCTGCAGGAAGGCTATCTTCTCCGGCCCGAACCCGTAGCGGGCCACATAATGCAGGGTGAAATCCTGCAAGGGGTAGGGGCCGATCACGCCTTGCGTGCTCTGGATTTGCCCGTTCTCTCCGGCTGGCACCAGCTCAGGGGAGATTTCGGTTGCGAGAATACGCTCCAGCACCGGGCCAGCCGCCTCGCCCGCCCGCCCTGTCCGTGCAGCCCATGCGATGAGGTGCTGGATCAGGGTTTTGGGCAGGCCGGCATTGACGTTGTAGTGCGACATGTGATCGCCAACGCCATAGGTACACCAGCCAAGCGCGGCCTCGGAGAGGTCGCCGGTGCCGATCACCAGCGCGCCCTCATGGTTGGCGGCGCGGAAGAGATAATCGGTGCGCAGGCCCGCCTGCACATTCTCGAAGGTCACATCGTATTCGGCCCGGCCTTCAGCGTAAGGGTGGCCGAGATCGGCCAGCATACGCTCCGCCGCCGGGCGAATATCGATCTCGCGATGGGTGACGCCCATCGCCCCGGCCAGGGCAATGGCCTGACCGCGTGTCGCCTCGCTGGTGGCAAAGCCGGGCAGGGTGTAGGCGAGGATGCTCTCGCGTGGCAGGGCCAGACGATCAAAGGCGCGCGCGGTGACGATGAGGGCCTGTGTGGAATCCAGCCCGCCCGAAATGCCTATAACGGCGCGGCTGATACCGCTGGAGCGCAGGCGCTGGACCAGCGCCTCGACCTGTATCGACCAGGCCTCGAAGCAATCCTCGTCCAGACGTTCGCGGTCTGATGGGACGAAGGGGAAGCGCCGGATCGTACGTTCCAATGGCAGTGTTTCATCCAGCGGCGGGGCAAGGGTGAAGCTTACTTTTCGCCAGCCGGTCAGGTGCTCGCGCGCATTGCGGGCGCCGTCCCGGAAGGTGGAAAAGCGCAGCCGGTCCTGCACGATGCGCTCCCCATCGATCTCGGTGACGAGGCCCGCATTGTCCTCAAAGCGCGGGCCCTGCGCGATGGTCTCGCCCAGCTCGCAGGCAAGGGTCTGCCCGTCCCAGGTGAGGTCTGTCGTGCTCTCGCCTGAGCCGGAAGCGGCGAAAATATAGGCTGACAACGTGCGCTGTGACTGCACGCGCACCAGCGCCTCGCGCTCGCGCGCCTTGCCGATGAGGGCGTTGGAAGCCGACAGGTTGACGATGATGTTCGCGCCCGCCAGCGCGCCATCAAGGCTTGGCGGGTGGACCGCCCAGAGATCCTCGCAGATCTCCGCCATGAAGCTGAAGCCGGGCAGGTCGTCGGCGGCGAAGAGGAGCTTGGTGCCAAAGGCTGCATCCTGCCCCGCATAGCGCACGCTGTCCGCGATGGCCGAGGGGCCTTCGGCAAACCAGCGCTTTTCGTAGAATTCGCGGTAATTGGGAAGATAGCTCTTCGGCACCACGCCCAGAAGCCGCCCGCGATGGATGATGAGGGCGCAGTTATAAAGCTGGCCATCGACCGCTACCGGCGCACCGGCGACCAGTACCGGCATGAGATCGCGCGAAGCCTCGATGAGGGCCGCCGCCGCCTGCTCTGCGGACTGCAGTATCAAAGCCTGATGGTGCAGATCATCCAGCGCATAGCCGGTCAGGGAGAGTTCGGGAAACAGGACCAGCGCCGCGCGGCTCTTATCGGCCTCTTTGGCCAGCGCGATCAGGCGCTGCGCATTCTCCATCGGGTCGCCGGGCGCAACATGGGGCGCAAAGGCCGCCACGCGCACAAAGCCATGGCGATAAAGATTATGAAAGGCCGGCATGACGCCCCTTTTGCTCATAATGAGTATTTCGTGAGCCTCAGAGACGCCTTTCCAGCCAAAAAATCAAGGGGGGACGGGGAAAAGCCTACGCCGCCGGTTCCATCAGCGAGCGGCCAATGGCGAGGAAACGCTCACGGCGCTTCTTGCGCAGGGTGGCCGGGTCGAGCCCTTCAAGGCTGGAGAGGTTTTCTTCCATCGCGTCGCCCACCGCCTTTATGGCAGCGTCCCGGTCGCGATGCGCGCCGCCGACAGGTTCGGTGATGATCTTGTCGATGATCTTCAGCGCGATCAGGTCCTGAGCAGTGATCTTCATGGCAATGGCCGCATCGCGCGCCTTGGCACCGTCGCGCCACAAAATGGAGGCGCAGCCCTCCGGCGAGATCACCGAATATATGGAATGCTCCAGCATCATCACCGTGTTGGCAGAGGCCAGCGCAACCGCGCCGCCCGACCCGCCTTCGCCGGTGATGACCGAGATCAGCGGCGTGCCGAGTGTCAGGCAGCGCTCGGTGGAGCGGGCAATGGCTTCGGACTGGCCGCGCTCTTCCGCGCCAACGCCCGGATACGCGCCCGCCGTGTCCACGAAAGTGAGAACCGGCAGGGAGAACTTGTCAGCCAAATCCATCAGGCGCGCGGCCTTGCGGTAGCCTTCAGGGCGCGCCATGCCGAAATTGTGCTTCAGGCGGGTCTGCGTATCGTGACCCTTCTCATGGCCCATGACGACCACGGCGCGGCCGCGGAAACGGCCCAGACCACCCACAATGGCGTGATCCTCGGAGAAGCGCCGGTCGCCGGACAGCTCCTCGAAATCGGTGATGAGGCCGGCCAGAAAGTCTTTCAGATGCGGGCGCTCAGGATGGCGCGCCACCATGGTTTTCTGCCAGGGGTCCAGCTTGGCGTAGAGGTTTTTCAGCTGGGTTGCCGATTTCTGGCGCAGCTTGGCGACCTCTTCGGCCACATCCGGCGCATCCTCGCCATTGCGTTCGGAGACCGATTGCAATTCCTCGATCTTCGCATCGAGCTCGGCAATCGGACGTTCGAAATCAAGATAGGTGCGCGTCGGGTTGGACATGGATCCCCTGAAATAAGGCTACCCGGCCAAGGGTCGCTGGCCGAACGGGCAAACTAGCCGCGACATCGTGTTGTCACAAGCTGGCTGTCAGCAAGGCTATTTGCGGCTCAAGGGATGGGCGTCTTCCATCAGCGAGCGCAGCCGCGCTTCGAGCACATGGGTGTAAATCTCCGTGGTGGAGACATCGGCGTGGCCGAGCAGGGTCTGCAGGCTGCGCAAGTCTGCTCCATTGGCCAGAAGATGCGTGGCAAAGGCATGGCGCAGCACGTGCGGCGAGACGCGCGCCGGGTCGAGGCCCGCTTGCACCGCAAGTCCTGAGAGCATCTGGGCGAATCGCTCGCGGGTAAGGTGGCCTGCCTTGGCGCTGGATGAGCAGAAGAGATAACGCTCGGCGCGGGCCCGCAAGGGTGACGCCTTGCCGGGCAGGAAGTCCTCCCGCACGCCCCTATAGGCGTCGACAGCCTCCAGCGCGGAGGGTGTGAGCGGTACGATACGGTCCTTATTGCCCTTGCCGGTGACAACCAGATAGCGCTCGGCGCGGGAAAAGGCGGCAAGGGGGAGGGTGACCAGCTCACTGACGCGAAGCCCGCCCGCATAGAGCAGTTCCAGCGCGGCACGCAGGCGCAGGCCCGCCGGGCCTTCTATCGTGTCAGCTGCGTCAAACAGACGGCCCACCTCGGCCTCGGAGAGGATTTTGGGCAGGGCGCGAGCCTGTTTGGGGCCTTTGTGACCGGCCGTCGGATCATCGCTGCGCACGCCCTCTTTGAGCAGAAAGCGGTAATAGCGCTTCAGCGCGGAAAGGCGCCGCGCGGCCGTGGCAGGGCTGAGCCCGTCAGTGGCCAGTGTCTGCATCAGCCGTTCAAGATCAGCAGGCGATGCGTCATTGAGAGCCACGCCGAAACGCGCAAGGCGCGTTCCGGCATCATCCAGATCGTGGCCATAGGCGGCGAGCGTGTTGGCGGCAGCGCCGCGCTCCGCGCTCAGCATGTCGAGGAAAAGCGCTATATGCGTTGCGCTCACGCGCTCTCCTCGGCCAGCGCCTCCAGAATGAGCTGCAGCGCTTCGGCCCGGTGGCCCGCCCGCTCCAGCAGGTAGCTGGCCAGGGCATAGGCCTGCGCGCTGCCATTGCTGGTCTCGATCAGGCCGGCGGCCAGCAGCAGGACTTCAGCGCGCGAGCTGTTGACCAGTGAAAGCGCAGCCATCGAGGCAAAATGCGCTTCCCGCCCGGTGGAGCCCTCTTCAGAGCCCGTCTCAAGGAGCTGAACGCGCACGGCCTCGGGAACAGACGCGCCGAGCGCTGCCAGACCGGCAAGCTGGGCGAGACGTTCAGGACGCGCATCCTCTGCCCGCGCGGCCAGAATGGCACCAAACGGGCCGGAGCCTATATCGTCCGCGGCAATGCCTATCGCCATGTCGAGCGCGACCATGACGGCAGGTGAAGGCGGCTCCCATGGGTCTTCATCGGTAAAACCGAATGAGGCCGGCGGCGGCGTGAGCATGCCGGGCTGTCCGTTCATTTCCTGCATGGGCCGGTCGCGCTCAGGGCCAGACAGCAGGGCTTCGCGCCAGCGCCATGCCCGCTCCAGCTCGCCCTCAAGGGCCAGAGCCAGGATGAAGCGCGGGCCGTGGGCGAGCGTCTGCTCATTGATCGGGAATGTCTCGATTTCCATCGCGTAAGCGCGGGCCACTTCGGCAAACCGCCCTTCGTTGACGGCGTCGTCCAGCCGTGCGGCCAGTGCCTCGGCCGCAATCAGACGGTCAATATCCTGCTGGGCGATGGCGGCGAGGGCTGCCGCCCTGTCAGCGCCTTCCATCGCCATGGCGGCTTCCAGTGCCTCGTCGAGCTGTTCGGGCAATGTGATGGCCGGGCCCGTGCGCGCGGCGGCGCGTTTCAGCCAGGCCGGAGCGTTTTCAGCGACGTGAATGCGTTCTTCGGGCGCGAGCGTGATGGCAATGGCCAGCTCCAGCCCTGTCGATACAGGCTGCGCTGATGGCAGCCCCCGATCGAGCACCAGCGCATCGAACCAGGAGCCGAAACTGCGGCCACCCTCAGAGGAGCGGGCCAGATCTGCGGTCAGTTCGGCAGCAGGCATATTGCCGGCCAGCGCAAGGCAGACAGCCCTCGCCCGCAGCCAGTAGGGTTCGTCACGCCCGCGCAGCAGGCTTTCGGCGGTATTGCAGGCCGGTCCTGTCTCACCGAGGGCAAAGGCGGTTTCGGCATGCAGGCGGGAGAGCGCGCTGGACTGGTTCAGGCGCGGTGTGCGCTCGAGAAGCTGGTAGACCTGTTCCACCCTGCCGGCTGCAAGAGCGCGGTCTGCCCGGAGCGCCGCGAGGGCGAAATTGTCGCGCCCGCCACGGGGGGGCTCGCCGGAGGCCAGGAGGACACGTTCGGCCAGACGGGCCGCGCCGCCATGGCGCCATCCCTGCCCATTGCTGGCAGGCAGGGCTTCGAGGACCACGCGCAGGGCGTCTGCATCGCTGGACGACCAGATGGTCTGGGGCAGGACATTGCGCGATCCGACCTGAAAGGGGTCGACCGCTCCCAGCTCCTGTACTTCAATGGCGCGGGAGGGTTGCTGCGCGATTGCGGGTGCGGCGAGCAGAACCGCGCACAGACCCAGCGTGCTAACCGCCCAGCGCATCGGTCACCTCGACACGGATTTCGCTCTGCTCAGGGGCCATGGTGTCGGCCATGATGAGCAGGATGGCAAAAATGACACCGACGCAAATGACGCCGATGCCCACTCCAATCAGCATTCCGCGCATGATAGGCGCCCCTCGTGGCTGGTATGCGGTTCACGATACTCTACACTAGCGCGGACAATGCGGCGTTTTCCAGACATCGTACGCGGGAATTGCTCATTATCTCTCACACGCTTATAGCGTGAAGCATCATGGATCGTGTGCAAATCGCAAGAAGACTTGGCTGTCCGGTGGTTCTGGTCGGTCTGATGGGGGTGGGAAAGACCACAATCGGGCGCCGTCTGGCGGACCGGCTGGGGTGGGCCTTTCGCGATTCCGACCACGAGGTGGAGGAAGCTGCCGGCCGCAGCGTGTCTGAAATATTTGCCGATTTTGGCGAGGCGGCCTTCCGCGATGGGGAACGGCGGGTCATCGCCCGGCTGATGGACGAGACCGGCCAGGCCGTCATTGCGCTGGGTGGCGGTGCTTTCATCAACACACAGACGCGCGCCCTGCTTAAAGGGCGGTCGCTGTCGGTCTGGCTGCAGGCGGATATCGATACGCTCATGGAGCGGGTATCAAGGCGCGACACGCGCCCGCTTCTGCAGACCGAAGATCCGCGTGCCGTCATGGAAAGACTGCTGGCAGAGCGCGCGCCGGTCTATGCCGAGGCCGATATTCATGTCCGGTCACCTGATACCACCCATGATGGTGCGGTGCAGGCCATACTGGACGCCATGGCAGAGCGTGTGGAGGCGCAAGGGTGAGCGAGCTGTTCCGTATTCCTGTCCGGGCTGCCTCGCGCGCCTATGAGGTACTCGCAGGGGCTGGCGCGCTGGAGGCCGCCGCTGGCGAAATGCGCCAGCTTTGCCCGCAGGGGCGCGCCATCATTGTGGCTGACCGCGATGCGCTGAGCGCCCACCGCACGCGGCTGGAAAGCGTTCTGACGGGTGTGGGACTGAAGCCTGATTTCATCCTGCTGGAAGGCGGTGAAGGGGTGAAAACCTGGGAGGGGCTGCGTATCGTGACGGATGCGCTGCTGGACCGCGAGATGGCGCGCAATGAGGCTCTCATTGCGTTTGGCGGCGGCACGGTGGGCGATCTGGCCGGCTTTGCCGCGTCGATCATGAAGCGCGGGTGCGGCTTCATCCAGATGCCGACGACCCTGCTGGCTCAGGTGGATTCCTCTGTGGGCGGCAAGACCGGCATCAATACGCGCCACGGCAAGAACCTTATTGGCAGTTTCCATCAGCCAGACCTGGTAGTGGCCGATAGCGGCTTTCTGGAAAGCCTGCCGCGGCGCGAGCTGGCGGCAGGCTATGCCGAGATCGTCAAGGCCGGGCTGATTGCGGACCGTGCGCTGTTTGAACGCCTCGAGGCGGCAGAAACTGATCCGCTCGCTCTGGACGCGCTTGTCCCCGTCATTGCCGATGCGGTGCGCTTCAAGGCACGCATTGTAGCAGAGGATGAGCGCGAGGCGGGGGTGCGGGCCCTGCTTAATCTGGGGCATACCTTCGCCCATGCCTTCGAGGCCGAAGCGGAAAAAGGCGCGCTCATTCATGGCGAGGCGGTCTCGTGTGGTATCGTCATGGCGCTGAAGTTTTCCGCGTCACTGGGCCTGTGCGGGCCGGATGCCGCCCGGCGGGCGGCGGCTGTGCTGGGCGGGGCCGGTTTGCCGGTGTCGATCCGTGAACTGCCCGGTGGCCCCTATGATCCCTCCGCCCTGACCGCGCGCATGGGGCAGGACAAGAAAAATGCCGGTTCGGGCATCACCCTCATTCTGGCGCGCGGCATTGGCGAGGCCTTCATTTCTCCCGGCCATGAACCGGCGCAGATCAGTGCTTTCCTCGCAGGAGAGGTCTAGATGGAATTCGTGTTCGAGGCGTGGATGGGATGGGCGTTTGCGGCCATCTTGCTGCTGCTTTTGCTATCGGCCTTCTTTTCCGGGTCGGAGACCGCGCTGACGGCCACGTCGAAGGCGCGCATGCTGGCACTGGAGAAGGAAAAGAACGGGGCTGCGGCGCGCGTCAGCCTGCTGATCGAGGATCGCGAGAGCCTGATCGGCGGCATATTGCTGGGCAATAATCTGGTCAACATCCTCGCCTCCTCCATCGCGGCGGCGGTATTTCTGGCCATGTTCGGTGATGCCGGCGTGCCGATCGCCACGCTGGTGATGACGGCGCTGGTGCTGGTGTTTGCCGAGGTCATGCCCAAGACCTATGCGCTCTCCAATCCGGACAGGCTGGCCATGTTTGTCTCCCTGCCGATCCGTATCGTGACGGCGGTGTTCGGCCCCGTAGTGGCGGGTGTACAGGTGGTGGTGCGCGGCACGCTGCGCCTGATCGGCGCGAATGTGACCGGGCCTGTCCTGTCGGCGCATGAAGAGATACGCGGGCAGATCGACATGCACCTGCAGGAAGGCGGCGTGGTCAAGCATGACCGCGACATGCTGGGCGGCGTGCTCGATCTGCGTGAGCTGACGGTCGATGACGTGATGGTTCACCGCAAGAACCTCGTCATGCTGGATATTGACCAGCCGGTTGAGCAGTTGGTGGAAACCGCGCTGACCAGCCCGCATACCCGCCTGCCGCTCTGGCAGGGCGAGCCGGAGAATATTGTCGGCATTCTGCATGTACGGGATCTGGCGCGTGCCCTGCACGGCATGGGCGGAGACAGTTCGAAACTCGATATCGCCAGCCTGAAGCGCGAGCCCTGGTTCGTGCCGGAGACCACCGAGCTGTTCGATCAGCTCAACACCTTCAGGACCAAGCGCGAGCATTTCGCCCTCGTGGTCGATGAATATGGCGCGCTGATGGGCGTGGTGACGCTGGAAGACATCCTCGAGGAGATCGTTGGCGAGATCGAGGACGAGCACGATCTGGCCCCGCCAGGTGAGTTCAAGCGGGAAGCGGATGGCTCGGTCATCGTGGATGGCGCAACGGGCATCCGCGAGATCAACCGCGCGCTCGACTGGGAACTGCCCGATGACGAGGCGGTGACGATCGCGGGTCTGGTGATCCACGAAGCCCAGACCATACCGGAGCCGGGCCAGCGCTTCCGCTTCCATGACGTGCAGTTCGACATACTCGAACGCCGCCGCAACCAGATCACCAAGGTGAAACTCACCCCGCTGGGCGAGGAGGAGTAGCCCTGTCAGCGCAGGCGCTGACAGGGCCTATTTACCTAATAGCGATAGCTCAGCGAGAGGCGGATATCGCGGCCGGCTTCCTCGGTGGCGAACCCGTCCTGCGTGAGCGTGGAATGCGCTACGTAGCGTTCGTCGGTGAGGTTGGTGACGGCGATGTCCAGTGCCGCGCCCCGCAGCGCTGCAGGCTCCCAGCTCAGCTGTATGTCATGCAGGGTGAAGCCGGGCTTGGGGATGTAGACGATCTGCCCGGCCGGAACGCTGGTCAGGGCAGAGGTGTGGCGCAAGGTGTAACCTGCCGTGATGTTGGCACGAACCATGATCCGGCTGTCCCATACCCACTGGTCCCCGCGCGGCGCGCCAGTGCGGGCAATGAATTGCGGTTCGGCAGGCATGTTCGCAATGTCGGTGTGGCTGTAGCGCAGAGCCGTGCTCCACAGCCTGCTGTCATACTCGAGGGATGCCTCATAGCCTTCAAAGCGGACCGTATCATCGAAGTTGAAGATATTGGTGATCGGCCTGCCACCCAGCCCGCCGGATCCGGGCTGGAAGTAAAGGATGGCGTCCTCGATTTCGGTGCGGAAGGCTGTGAGCTGATAGCTCAGCGTGCCGCCTGCGGGCAGGCCATCGGCGAACCGGCCGCGCAATCCGGCCTCCCACTGGGCGGAGGTTTCGGGATCCAGCCCTCCCGTGGCCGAGCCATTGAACATCAGGCCGGGCTGGACGTTACGGGCAAAGTGGAGGGGCAATGTGCCAGAGCCACGCGCAGCCTGACCGTACCCGGCAAAGACTGTCAGTTGCGGCATCACAGTGAACTCACCGCCAAGGTTGAGCGATGTTGCGTTGCCCTGGGCCTTGCGCGGCCCGTAGTCTGACGCGTAATCGTCGTGACGCACCCCGGCATAGAGCGCCAGAGGCCCCGAGAAGTAGCGGTTTTGGACGAAGAGGCCCGTATTCCGGTTGGTTGAGTAGTACGTTCCGGCGTCTGAACGGCTCGCAGTGCCTTCATCTTCGAAATAGTCAGCACCAATCGTGGTCTCCAGCCGGCCGGTGCCCAGCGCAAAGCGGAATGTGTTGCGCAGATCACCGCCGGTAATGTCGCTGATGAAGCGTTCGGCATTGCTTTGCGGTGCGAAGAAGTCGTTCCGGCTGGTATAGGCGTCAATCCGGATGTCGATGAGATCGCTTGACGGGTTGTAGCCATAACGCAGCGCATAGGTGTCGCGGACAAGGGACTGGTCCTGCGGAGGACGGGTCCGGAAGTCGACCGGCTGCAGCTGGTAGGGATAGTCACCGCGCTGCATGAAGTTCAGGCCGGAGGCGTCATTGCGCTCGTAGGATACCCGCAAGGTGTGATCGCCAAGGGACAGCGCGCTCAGCTTGATGAGCAGGTTGCGGTCCTCGCCGCCCGAAACGGGCACGCGCGACCCGCCGCCAATGCGCAGGTCCCGGAAATCGGTAGCGGAGACGTACGCGAGTACGCCCACATCGTCGCCCAGCCGCCCGTATGCTCCGGCCGCCACGCGCTGCGCCTCGGCGGCGCTGGCAAAACTCACCCGCCCGAAGGCGCCGAAATCCTGCCCCGGCGCCAGCCGGTCCTGGGCGTCGATGGTTTCAAACCGGATCGCGCCGCCGAGCGCGCCAAATCCCTGATCGGCTGCAGCCGGACCCGCCTGGATGTCCACCCGGCGCAGGAATTCCGGATCGATATTGGAGAAGCCGCCCCGGTGATTGTAGAGATTGCGCCCCTGCCGGGCACCGTCCACCGTGATGTTCAAGTTCGATCCTTCAACGCCGCGCAGGAAGATGCGCTGCCCGTTGCGTGTGCCGCCAGCGATGTCGATCGACGGTTCCGTGCTGAAAACGTCCCGCACCTGACGCGCCTGAAACTGCATGGCCCGGTCGATGGTAGAGACCGGGCTGGCCTGCCCGATGACGAGTATCGTCTCAATCTCCTCTTGCTCAGGCAGCGTCTCCTGCGTGGCCTGACCGAGGGCAGGCGCACTCAGCGCGGTGGTTGCGGCCAGAACGGCCAGAAAAGTCTGATAACGAGTCATGCTCACCCCTCCATTAAAAATGCGAAGCACTCTCATAGCGGGACGGCACGCGCCGTCAATGCGAGTCATTCGCATTTGCATAATATAGCGGGCGTGACAGATCATCGCGGCTGCCCGTTCGCCACTGGCGGAGGCGGGCAGGCGCGGTGGCGGCAAGGCTATGCCAGTAGGGCGGCATGGGAATCCGGCTCAGCGAAGCCTATTCCCCCTTCCCGCCCTTGATGACGGTGAAGCGGGGGCGGGGTTTTGCCGGTGACGGGGCTGGCGAGGGAGCCGGTGACGGCGCTGGTGCAGGGGCGGGTTTGATGTCAGACGGGCGGGGTGTTGCCGGCCCGGCCTCCGGCCTGTCTGCCGGCATATCCTCATTGATGTCGCGGGTGTTCGCGCGCGGGCGGGGCGTCTGGCAGAAAAGCTGGAGCGTTGGGCCCTCTCCTTCGGCTTGAAGCTGGAGCGCTTCCAGGGCCGGGTTTCCTTGCCCTTGGCCTTGGCTTCCAGCTCTTTGAGCTTGGCGGCCTGCAGCTGGGATAGCGGCTCGTCCAGCGAGCCCTTCTCAGGGTCGGTAAAGGCAGAACCGAACGTGTTGAGCCGCTCTTCCACGCTGCCGAGAAATTCATCTTCCCATTCGGTCAGCAGGGCGCGCGCCTCTTGGGCGGCCTCGGTATCGCCATCGGCTTCCGCCTCGGCCAGCGCCCGGCGCACGCGGTCGAGGCGGCGCAGGGCTTTTTTCTTCTTGCGGTCGTCAATCTCGCGGGCCATGGCCTCGCAAAGTATCAGAGATCGCCGAGCGCGCCGAGATAGGTTTCGAGCACCGCTTCCATTTCCATGCGTTCCTGGCGGTCCTGCTTGCGGATGCGGATGACCTGGCGGAGCACTTTGACGTCAAAGCCATTGCCCTTGGCTTCGTCATAGACCTCCTTGATGTCGGCCATGAGCGCCTTCTTTTCTTCTTCCAGACGCTCGATGCGGGCGACAATGGCGCGAAGCTGTTCATCGGCCTTGGGCGTGCCACCCTGAACGGGCGCGCTGACGGCATCGGCGGATGAGTGGTTGAAGGGTTCGGCCATGGGGCGTCCTCATCTGGCAAAGGGGCTTGTATCTGGCCTGATGGCTTAGGACGCGAACGCGGGCCCGGCAATGCCGGTATGTGCCTAATCCACACCTGCCGCGCGCCCGCGTACCGTCATGATGGCCTCTGCCACCCGGTCTGCGTGGGCAAAATGGGGTGCATGTCCAGCGCCTTCGATCAGGACTAGCTCGGCATTGCGCATGGTTTCAGCCACGGGCACGGAATGGCGGCGGGTGGCAACCACGCTGTCCTCAGTACCCGCCAGAATGATCGTGGGCTGCCTGATCTCGCCGTAACGCCCTTCCTGGGCTTCCAGATGCGCGTTCACATTGGCCATGTCGGCGGCATTGGCCGTCCACACGCGCGCCTCCAGCAGGAGGGCGAGGGCGGTCTCTTCCACATAACCTTCAGGCACGGGGTCGGGCGCGAAGGCGCTGGCGGCGCCGGATTCCAGCTGGGCGCGGCCATAGGTCGGCACGACCAGCCGCGTGATGACCGGGCCGATGACGGGCCAGTGCGTGGCGCGGTTATAGAGCGCGGCCTCGCCCACATTGGCCCGGACGGCAGGTGCCACGAGGACAATGCCAGACACGGCTTGCGGGTGATCCATGGCGAGGCGCAAGGAAATCGCTCCGCCCCAGGAATGTCCGGTGACAATGATGGGGCCTGCGTCGACCGCCTCAAGAAATTGCGCGATCAGTGCGGCCTCGGCTTGCGGGTTCCACCGTCCGGAGGGGCGCTGCGAATGGCCAAGGCCCGGCCGGTCCAGCCAGATCACGCGCTCGTCTCTGAGAGCCTCTCCCAGCCCCATCAGCGGTTCGCGCAGATTTGCCGATGCGCCGTGCAATACGAGCACCGGCGATGCACCTTCCGGTCCGGTTACGTGATAATGCAGGCGTGTGCCATCGATCTCGATGAACTGGCCGATGGGTGAAAGCGGATCATCGCCAACGGGCATGGCACGGCCTCCGGCGCAGGCGGTGAGGATGAGGAAACACGCGGTGAGAACGGTCAGATTAAAGCGCACGGCCTGCCAGCTGGTTTTCGAGGCGCGCGCGAGCCTGACGGGCTTGCGGGTGCCAGGGATGGACACGCAATGCCTCTTCATACGCGGCGAGGGCGGCTGCCGGTTCACTCGCCCGTTCCAGCGTGCGCCCCAGAAGCGCATAGGCATCAAACCGGCGCGGTTCCAGATTGACCGCTTCGGTCAGTGCATCAAGGGCAAAGCTCCAGTCCCCGCGCGCCATGGCGAGCTGTCCGGCGGCCATCCAGCCTTCAGCAAAATCAGGTTCCAGAATACGCAGATGCGCATAGGCGCGCTGGGCCGTCTCCAGATCACGCTCGGCTATCGCCTGCTCGGCCCGGTCAAGCAGGAGCGAGGCGGTTGCCCCGCCTGACTGGCGCCAGATGGAGCGCACCTCGTCGGCAATGGTCTCACCCTGACTTTCCGATGACGCGGCAGCCAGCGCAGCAAGGCGTTCATCCAGCCGCTCTTCCAGCGTCAGGCTCGCGCGCGCTTCTTCCTGCCCCTCAGGGGTCAGGGTAATGCCGGGCGGTATGGCAGCGAGTGCCAGAACCAGAGAAGCGAGAAGCGCGATCATGCACGCAAGGATAGCGGCGCACTGCGGCGCGGCAAGCCGCTGGTCTCAGCGCCTTTACTGGCCGCGGGCCTAATGAAGCCGTTCCATCAGCACCGCTCCGCGCCATTCAGCGGGCTTTATCAGGCCCGCATGGGCGATGCGTACTGAATGGATCACCGCCTCGATCTCGCGCCGCCAGTGATCGAGAAACTGTTGCAGGCGGGGAAATTCCGGCGCGATGTCCTGCGTCTGCCAGCTGAAGCTCTGCAGAAGGCTGGGAAAATCGGGGCGGTAATAGAGGATTTCCGCCGTGGTCAGGCGTGCGCCCCTCAACTGCGCGGCAAAGTCAGATTCGCTCATGGCCCTCTCCATAACCGACGAGGGAGAGCTTGACGAAAGCCACCCTGTCAGGCAAGAGCCTGCACGCAAATTCATGAATGATTTCTGTATGTTGTTGGCAGCCGGATCGTCCGTGTGCTAACAGCTATCCGCCCGTGCGGCGTGCCTCTGCGATGCGGCCGCGCAGGACAAGCGCCTCGATATTCTCGCCATCGCGGGCCAGTGCCTCGTTGAGGTCGGCGGAAGCGGCATCCAGATTGCCCTGTTCAAGATGTGCCTGTGCGCGTATCTGCCAGCCGCGGGCCAGACCGGCATCAAGCCCGATGGCATCGCCTGCCGCCGTCTGCGCGTTCGCCCAGTTTTCCTGCAGGATTGCGGCCTCGGCCACGCCCAGAGCGAGGCCTGCATCGCCGGGTCCGAAATCGCGGCCCCGCCGGAAAGCGCGCTCTGCATTGGCCGGCTCATTGGCGGCGAGCCAGGCATCGCCGGCCTGTCCGAACATGATGGCGCGGGTCTCGTCGGTGGCGACAACCGCGCCTTCTGCCGTGCTTTCAAGGCGGCGGGCGGCAATGCCGTACTGGCCGAGCGCCACCTGTGACAGCGCGATGCAATGCATGGCCGGCCAGCTGCCGCCTTGCGCGCGCCAGGCAAGGCCTTCCTCGTAGGCGGCTTCAGGATTTTCGTTGATGAGGTTCAGGCAGGCCTCATACTGGGCCTGTTCAAAACTGGTCCCGGCCTCCTGCGCCAGCGCTGGCGTGGCATGACCCGCCAGCAGCGCCGCAGCGCTTAAAATCCCGCAAATCCCGCGCATCGGCCTATATCCTGTCACTTGAACCCGATGCACGCTAACGCGTTAACGCAGCCACGGTCTATGGGTGATACCATGAGAATGCTTTTCCTCGGCTTTGGCTATGTCGCGAATGCAACAGCGCGGCGTCTGGCCGCAACCGCGAGAATGACCGCCACGACGCGTGATGGAGGCAAGGCCGAAGGTCTGCGTGCGCAAGGCATCACCCCGCTCCTGACCGGCACAGGGCCGGGCGTCATCGAGGAGGCTGTGCGGGAGGCGAGCCATGTTCTCGTCAGCGCGCCGCCGGGCGAGGCGGGCGACCCCTTCCTGCCCTTGCTCGACGCTCGAATGCTGAAATCCCGCTGGGTGGGCTATCTCTCCACCACAGGCGTCTATGGCGACCGGCGCGGCGGCTGGGCGTTTGAATGGGACAGGCTGGACCCGGTTGAGCCCCGCTCTGTCTGGCGGGCTGAAGCCGAAGCAGGCTGGCAGGCGGCGGGTGCGCGCATCTTCCGGCTGGCGGGCATATACGGGCCCGGATACAGCACGTTCGACAAGCTGCGCGAGGGCCGTGCGCGCCGCATCATCAAGCCCGGCCAGGTCTTCAGCCGGATTCACGTGGATGACATTGTCGAGGCGCTGCTGCTGGCCATGGCCCGGCCGGAGGCCGACGGCGTGTTCAACCTTGCCGATGACTGTCCTTGCCCGCAGCCCACTGTCGTGGAAGAGGCGGCACGCCTGCTGGGCGTTGAGCCGCCCATGGAGGAAGCTTTTGACAAGGGCGCGATGAGCCCGATGCAGGCGAGCTTCTATTCGGCAAACCGGAGGGTATCGAATGCGCGCGCCAAGCAGGTGCTTGGCTGGCGGCCCGCTTTCCCGTCCTACCGGGAGGGGCTGGCGGCGATTTATGCCGCCGAAAAGGCGTCGACCGCGCCCGCGCCGTAAAACCCGCGCGCCTGCAAAGCTGCCAGATCATGCAGCGCCACGCCGCCGAGCGCCAGTACGGGCGTGGATACCTGTCTTGCCATGCTGGCGGCCCGGATGAGCCCCAGAGGCGCGCCCGCGCTGGCACTGTTTGAGGGAAAGACAGGCGAGAGGAACACCGCGTCGGCCAGCTTCGCCGCGCGGCGAAGGGCTGCAGGCGTGTGCGCGGAGGCGGTGACCAGAAGATGCGGGGCCTTGTGCCGCCAGCGGCGCAGTTCTGCGAGGCACCGCTCCGGCCAGTGGACGCCGTCCGCTTCCACCTTCAGCGCCAGCACCGGATCAGCGGCGATGAAAAGCGCGAAGCCCTGCCTGCGGGCAGACTGAGCCAGAGGTGCGGCTAGGCTTTTAAGATCATCGCGTCCGAAATGGCGAAGGATCAGGCCGGTTCCGCCGGGCAAATGCTGCGCCAGGCCCAGCGGATCGGGCGTGCGCGCCGGGTCGGTGAAGGCGAACAGGCGTGGTAGGGCGAGCGCCCGCTCCCTTGCCAGCGCGCCTGTTCGCGCATAGGTGAGGCCCGCCATGACACACACTCCAGCCGATACACACACGATTTCGATGCGCCGCGCCGCCATCCTTGAGGAATTGGCCGGCGCTGCCAAGGCGGGCGGGCGCTCACCCGCAGATGTGACGCTCGTTGCCGTTTCCAAAATGCAGTCCGAGGCGCGCATCGAGGAAGCCCTTGCAAGCGGCCAGCGTGTGTTCGGTGAAAACCGGGTGCAGGAAGCGATGACGCGCTGGAGCGCCCGGCGCGCGGCCTATCCGGATCTGGAACTGCGCCTTGTCGGCCCCTTGCAGACCAACAAGGCCGATGAGGCCGTCGCCCTTTTTGACGTGATCGAGACGCTGGACCGGGAAAAGCTCGCCCGCGCAATCCTGAAAGCCATGGAGAAGACGGGCCGTGCCCCGCGCCTCTATGTGCAGGTCAATACCGGCGAGGAACCGCAAAAGGCCGGCATTGCGCCAAAGGATGTGCCCGCCTTCGTGGCGCAGATGCGGGCCCTGATGCCGCAGGGCATTGAAGGGCTGATGTGCATTCCGCCGGTGGAAGAACCGGCGAGCCTGCATTTTGCGCTGCTGGCCAAGCTCGCGCGCGCGGCGGGCGTTGAAAAACTCTCCATGGGCATGAGCGCGGACTATGCCCTTGCCGCCCGCCTCGGCGCGACCTCGGTGCGCGTCGGCTCGGCCCTGTTCGGGGAGCGGGAAGGGTAGGGGCGATCGCACTTCCACTCCCTGATCATTCCGGCGCAAGCTGGAACCCAGAGCCATATCCACCGCCTGAGCTCTACGATCTCTGGATTCCCGCCTGCGCGGGAATGACGAGTAGATAGCGATCGAGAGGAGCCGTTAGGCTTTTTGCATTGCAGCACGCACAGAGAGCTGGTCAAAAATATCAGCAAAAGCTTTGTCTGCTCCCCACGCTTGGGCAGATGCGAAAGCAAGCGCTCGCTTATCTTCACGTGATAGTTCACCCAACATCGGTTTGTACCCAACATCATGGCTGGCTTCTGACCACGCGTGCTGAAATACGGTTTTAATTTGCAATTCAAAAAACCCTGGGATTATGGCCCTAGGCCAAGTGTCATCCAAAACATCATGCGGTATCAATGAGATAAAATGTTTTCCAAAATAACTGAACTCATAAACGGCCTCTGGCTCTACGTCCTTATTTTCCACATACCTGAAGCTTTCTTCAGCTATATTAGATATCTTTTCGACATCTTGTTTGAATAAAACTATAATCCGCGCGCCGATCTGATCCTGAATCTGTTCTAGAGGATCGCTATACTTATTTGTGCCAGCTTCATTCTTCGCCAGAGATTTTGAAATAAATCTATCTATTGATTTTGGCCTTACGGAAATTCTATCAATTCTTTCTATTCCTGCAAATATATCACGAATATAGAGTTCCAGATTTGTCGCAAGAGGGAGTAGGACGTCATTATAACGTTGCTCGTATGTAGCCCTAAGATCAATCACGATAAGCTCCCGCGCCTTAGCCGCTCATTGATAATGTGGCCCGTGACACTGAAGCGCTCTTGGCCGTCATCGAGTTCTTCACGGTTGACCAATCCCTCGAATTCTCTAGCAGAAGCGGCGATGAATACTCCAGAATCCAATTGAATGGTTCGATACGCAACCTCTTGATCGAAGACTGCCACATCTAGCGAAAACTGTTCAGCTGCAACGGCGGTATTGGGCAAATTTGACATAATCGCCTCTCGTGCGAGAACCGAGAGGTTAAATCTATCGCAAAAACCACTCACGCTTGTCGCTTGGCCAGCCATTCCCCGTGCGAGCGTCGCGGCTGCAACAAGCTCCTGTTTAAGCTCCAAGTTGTCGACCGAGCCAATCGCTTTTTTCAGTGCCACCGCGAGGCGACGAGTGCCTTGCGCAGAAGTTGTTCTGAAGTCGGAATGCAGGAAGCCGTGTATCCAGTATTCCGGTGTGGGAAGGGATCGGCTAGAAATTTGCTTGTCGACGGCGCGACCGTCCCAAAACCGCTCGAGCGACGCATGCTGATATACGGCAGCCTTGTATGAATAAGCGCTTCTCATAAAGACACGCTCAAGAAACTGCACGTCTAAGCCCCTAGCATTTTCTTCAGCTAAAATTCCGGTGTTGGTGGGATACCGCGAGATGACTAGCCGATGGTCTGAACCCTCCCGGCCATACATGAGAACTAGGAGTCCCTGCTTGGAGCGATTGGTTGTATGCTCTCGCAAGCGGTTTGCAATTAACCTCCCAGTATCAAGCGACCGATCTCGAATGTAGCTGAGAATTAGATCACGACAGTCGTTTTGCTGACGCCCGCCATTAGGGACGAAGGCAATGTCGATGTCACATTCATCATCAGACTTCTCATAGACGCTGTTTAGAGTATCAAACAGTTTGCCGTTAAGGGGCACGTCGATGCCGCCGATGTTCCTGTGCTCGTCACCCTGCGCACGAGGATGCACGAGATACGTGTGTATAGATTCAATCGGCATGCGACGGCCCCCATTTCAACATTACTGTCGCAGTCCGTTCTGGTTGTGACAAGGCCTTCTGGCAACCCCTCACTCCTTCTCCAGATAAATCTCCCCGCCCAGCTCCTTGAACTTCTCGCTCATCTCCGCCATGCCCTGTTCGGCCTCGTCCTTCGAGACGGGGGCTGAGGCCCCCTCCTCAGGGTGAGGGGCGTTGGGCGCGCGCGCCGTGCCGAACTGGTCGCGAATGTCCTGCGTGATCTTCATCGAGCAGAATTTCGGCCCGCACATGGAGCAGAAATGGGCCACCTTATGGGCATCTTTCGGCAGGGTCTGGTCGTGGAAGTCGCGCGCGGTATCGGGATCGAGGCTGAGGTTGAACTGATCCTCCCAGCGGAACTCGAAGCGGGCGCGGCTTAGCGCATCATCGCGCAGCTTCGCCGCAGGGTGGCCCTTGGCGAGATCGGCCGCGTGGGCGGCGATCTTGTAGGTGATGACGCCGGTTTTCACGTCATCGCGGTCTGGCAGGCCTAAGTGCTCCTTCGGCGTGACATAGCAGAGCATGGCGGTGCCGAACCAGCCGATCATCGCCGCGCCAATACCGCTGGTGATATGGTCATAGCCGGGCGCAATATCGGTGGTGAGCGGCCCGAGCGTGTAGAAGGGCGCCTCGCCGCATACGGCGAGCTGCTTTTCCATATTCACCTTGATCTTGTGCATGGGCACATGGCCCGGCCCCTCGATCATCACCTGACAGCCGCGCTCCCAGGCGATCTTGGTCAGCTCGCCCAGCGTTTCCAGCTCGGCAAACTGGGCGCGGTCATTGGCATCGGCGATGGAACCGGGGCGCAGCCCATCGCCCAGCGAGAAGGACACGTCATAGGCGCGCATGATCTCGCAGATTTCCTCAAAGCGCTCATAGAGGAAGCTCTCCTTGTGGTGGGCAAGGCACCACTTGGCCATGATCGAGCCGCCGCGAGAGACGATACCCGTCACCCGGTTGGCCGTCAGCGGCACATAAGGAAGCCGCACCCCGGCATGGATGGTGAAATAGTCCACCCCCTGCTCGGCCTGCTCGATGAGCGTGTCGGCGAAGATGTCGAAGGTGAGGTCTTCGGCGATGCCGCCCACCTTTTCGAGGGCCTGATAGATCGGCACCGTGCCGATGGGGACGGGCGAATTGCGCAATATCCATTCGCGCGTGTTGTGGATGTTCTTGCCCGTAGAGAGGTCCATCACCGTGTCCCCGCCCCAGCGGATGGCCCAGACCATCTTGTCCACCTCTTCCTCCACGGAAGAAGCGACGGCGGAATTGCCGATATTGGCGTTGATCTTCACCAGGAAGTTCCGCCCGATCACCATGGGCTCCAGCTCGCCATGGTTGATGTTCGCCGGGATGATCGCCCGGCCGCGCGCAATCTCTGAGCGCACAAATTCCGGCGTCACAAACTGGGGCACTTCTGCGCCAAAGCTTTCCCCATCGGCATGGCGTTCGGCGGCGCCGGAGAGCGCCCGCGCACGGCCGAGATTTTCGCGCTCGGCGGCGTAGATCATCTCCTCGGTGATGATGCCGGCCTTCGCAAACTCCATCTGCGTGACGGGGCCGGTGCCGGTGCCGCGAAGGGGCGTGTGACGCACCGGGAAGGCGCGCGCGAGATACTTGCCCGTAGCCCCGCCATTATCGAGCGGGGAGAGCGGGCGGCCCTCATACTCTTCCACATGCCCCCTTGCCTTTACCCAGTCGATACGGGTGCGGGGCAGGCCCTTTTCCACATCGATGGTCGCCGCCGGATCGGTATAGGGGCCGGAGCAGTCATAGACGCGCACCGGCGGCTCCATGGCCGTCGGGTGCAGTTCCACTTCGCGGTGCGGCACGGCCAGATGCGGCGCGGCCTCAGGGTGCGAATACACGCGGCGCGAACCGGCCAGCGGCCCTGTGGTGACGGTTGGGGTGGGAAATTCGGACTGGCTGACGGGCTTGTTCATGGCGGTCTCCTGGCATCGATTTCCTCCCCCGCTTGCGGGGGAGGTGTCAGCGCAGCTGACGGAGGGGGGACCTTTTCTGGAGCATTCCCCCCTCCGGCCTTTCAGGCCACCTCCCCCGTGAACGGGGGAGGAAAAGGAGGATGCCTTTGGCGGATATGGTTTGCCGGAACGGACTTTGACTGCCCGTCTTGCGCTCCATCCCGACGCCGGCATGACCCGGATCCGGTCCTGAGGGTGCTGTCTCAGCCCCGTACAAACACGGGACGCCCCTTGGAACTTGTGATTTCCACCATGGTGGAAAGCGGCACGCCACGCAAGGGCGCGCCAGCGGTCACCAGACGCCGAAACTGCCAGCCATCAGGGCCGCGCCGAACACCAGAGCGGCAACGCCCCAGATGAGCGGCACAACGGGGCGGGCGAACCACGGCGCGAAGAAGCCCATGAAGCGGTTCTGCAGCCACAGGATCAGTGCGCCTTCAACAATCGCGGCCCAGCCCACCAGGGTGACGATAATGGCCAGCGGATTGTCCCAGCGCGTGTGCGTGGCCGCGATAACAAGCCCGATGACGAGCGCGATCAGGCCCATGGTGACGGTCAGGCCGATATCCTCGTCCAGCCGGGCCAGCAGGCGGGTAATCAGCGTGCGGTCGATCAGCATCGCCACGCCCATCACCAGCATGTATCCGCCCAGTATCTGGGCGAGGATCACTGTCAATTCAGCCATGATGGCATCTCCATCACAGCGCCGCCCCCAGCGGTGAAACGCTACGCCCGGAGGGGAGGGGGTGCAAGGGATGAGTGGGGAGAGCAGCCTCGTTTCTCCCCCCGTTTACGGGGGGAGTGGCCTGAAAGGCCGAGGGGGGGATTGCACGAAACAACTCCCCCCTCCGCCTCGCTTCGCTCAGCACCTCCCCCGTGAACGGGGGAGGAAAAGTGAGGCCGGGAAGGCGGCCCCCCTACCTCGCCGCCGCCTCGACACCGCGCATGACGCGCAGCACATTGCCGCCCCACAGCTTGGCGATGTCCTCTTCGGAATAGCCCCGGCGCAAGAGTTCTGCGGTCACGTTCGGGGTTTCGGACGCATCGTCCCAGCCGCGCACCCCGCCGCCGCCATCAAAGTCCGACACGATGCCGACATGGTCGATCCCGGCTACGGCGACCGCGTGGTCGATATGGTCAGCCATGTCGGCCACGGTTGCGTCAGGATACTCTGCGCGCAGGGCGGCGACGCGTTCCTGATACTGTGCCCGGCTTTCCGGCGTGGAGCGCTCCCAGCCGCCCGGCTGGTCAAGCCCGAACTCGGTGCGCAGCTCTGCGATGGCGGCGGTGAGGCCCGGATCAATCGCGCGCAGGTATGAGCGGAAGGCGACCATCTGCGCCACGCCGCCATTATCGCGGATCGCCTCCAGCAGCTCATCGGTGAGGTTGCGCGGATGGTCATAGACCGCGCGGGCGCCCGAGTGACTGGCGATGATCGGCGCGCGCGACATCCGGATGGCTTCCAGCGAGGTGCGCGGGCCGACATGGGAGATGTCGACCATGATGCCGTGATCATTCAGGAGCTCCACCAGCCGGCGGCCAAGATCAGTCAGGCCCGGATCCTCCATCGGATCACCGGCGGAGAGGTCCGGGTTGGAGCTGCCGCCAAACTGGTTATTTCTAAAATGGGTGAGGGCGGCATAGCGCGCGCCTCTGGCGGCCCAGAGCGGCACCTCCTCCTCGATATTCTCGCCCATGAAATAGCTGTTCTCGATGCCGATAAGGGCGATCAGACGGCCAGAGGCGTAAATCTCTTCCACCTCGTCGGCGGTAGTGGCCAGTGCGATGCGCTCCGGATTGGCGCGCACCATGCGCATGATCGCCTGATAGGTCTCCTCGGCGCGCGCGCGGGCGGTGGCATAGCCCTCTTCGTCGAGATCGCGCTGCTGCACATAGACGATGAAGAAAGCCGCATCGAGCCCGCCTGCGCGCATCTTGGGCAGGTCCACCTGCAGGCGCGTCCAGGTATTGGGATCGATCAAATGCGTGGCATAGCCGGTGGGGATGTCGACATGGGTGTCGATGGTCAGGATGCGGTCGTGAATCTCACGCACCTCCAGCTCGGAGAGCTCCTGGGCGAGCCCCGCTCCGGCGATGAAGGGCGCGATGGCGGCGGCGGTGATGAGTGTACGCAGCATGGAAGGTGTCCCCTTGTGAATCTCTTGGTGCCAGCTAAGTCGCTGGCGCGCCGGAGGGCAAGGGGACGGGTGTGGAAGGGGGCTTCACCGTTCTTTCCATCTCGTCATGCCCGCGGAGGCGGGCATCCAGAGATAGTAGGACAAAGACACTGAATGCGGCTCTGGGTTCCCGCCTGCGCGGGAACGACGAGGAGCGTAAGGACCCTCACCCCTCCATCCCGGCCTCATGGATCACCGTGCGGAAATAGCTGACCATGCCGGGCAAGGCGTCGATGCGGATGCGTTCGTTATCGCCGTGAATGCGCGAGAGATCGTCCATCTCCATCCGCATGGGCGCATAGCGGTAGATATGGTCGGCCACATCCTTGAAGGCGCGCGAGTCCGTGGCGGCGGTGAGGAGGTTAGGCACGACGGGCGCGCCATCGGGCAGATGGCTGACGGCTGCGCCTGCAATGATCTCCCATGCCCGGCCCGAAGTGGCGCTGATCGGCGGCGCGTCGGAGATGCGGCCCACCGGCTCAATCGTTACGCCGTCCAGATGGCTGACCGCGCCGCGCATATGGGCGAGCGCGCTCTCAGCACTGTCGCGCGGGTGCAGGCGCAGATTGATGATTGCGCGGGCTTCCTGCGGCAGCACATTGGCGACCGTACCGCCGGTGATGATGGTTGGCGCGATGGTGGTGCCGATCGTGGCTCTTGTCGCGTCATCCTCCATCATCTGACCGCGCAGGACCGAGCCGAAGAGGACAGGGCGCGCCATCACGAAGCCCGCCATCCCGTCCATTTCCGGGGCGAGCGCGCGCATCATGTCCGGCACCGGATGGTCGATGCGGTGCTCGAACGGATTGTCGACAATGGCGTTGATGGCGCGGGAAAGCAGCCCGATGGCCGTTTCCGGCGGAGGGGAGGAGGAATGCCCGCCGCGCGCCCGCGCGGTGATCTCCACCGAGAGAAAGCCCTTCTCGCCCACGCCTATGAGGCCCACCGGCCCGCCCGTCATCGGGAAGGTCTCGATTGAGGTGCCGCCTTCATCGAGCACGAACCAGGCCCGGCGGCCTTGCGCCTCCAGCCGCTCTGCCATCGCCACGGCGCCGGTGCCGCCCACCTCCTCATCATGGCCAAACCCGATATGGATGGTGCGTTCAGGCGTGAAGCCCTCTTCCAGCAGGGTCTCCATCGCCGCTACAGCCATGACGAGGAAGCCCTTCATGTCGAGCGTGCCGCGCCCCCAGACATAGCCGTCCGCTATCGTGCCGGAGAAGGGTGGATACACCCACTGGTCTTCGGTGCCCGGCTCCACCGGCACCACGTCCTGGTGGGCGAGAATGACAATCGGATCGAGCGCGGGGTTCGTCCCTTCCAGCGTGTACCAGAGCGAACCGTGCAAAATGTCTTCCGGGGCCATGCGCGCATGCACCAGCGGGAAGCTGGCCGCGAGCCAGTCACGGAAAGCGTCGAACTCGGCCCGGCTGGCATCGGGGTTACCCATCTCGGAAATGGTCTCAAACCGGATCGCCTCGCTTAAGCTCAGGGCCAGCGCCTCTGCGGATCGGGTGGAGGGGTTTGGCTCAATGGCGTCCGGCGTGGCGGGCGGCTGCGCACAGGCGCTTAAGAGCAGCAGGCCCGCGCCCGCAATGGCTGCGATGTTGAGTTTCATGGCCTGGCCCTCCCCGGCGGTTCTCATTGTTCGCCTGGAAGGCTAGAACGCGGCTGATGAAACGCCAAGCGGGCAGGGCCGTCTCAGTTGCGCGCCGCAGGCGGGCCGGGCTCGCAATGGCCGAGCCCTATAATGCGCTCCCGGTCAAACACGATCAGGCCATGAGCCGTTGCCACCGCGAAGCGCTCCTCGTCCAGCCGGGCGAGCCAGCGCGGGGTGCTGGGCAGGGTGGAAATGCGCGTGACGGTCCAGTCTTCTTCACCGCGCCAGTCCACGCGGTAGAGATTGCCTTGGGAATTTACTATGTGGGCGAGGCCCGTCGCCACAACCAATGTCTGCGGGTCTGCGGTTGCTACCCCCACGATATTGTCGCGGATAACGATGGCGCGCTCAGGGCCGTCGCCGGCTGTCCAGCCGAGCTCCCCGCCCCATTCGCCGTCATTGTGGGCGTCGAGTATGCCGTCTGCGAACGGAATTTCCAGCGCGCCGCGATGGGGGCGAGGCGGGAAGGGTTCGGCATCGCGACGGTGGACCACAACGCCTTCATAGCCGAAGGCCTCTGACCTGCACTCTGACGCCGTCCTGATGATTGGTGCCGCCAATACGGTCTGGATGTAGCTTCCCGGACGCCAGATGCGGTCTGTACCGATTTCGCCGCCATAATGCCGCCCTCTCTCCATCTGGTATGCCGGGTCAAAGATGATGTGGACGGCACCATCGCGGCGCAGGTGCATGGTGTGAGTAGTTTCAAGTGCCCCCTCACGGACAGCGCCAAGCCAGTGGGTTGCGGCGAGGCTTCTGAGCTGTTCCACATCCTCCGGCTCCGACACATGGCGGAATGCGAGGCTGACGGCATAGACACTCTGCCAGTCTTCAGCCTGCAGCATGTCACGAAGAAGCGGGAGGGAGTCTGCATCGCCCATCAGGCCGAGCACTTGTACGGACGGTATCTGAAGCCGAAAATCGTCACTCGCCGCAAACTCGCGCAACAGATGTGCGCTGGCGCGCGCATCGCGCCCGAAATAGGCAAGATCGCGAATGCAGTCGTGGAAGCGCGCTTCCAGATTCATTGATCTGTATAGCGCCTCGTCCTGTTCCAGTTCTCGCCAAGGACGTGTGGCGGCGAGGCTCTGTCCCAGCCGCGCGCAGTCACCTGCCATATCATCTGCCATCTCCGGGTCGAGAACAGTCCTCCGAGTTGAGCGCGCAAGCCCGGTGAGCAGGTCCGGTTCCAAGTCCCGAATCCGGTGAACGAAAGCCAGCGCGTCGGGGCCGAGATCCCTGATGCCCCGTAGCGCGGCAGCACGGCGTTCAATCGGCTCATCTGTGTCCTGCGCGATCCGGGTCCAGTCATCGGCCAGCAGGTAGGCATCACCAATGGAATAAGGGTTCTCCAGGAACGGATATAGTCTTGGGGACAGGTGCTCATAGACGTCATGTTCCGGTGACGGGCTAACGCTACCTTCAGGCTCGGGCACGTAACTCATCAACAGGCGCTCTCGCGCAGCATAACCAAAACGCCGGGCGAGGGTGTTCGTCGGCAGGCGCTCGAGATAGGGGAGCAATGCGTCTGGCACATCGGCTGGCGGCAGCGCCGGCAGTTGCGGGAGGGTGTCAGTCGACAGGAGCTCCGCAACGCGTGCGAGTTCGGCAGTATCGGTATTCGGCCAGCCAGACAGGATGTTGTCGACCATCCGTCTCTTCCGGTAGACCTCGCCTGCCCACGCATCCAGTTCGGTGACCGCATCCATACCGAAATGGCGAAGCGCCGTCCGGGCAGTGAGATACAAGGCAGGTGGATCGACATACCCGCGCCTGCTGTTCTCGATCAGCTCCAGACACTCAGCTGGTGAGGCGCAATCCGCGATGGCGGCCAGCTCGTCGCGGGTGATCATGTCCTCCCCTGCCTGCATGAGTGACAGGGCCGCGATGATGGCGAGCATGAATACCTCCCCTCGTTCGAGGTGTGCAGTCTGCCACAATCGAAAGCTGTTGCGAGGGAAAGGTGACGGGGCGGGCGCGTTTTCCTAGAAGAAGGGCACAGCCCTCAGGAGACCGCCATGAGCACCACCGAGACAGACCTGCCGCCAGAGCCTAAGGGCCGCGTGCTGATCATTGCCGGATCGGACAGTTCGGGCGGGGCGGGCATACAGGCCGATATCAAGGCGGTGACGGCGCTTGGCGGCTATGCGGCGACGGCGATTACCGCGCTGACCGTGCAGAACACCAGGGGCGTGAGCGCCGTCCACGGCGCGCCGCTGGAGATCATTTCAGGCCAGATCGCGGCGGTGCTGGATGATATTGGCGCGGACGCGATCAAGACCGGCATGCTGGCCAGCAAAGAGGTGATCGAGACCGTGATCGCCGCGCTGGACGAGGCGGGCGCCGAGCTGATCCCGCTCATCGTCGATCCGGTGATGGTGGCCAGCTCCGGCGCACGCCTGATCGGCGAGGATGCAGTTGAAGCCCTGAAAACAAAGTTGATCCGCCGGGCCACGCTTATCACGCCCAACGTGCCGGAAGCCGAGGCGCTTACCGGCATCAAGGTTGAAGATGTGGATGGCCAGCGCGAGGCGGGCGAGGCGCTCTTGAAGCTTGGCGCGCGCGCGGCCCTCATCAAGGGCGGGCATCTGGAAGGGGCCCAGGTGATCGATGTGCTGGTGACGCGTAATGGCATGCGCATTTTCTCTCGCCCGCGCATCAAGACCCGCCATACCCATGGCACGGGCTGTACGCTGGCGAGCGGCATCGCGGCGTTCGTCGCGCAAGGCGCGCCGCTGGACAAGGCCGTGGAGCAGGCGGGCGATTACCTGCACGAGGCGATACGGCGCGCGCCCGGCTTTGGCTCAGGCGCGGGGCCGGTCCATCATGGCTGGCCACTGGACGGCGAGCCGGTGTCAGAGGCGCCCTCCGGCCCGCTGGCGGCCGGGCTGGCCGGGCTGGCCGGACTGGCGGGACTGACCAGGGAGACATGAGTTTCCGCCTGCACGAGCAGGTGCCCGGCCAGAGCGATCTCCGCCTCTGAAGGGGTGCGCCAGCGCGGCGCGGCATGCTCCGGCCCGCGCCTGGTCAGCTGGTCCATCGCATCAACACCAAGCGCAAAGCGGACAATATCCGGGCCTTGCAGGGCGCGCTCCAGAACCGCGGGCAGGGGCTGGTGGCGGGTAATATGCCGGGCGAGGACCAGCGCCATGTATTGGCGCAGCCTGTCATCCGGTGTTACCGCCGCGAAAGCCCGGTCGACGAACAGCGTATCGCCGGCCATCCAGACGGCCTGCCGGCGCCCGCCTGCCAGATCAATGCTGACAAGCCGGACTTGCGCGGCGCAAGCGGGCTGCGGGATCAATACCAGCTCGATGCCCTCATCCCCGCGCTGCACGCGCAGATGCGTTTCGCCCCGGCGCAGGGCGTCGGGCAAGGTGCGGGCGCGCAAATCATCATGCCAGCGGGCATTGGGCTCGCTCCAGCGACCGTTCAGGCTGAGCAGAACATCGCCTGGCATCAGGCCTGCCCCGGCGGCCGGGCTGCCTTCGGCGACGATCCAGACCGCCGCCCGCGGATCTGCGCCATACGCCGCCCGGACATGATCGCGCTCGCCTGCCTGCCAGTCGGCGATATGGGTGGTGATGAGGCCGCTATAGGGGTGGTTCTGGGGACAATGGCGTGCATTGGCGATGATGAGCGGCGCGGCCAGCGCGAGGATGCGGGCCTGCAGCCGGGTCTCGTCCGCCAGGGCAAGGCGTGGCTCCAGACCGGGCGTCAGCGGAGCGGTGAGGGTCGTGCAGGCGGCAAGACACAGCATGGCAGCGCCGGTCAGAATACCGGCGGTCAGTCGTTTGCAGGGTGAAGCCGGGCCGTTCATTAACCCCAGCGTGGATTCGCTGTGCAGTGGTTTCAACCGGAATCTGGCCGCGTCCGCAAACTGAGCATTTGACGTGGGCGGATGTGCGTCCTACGCCAGCGCCCATTGATCAATGCCTTCAGCACGGACTTGCCCCATGCCGAGCCAGCCCTCTATCCGCCCGTCCGATCCGCGTTTCTCCTGCGGCCCCACACGGAAGCGTCCGGGCTGGGAATTGCCGGCGCTGGGCACCGGCTCGCTGGGACGCAGCCACCGGGCGAGCCTTCCCAAGCAGCGTCTGGGCGAAGCGATAGAGCGGGCAGGCGCGATCCTGGAAATCCCGGCCGATTACCGCGTCATCATCACGCCGGCTTCGGACACGGGCGCGTTCGAAGCGGCGATGTGGTGCATGCTGGGCGCGCGGGGCGCGGATGTGTTCAGCTGGGATGCGTTCGGTGATCGCTGGCTGACAGATGCGCAAAACGAGCTGAAACTGCCGGATTTGCGTGTGTTTCATGCGCCCTATGGGACACTGCCAGACCTCTCACAGGCTGATCCGGCGCGCGATATTCTCTTTACCTGGAATGCCACGGCTGCAGGCCTGAAAGTGCCGCATGCGGACTGGATTTCGGATAAGCGCGAAGGCCTTACCTTCTGCGATGCCACGTCTGCGGCGTTTGCGATGGATTTGCCGTGGGACAAGCTCGATGTGACGACGTTCTCCTGGCAGAAATGCCTTGGCGGAGAGGCGCAGCACGGCATGATCGTGCTCTCGCCGCGCGCGCGGGCGCGCTTGCGGGACTGGCGGCCCGCATGGCCGGTGCCGGGGATTTTCTCGCTCTTTGATGCCGCCAATGAGCAATCGGCCATGTTCGAGGGCTCGACCATCAACACGCCCTCATTGCTGGCAACGGAAGACTTTCTCGATGCGCTTCGCTGGGCGGCAAGGGAGGGCGGGCTTTCCGGCCTCATCGCGCGCTCACAGGCCAATCTCGCCGTGCTGGAGGCATGGGTGGAGAAGACGCCCTGGATCGATTTCGTCGCGCAGGACACGGCCCTGCGCTCGAACACTTCCGTCACGCTGAAATTTGCCGGGCCCGGCACGGCGGACTTTGATGACGAGGCCCTGCGCGCGCTCACAAAGCGTATGACGCAGCGTCTGGAGCGCGAGGGCGCGGCGCTGGACATTCTGCCTTATCCCAAGGCCCCGCCGGGCCTGCGCATCTGGTGCGGCCCGACCATCGATGCCGACGACCTCGCCGCCCTCTGCCCCTGGCTCGACTGGGCGTATGCGCAGGCGCGGGGGTAGGGGGGTAGCGGCGAAGTCGCTCAACCATTGTCATGGCCCGGTTTATCCGGGCCACCCATGCCTGAGAGTTGCAGTGTCGCCCTCGTCCTTCGAGACGCACTTCGTGCTCCTCAGGATGAGGGCGCGGGGAGCTTTTCCCTCATGCTGAGGGTGAGCGTAGCGAACGTCTCGAAGCGCGAGGGGAAGCTACCCGCTCAGGCATGGGTCCCCCGGACCGCTACGCGGCCGGAGGATGACAACTCCTACCCCAGCCGCTCCACGGTCAGATTGCCATTGGAGAACACGCAGATTTCGGCGGCGATCTCCATCGCCTTGCGGGCGATCACTTCCGGGTCTTCTTCGTAAGATAGGATGGCGCGGGCGGCCGACAGCGCGAAATTGCCCCCTGACCCGATAGCCGCAATGCCGTGCTCGGGCTCGAGCACATCGCCCGCCCCGGTGATGAGGAAGGTCTCGTTGGCGTCGGCCACGATCAGCATGGCCTCAAGGCGGCGCAAATAGCGGTCCGTGCGCCAGTCCTTGGCGAGCTCCACACACGCCCGCGCCAGCTGGCCGGAATGGGCTTCCAGCTTGCCTTCGAGGCGCTCAAAGAGGGCAAAGGCGTCGGCGGTGGCCCCGGCAAAGCCAGCAATCACCTTGCCGCCGCCAATGCGCCGGACTTTCCTCGCTGAGGATTTCACCACAGTATTGCCGATGGAGACCTGCCCATCGCCCGCCATGGCGACGGCCTTGCCCTTCCTCACGCAGATAATGGTGGTACCCCGCCAGCCGGGAAAGGCGCGCTCTTCGCTCATGGCTTATTGTCCTTCGTCAGTCCTGTGAGCACAGACATGGCTGGTACGAGAGGTCAGCGCAAGGCTTTCTCCTGCCCCCGCGTGGTTTGACGGGACACGAAAATCGTCTAGGAGAAGCGGCTCTCCGCAAGACCGCACCGCCAGAGATGAAGGCCGCCCCATGAAGCCGTTTCCTGATCGCTACAAGCCGCAAGACGCTGAAGAGACATGCAATGCGCGCTGGCTGAAGGACGAGGCCTTCAAGTGGGATCCGTCACTGCCCGCGGACAGCGATTACGTGATCGACACGCCGCCGCCGACCGTCTCCGGCACGCTGCATGTCGGCCATGTCTACAGCTATACCCAGGCCGACATCATGGCGCGCTATTTCCGCATGGCGGGCAGGAACGTGCTCTATCCTATCGGCTGGGACGATAACGGCCTGCCGACCGAGCGGCTGGTGGAAAAGAAGAAGAAGGTACGCGGCGGCACGATGGCGCGCGAAGAATTTGTCGCGCTGTGCCGTGAGGTGATCCCCGAATACGAGCAGCAATTCCGCGATCTGTTCACCCGGCTGGCTTTGTCGGTCGACTGGAGCCGGGAATACCAGACGATTTCGGATGAAAGCCGCACCGTCTCGCAAATGTCCTTCCTGGACCTTTACCGCAAGGGCCTTCTGGAGCGCCGCCTTGAGCCCACTCTTTGGGATCCTGCGGACCGTACCGCCATTGCGCAGGCCGAGGTGGAAGAGACCGAGCGCGAAGGCAAGCTGAACTATGTCGCGTTCGAGATTGAAGGCGGCGGGGAACCGGCTGTTATCGCCACCACGCGCCCGGAGCTGATCGCGGCCTGCGGCGCGCTGATCATCCATCCGGAGCATCCGCGTGCAAAAGAGCTGATCGGCAAACGCGCCATCACGCCGCTTTACGGCGTGCCGGTGCCGATTGTCGCCGATGAGACCGTGGACCCTGAAAAGGGTACCGGCATGGTGATGTGCTGCACGTTCGGCGATGTCACCGACATCCAGTGGTACCGCACGCACAAGCTGCCGCTTCGCATCGTCATCGGGCCGGACGGCAAGATGATCGAGCACCTCGATATTGGCTCTGACGAGTGGCCGAGCGTGGATGTGGAGGGCGCGAAAGCGACCATCACCGCGCTGGCCGGGCAGAAGGCGGAAGCGGCCAAGGCCGCCATTATCGAGATGTTGCGTGAAAAGGGCGTGCTCCTGAAACAGGAGGCGACCCATCAGGTGATCCCGGTCGCCGAGCGTTCAGGCGCGCCGCTGGAGATCATCGTCACGCCGCAATGGTTCATCCGCACGCTGGATTTCAAGGAGCAGATCCTCGCCAAGGGCCGGGAGATCGTCTGGAAGCCGGAATATATGCGCCAGCGCTTTGAAAGCTGGGTGGAAGGCCTGAAATGGGACTGGGCGATCTCGCGCCAGCGCCATTTCGGCGTGCCGCTTCCCGTCTGGTATTCGCGCCGTCCGGGTGAAGAGGGCAAGGTCATCGTGCCCGAAGCCGCAGACCTGCCCGTCGATCCCATGGTCGATCTGCCGCGCGGCTATAGCCGTGACGAGGTGGAGGGCGAGCGCGATGTGATGGACACGTGGGCGACCTCCTCGGTCAGCCCGCAGCTTGTCACGCGCTCGATCAATGAGGATCTGGCGCTGGACATTGATGTCCACAAGCGCCTCTTCCCGATGAGCGTGCGTCCGCAGGCCCACGAAATCATCCGCACCTGGGCCTTTTACACCATCGTGAAGGCGCTCCATCACCAGAACACGGTGCCGTGGAACACGATCGCGATCTCGGGTTGGTGTCTGGCGAGTGACGGCTCGAAGATGAGCAAGTCCAAGGGCAACGTCATCGATCCGATCAAGTTGCTGGACGAGTATGGCGCGGACGCCGTGCGCTACTGGACCGGCACCTCCCGCCTCGGCCATGACACGGCGCTGGCGCCCAACGTTCTCAATCAGGGCAAGCGCCTCGTCACCAAGCTGTGGAACGCGGTGAAGCTCGCGCACATGGCGCTGGAGCAGGCAGAGATTTCGCCTGTCTCGCCCAAAGCCGATATCGAGGCAGGCCACATCACCCATCCGATGGACAAATGGCTGTTGGGCGAGCTTTCCGAAACGGTTGAGAAAGCCACCAAGGCCTTTGAATCCTACGAGTACGCGCAGGCCTTGCGCGTGACGGATGATTTCTTCTGGCGCACCTATTGCGACAATTATCTGGAGATCGTGAAAAGCCGCACCCGGTTTGAAGGCAAGCCCGATGCGGGTCAGATTTCCGCGCTGCACACGCTCTGGCACGCCAGCATCATTCAGCTCAAACTGTTTGCGCCCTTCATCCCTTATGTCACCGACACGCTGCACGACGTGCTGGCTGGCGGTGAGGGGGCTGACACGCAAACCCTCCACGCCCGCGGTCACTGGCCGAAGCTGGACGAGCAGGCGGACAAGGACAGCTTCCGCGCCGAGGGCGATGCATTCGTGTCGATCCTTGCCGGTGTGCGCAAGGTGAAGAGCGAGCTTCAGGTCTCGATGAAGGCGCCGGTTCAGGTTCTGACGGTCGTCAGCGATGCTGATGGTGACATTGCCGGCCTGATCGGTCCGGTGACGGAGGATCTCAAGGCCGTCACCAATGCGCTGGAAATACGCATGGGGCTTGCTCCCTCCGACGCGCGTATTTCGCGTTCACCCGATGAGCGTTTCGAGATCGCACTGGAAATGGCGCCTGCACAGGACGGCGCGTAAGCCAGCGCGGCCTCAGGCTGCGCGCGAGCCGTCTGCGGGCAAGGTCAGCGGCAGGGTGAAGTGGAAGCGTGAGCCCTCGCCCGGCGCCGTTTCCACCCAGATCTGCCCGCCATGGCGCTCCACCGCCTGCTGGCATATGGCAAGGCCAATGCCCGTCCCCTCATATTCCTCGCGTCCATGCAGGCGCTGGAACGGCGCGAAGACTTTTTCGGAAAAGCGCGGGTCGAAGCCTATCCCGTCATCGGCGACGGTGAACTTCCAGCCATTTTTCTCGCGTGCCGCCGATATGGACACCGATACGCCTTCGCCCTTGCGGTATTTCAGTGCGTTGGAGAAGAGGTTCTGCATCAGGAGCCGCAGCAGGGTCGGATCGCCGTCGACCACCGGCAGGCTTGAGATTTCTATGTTCGCCGCGGCGTCATCGGCCATCAGTTCCAGCTCGGCCAATATGTCCTTCATCATGGCATCCATATCGACCGCATTGACAGCGAGCGGACGCTTGGAGGCGCGTGAATAGCTCAGAAGGTCATCAATCAGCCGGCGCATGCGCCCGGCAGCATCAACCAGAAACTCAAGGCTCCGGTCGGTTTCCGTGTCGAGTGTGCCCTGATGGCGGCGCTTGATCAGGCTCGCGAAGGCGGAAATCTTGCGCAGGGGTTCCTGCAGGTCATGCGAGGCGACGGCGGCAAACCTGTCCAGCTCGCGATTGGTGCGCTCCAGCTCTGCCGCATAGCGCTTGAGCTCCCGGTCCTGAGCCAGCTTTTCGGTGACATCGATGCTGATGCCATGGACCGCAACAGGAGAGCCGTAGGGGCTGCGCTCAACAGTCGCAGATGATATGATGTCAATGATGCTGCCGTCGGCTTTCCTCAGCTGTGCGTAGACATCCTCCATGCCACCGGCGGCGATCAGTGCCTTCATCCCGCCGAGCCGCTCCAGGGCAGCCTGCGAGGCGGGGGTAAGGAAGTCGTTATACGGCTGGCCGATTACCGCGTCGCGCTCATAGCCGGTTGTGGAAAGCCAGTAGTCACTGACCCCCAGGAGTATGCCGTCCGGGTCTGTCGAGGCCAGCATCACCGGGGTTGTTGTGTATATCTGGCGCAGGCGGTCGCGTTCGATATCCAGTGCTTCGGCAAACTGCCTTTCCGCCGTGATGTCGATAACGACACCGCCGGAGCGTATGGGCTTGCCGGTTTCGTCCCAGGCGGTTGGCTGGCCCTTGGAGCGCACCCAGCGCCAGTTCTCCCCGTCACGCAGCCGGTAATCAATGGGACCGGCGGCCCTGCCGGCCATGATCTCGGCCAGCGCCTTGCGGGCCAGCCGGCTGTCGTCAGGGTGGATGATGGGCTGCCAGTCGGCCGCTTCCAGCGTGTCCTCACCGATCTTGCGGCCCATCCATTCCAGGAGGCGGCCGCGCACGGACTGGGCGCCGGTCTTAAGATCGATACTCCAGATGGCGGACAGGCCAGCATCCATGGATTCGTTCAGGCGCTGTTCGCGCTCTTCCAGTTCCAGCTCAAGCACGCGGCGCGAGGTGATGTCGACGAGGGTTCCGATGGCCTCAAGGGGCTCGCCTCTCTCGCCGTATGCGCTGACGCCGCCACGGTCCTCGATCCAGCGCCAACCGCCTTGACCGTCCGCGACCCGGTAGACCGTGTTCAGCGGTTCGCCCGCGAGCATGGCGCTTACACCTGCTTCGCACAGATGGCGGTCCTCGCGGCATATCAGATCGCGCCATTCATCAAGGTTCAGCTTGCCGTCGTGACCGGCAGGCAGCCCCATGATGAGGCGGGCAAATTCGGACAGTTCGACCTGTTCGGTCTCGATCTTCAGCCGCCACGTGCCCTGATGCGCGCTCTCCAGTGCGCGGGCAAGCCGCTCCTCGCTATGGGCGAGATCCTGCTCCAGTGCCTTGCGGTCAGTGATGTCGAGTATGATGCCGGCACAGTCGGCCCGGTGGCTCTCGGGACCGAGACGGCTGGCGCGTCCCTCAACCCAGATATACTCCCCGCTTCTGGCATCCTGGATGCGGTACTCGATCGTCCGGCTTTCCCCTGGTGCGCTCCCCATGATGTCGCGAGCCGTTTGCTCGAGGGCTTCGCGGTCGCTGGGATGCACACAGGCGCGCCAGCGCGAAATGGGGATCCAGCCCGTCTCGTTCTCAAGGCCAATAATGGCGCGGATCTCGCCGCGGGGCATAATCTCGCCTGCCTTGTAATCGACTTCCCAGGCGCCAAGCGTGGCTGCAGAAACGGCAAGAGACAGCAGCCGCTCGCTGTCGACAAGACGGCGCTCGTGTTCCTTGCGCACTGTCGTTTCGGCAAACACCCCCGACGCGCGCAGAGGTTCGCCGCTGCTGGTCTGGGCGCTGATGCCGCCGCGCAGGCTCAGCCAGATCCAGTGTCCCCCTTCGGTGCGCACCCGGAACTCGACATGGGTATTGCCTACGTTTGCAATGGCCAAGAGCGCATCGCGAACCCTTGGCTGGTCCTCCCGGTGAATACGTGCCTTGAACTCGTCAGCAGGCAGGGTGAGCTGTTCCCCCGGCAGCCCGATAGCGGTCAGGGCCGGGCTGGTCAGGGTTACTTCGCGGGCCACATAGTCATAGGACCAGCTGCCAAGGCCTGCCCGGTCGAGCACGTCTGCAAGATCGCTGTCGAGTGCTTCCACGATGTCGTCGCGATGATGGCGCAGCTCATGCCAGAAGCCGAAAGCCTTCAGGGAGCGCCGCTCGTCACCTGCCGAGGGCTCAAGCTCTCCCCAGCTGCGAAACCAGATCCAGTGCCCGCTTTCGGCCCGCAGGCGAAAGGTCTCGTCAAAGCGGCCGCCGAACTGCAATCCCATGAAGGCAGCGTAGACGCGTTCGGAATCGTCAGGATGCAGCCGGCTGCGAACAACCGTCTCTCCGATCACTTGCGGGTCAGGGCTGGCACCCAGCGCTAGATTGACCGGGCCGGAAATCGTGCCGTTTATCGTCTCGAAATCGAAGGTCCAGGTGCTCAGGGCCAGGGCATTGACGATCAGCTGCGTCTTGCTGCGTTCAATCCCTGCGAGCGCTTCGGCCCGGTCGTCAGCGGCCACATCATGGACCAGCCCGGTGATCCGTAACGGATTGCCAGCCTCGTCGCGTTCCACCACGCGTACATCATGGCGCATCGGCACCCAGCCGCCTTCACGTGTGCGCATGCGGCAGAAAAAGCTGATGACGGTATCGGCGCCGGACGGATTGCCCCTCAGCACGCCGCGCGCGCGCGCCAGATCTGCCGGGTGGAATAGTGACAGCCAGCGGGCCAGACGGACGGGCGCATCTGCACCCCCGGGGCCGACGAAGCGTTCAAGCAGGCCTGAGACGACAACCTGCCGGGAACGGAAGTCAGCGCTGTAGGCGCCTTCGCTATGCTCCTCGAATGCCATGGCGACGCGCTTGCGTGCGGCGCGCATCTGCAAGTCGCGCTGCGACAGGTCCATGGCAGGCTCGATAGTGACCAGCCGTACGCCGGGCTCTGTGCGGCGCAAATGCAGACGTACGGCGACCGGCTCGCCGTCATGGCCGCGAAGCAGCGCCGTGTCCGAGAGCTGGTCAGAGCTGGCCGAGCGCGGGCGCTTCCATTTCGCCGTCAGCCCGTCCAGCGGATCGCAGTAAAGCTGGGCAAGGCTTGTCCCCGGCCGGGCGTGTTCGGAAAAACCGGCTTTGAAACGCGCATTGACGGCGATGATCCGGCCTTCATCGTCCAGCAGGGCGCATGCGCCTGGCAGCGCGTTGAACGCGTGTTCAAACATGTGCGCGCTGGTCATTAACTGCCTTGTTCCGGTTCGGCGGACTCCATGCGAATCAGCCCTTTGTGCGCATAGTATTGGAAGGAATATTAAGCAGGGGCTATCGTCCCGGCCTATCCAGCGATTTGGGCCTGTGCCCGGCAGAGAATTTAAGTGAGGACGGATTGACCGACGCATCTGCGCCGATCCTTGAAGTTCGCGGCCTGAACGTGCGCTTTGATACGCCTGATGGCGAAGTGCACGCCGTGCGCGGCATCGACCTTGAAATACGCTCCGGCGAATGCCTGGCGGTGGTGGGTGAGTCAGGGTCCGGCAAAAGCCAGACCTTTCTGGCCGCAATGGGGCTTCTGGCTTCCAACGGCAAGGCTGAAGGCTCGATCCGTTATCGCGGGCAGGAAATTCTCGGCCTGCCGCCGAAGCGCCTGAACACGGTGCGCGGCAAGTCGATGACGATGATCTTCCAGGATCCGCTGACTTCGCTGACCCCCCACATGCGTGTGGGTGATCAGATGAAGGAGGTTCTGGCGGCCCATCTCTCTTTGAAGGGCGAGGCAGCCGAGAAGCGCTGCGTGGAGTGGCTGGACCGGGTGCGCATACCCGAGGCGGCCCGCCGTCTGCGCCAGTATCCTCACGAGCTGTCAGGCGGCATGCGCCAGCGCGTGATGATCGCGATGTCGATGCTGTGCGGGCCGGATCTGCTGATTGCCGACGAGCCGACGACGGCGCTCGATGTGACCGTTCAGGCCCAGGTGCTCGACATCATGGACGAACTCAAGGCCGAAACCGGCGCGGCCATCGCCCTGATTACCCACGATATGGGCGTGGTGGCGCGCATGGCCGACCGGGTGCAGGTGATGCAGAACGGTGCCTATGTCGAGACAGGCGGTGTGGATCAGGTATTTGCCGAGCCGGCTCATGCCTATACGCGCATGCTGCTTGATGCCATGCCGCGGCTGGACAAGCCGGACCGGGTGACGGGCCCGATTACCCAGACGCGTCAGAGCGTGGAAGGCGAAAAGCCGGTTCTCGAGGTCAAGGACCTGAAGGTCTGGTTCCCGGTGCCGGTCGGGACTGGCCTGTTTCCCAAAACCATTCCGCTGAAAGCCGTGGACGGTGTCAGCTTTGACTTGCTGCCTGGCGAGACAATCGGCGTTGTAGGAGAATCTGGCTGCGGCAAGTCCACGCTTGCGCGCGCCATACTCCGGCTTGTGGAATCCACCGACGGTGCCGTCAGCTGGATCGGGACAAACCTGCTGGAAAAGAATGCGCGCGACATGCGTCAGGCGCGCAAGGACATGCAGATCGTGTTTCAGGATCCGCTGGCCTCGCTCAATCCGCGCATGACGATCGGCGCGTCCATCGCCGAACCGCTCATCACCTTCCGCCCCGAAGTCCGTGGCAAGGAGCGTGAAGGGCTGGTGCGCGCGATGATGAAACGTGTCGGGCTCGACCCCGACATGATCAACCGTTACCCCCACGAGCTGTCCGGCGGGCAGAACCAGCGTGTGGGCATTGCGCGCGCAATGATCCTCAACCCGAAACTGGTGATCTGTGACGAAGCGGTGTCGGCCCTGGATGTGTCCATCCAGGCGCAGATCATCGATCTGCTGGCAGACCTGCAGCGCGATCTGGGCCTGTCCATGCTGTTCATCTCGCATGACCTGTCTGTCGTGCGTGAGGTCTCTCACCGGGTGATGGTGCTGTATCTGGGCCGGATCGTGGAGTTCGCCACGCGCGATGCGATCTATGACGATGCCCGCCACCCCTATACGCGCGCGCTGATCTCTGCGGTGCCCATCCCGGACCCGCAGGTCGAACGCCAGCGCGAGCGGATCAAGCTGTCCGGCGATCTTCCCAGCCCGCTCGACAGCCGCGCCCAGCTGCGCTTCCTGAAATCACGCCTCGTCGATGATGACGATGTGGAGCAGTACCGTCCCGAACTGATCGAGGTCACGCCGGGTCACTGGGTCGCTGAACACGACCCTGTCTGACGCCTGATAATCGCGGTCAGGTAAGCTGCGTGGCTGCGATGCGCCGCGAGTGTGAAGCCTTTTTCATTTGAAGCTCGCTCGTCCTGCCTTAGTTTCGCCCGAATGATGAACGCCGCAATGATCCGGGGGAACTCCATGAACATCGTCCATGCAGGCAAAGGCCTGCTCGCCAGCCTATTATTTCTGGCTCTTGCAGCATGCGCCGATGATCCGGCGCAAACCGGCCAGCGGCCGGCAGACGAGACTGCGCGCTCCGGTGTCGAGACGGAGTTCGCCCACCTCACCAGCGGCATTCCCGCTGATCCCGGCATGCGCTTTGGCCAGCTCGATAACGGCATGCGCTATGTGATCATGCCGAACTCCACGCCCAGCGGTACGGCGGCCCTGCGCCTGGTCTTCAATGTCGGCTCGCTCGCAGAGGCCGAACATCAGCGCGGCCTTGCCCACTTCATCGAGCATATGGCGTTCAATGGCACGACCAATGTGCCCGAAGGCGAAATGATCCCGCTGCTGGAGCGCTATGGCCTGGCCTTCGGCCCTGACACCAATGCATTCACCGGTCAGCAGGTGGTGGGTTATCAGCTCGACCTGCCGTCGGTGGAGGAACAGATCCTCAAGACCGGCCTGTTCCTGATGCGTGAAACCGCCACCGAAATGGTGATGGATCCGGAGGCCATCGAGGCGGAGCGCGGCGTGATCCGCGGGGAAATGCGTTTCCGGGACACCCCGATCCAGCGCTTCCTGATGAGCTATTACGGCTTTCTCTATCCCGACACGCTGGTGTCCGAACGCAGCCCGATCGGCACGCTGGACGTCATCAACAACGCCCCGCGCGAGGCCTTCATCGAGTATTATGAGGATTTCTATGTGCCGCAGCGCGCATTGCTGGTCGTGACCGGCGATGTAGACGCCGGCACGGTCGAAGCGATGATCCGTGACGGGTTCGAGATCGAACTGCCGGGGCTTGAGGTGAGCGCGGTTGACGGGTTCTCCACCTGGGAAGCACCCGCCGATGCGCCCGCTCACCCCGATATCGGGACGGTCTCGGCCGTGGATGCGCCGCGCTTTGGCTATTTCCATGATCCGGAAGTGTTCACCCTGATCAATTACGATGTCGTGGTTCCGGGTGCTTCACGGGCCGACAGCGCGCAGGCGCGGGTCGATTCCACCCTGCGCCAGCTGGGTAATGCGATCGTGCAGCGCCGCCTGCAATCGCAGATCAATTCGGGCCTGTCGCCGCTGGTGCAGGCCAGCTTCTCCTATTCCAACGATTTTGACCTGGCGCATCGCGCGGGCGTGTTCGCCGTATCCTCACCGGAACGCTGGCGCGAAGGCCTTGCCGTCATCGAGCAGGAAGTGCGCCGCGCCATGGAGCATGGCTTCAGCCAGGCCGAGCTCGACGAGCAGATGTCCAATCTGCGCACCAGCGTCCGCAATTCGGTCAATGCCGCGCGCACGCGCCGCACGCCGCAGCTGGCAGATGGCATCTGGCAGGGCTGGCTGGGTGAAAGGACCCTGAACCATCCGTCCTGGCAGGCCGAGTGGCTGGAGGCCAGTGAAGAGCAGTTGACGCTGGAAAATGTCGAAGCGGCTTTCCGCGCCATCTGGGCAGCGGCACCGCCGCAAATCTATGTCGCCGTCAACGAGCCTCTTGAAGACGGCGAAGCGGCAGTGCGTCAGGCCTGGCAGGAATCGCAATCCACCCCGGTCGATCCGCTTGATGACGCGGGGGCTACCGAATTTGCCTATACCGATTTCGGACCGGCAGGCGAGGTTGTGTCGCGCGGGCATGTCGAGGATCTCGACTTCCATCAGGTTGTTTTTGCCAATGGCGTGCGGCTCAACGTCAAGCAGACCGATTTTGAGGACAATATCATCCGCATCCGCGCCGAGTTTGGTGCAGGAGACCTGACACCGCAGCCGACGCCGGCGGCGGGCACCATTCTGGGCGCCGTGTTTGGCGGTGGCGGGCTGGAAGCCCATGACCGTGACGAGCTGCAGCGCCTGTTTGCCGGGCGTTCGGTCGGCTATGGCCTCGGGGTAGGCGCGGAAAGCTTCTCCTTCACGTCGTCGACCACGCCGGAGGATTTCGAGCTGCAGATGCAGGTGCTGACCGCCTTCATGGTGGCACCTGGCTGGCGTGATGACGGGCTGAGCCAGTTCCGCTCCATCGCGGAGGAACTCCGCCGGGGCCAGAACGCGCAGGCCGTGCAGGTGGCCGTGAACCGGGTCAGCCGGATGCTGCGCAGCGGCGATCCGCGCTGGGGCTTCCCTGAGCGCGCCGAGATCGAGGCGTTCACCATGGATCATGCCCGCGCGCTGGTCGCCGAGGCGCTGAGTTCCGCGCCGCTGGAGATCACCATTGTGGGCGACATCACGCCCGATGACGCCATCGCGATGACGGCCAGCACATTCGGCGCCCTGCCGGCGCGTGCCGAAAGCTGGCCGGACTATGACGATGCCCGCCAGCTGCGCTTCCCCGATCCGCGCCGTGACCCGGCCATTGTGGAGTTCAACGGTCAGCCCGATAGCGGCATGGCGAACATCTACTGGCCGCTGGGCGATGCGTTTGATGCGCGCCGGGCCCGTGCGCTTGATCTGATGGCTGAAGTGTACAGTCTCAAGGCTACGGAGCGCTTCCGCGAGCAGGAGGGGGCGACCTATTCGCCCATCGTCTCCAGTCAGGCCTCCATCATCTTCCCGGATTTCGGCTTCCTCTGGGTGGGGCTGGACGTGGACCGCAGCGAGGTTGAGCGCATGTATGGGATCGCTGACGAGCTGGCAGCAGCCATGGCGTCTGGCGATATCAGCGAGGACGAGCTTCAACGCGCCCGCCAGCCTGTTCTGGAGCGTCTGAGCCAGGGCATGGAAAGCAATCCGATGTGGCTGGGCCAGATCAGCCGGTCGCAAGCCTATCCTGAACGCCTCGACCGGCTGCGGACAGCGGTTGAGGATTATAACGCCGTCACGGTGGACGAGATCACAGCGCTCGCAGGGGAGTTGCTGCTGCCGGAACGCGCCTACCGGGTGTCGATCCTGCCGCGTGCCGCTGCACCGGCGAGCGAATAGCGCGCAAGGCGTGCAAACCGGCCCCGCACTGCCATGGGTGGTGCGGGGCCATCGGCTTTACGGAGACTGACATGATGAAATATCTCGCTATTGGCATCAGCACGGCACTGGTGCTGTCTGCGCCCGTGTTTTCGCAGGAGGCACCTGAACGGGTGACGCGCGGCAATCTGGTGATGGAAAACATCCCCGAAATTCCAGGCGAGGTACGCGAACGTCTGCGCCAGTATCAGAATGTGCGCGGCGCAGGCTTTTCCGATTTCGCGCCCGATGGCGGTATCTACATCACCACGCGTTTTGGCGAGACCAACCAGATCCACCATGTCGCGCAGCCCATGGGCGCGCGCCGTCAGATCACCTTCTATGATGAGCGCACCAGCGGTGCGAGCGTGCGCCCTGACGGGTCCGGCCAGTTCCTCTTTACCCGCGATGTCGGCGGGGATGAGTTCTTTCAAGGCTTCCTTTTCGATCCGGAGCGCTCGCGCTCGGTGCAGTTTACCACCGACCAGATCCGCAATCAGGGTTTCTCCTGGTCGCGTGATGGCCGGATGATCGCCTGGGCGGCGGCGGGCTGGGGCGATGCAGACTACACGGTCTACATGGCTGATCCGGCGGATCCCACAACCGCGCAGGAAATCCTGCAAGGTGAGGGCGCGATGAGCCCGGTGGACTGGTCGCCCGATGGCTCAAAACTCCTGATCGGGCGCTATTTCTCGATCAACGAGTCCCGGCTCTATGTGCTGGACATCGAGGAGGGTTCGCTCACCCAGATCAATCCGGACGAGACCAATGCCTATGGCGCGGCCCGCTTCACGGCCAGTGGCGAGAGCATTTTTGTGGTCACTGATGAAGGCGCCGAGTTCCGCCGCATCATGGAAATTCCCCTCGAAGGCGGAGACAAGCGTATCGTCGCCGAGCATGACTGGGACGTGCAGGCCATGGCCCTGTCACCGGACGGGTCGACCATCGCCTATACGACGAATGAAGGCGGCATTTCGGAGATTTACATCATCAACGCGGCCAGCGGCGAACGCCTGCCGGGGCCAGACCTGCCGGTCGGCCTGATCGGCGGCATAACCTTCAGCCCGGACGGCAACCGGATCGGCTTCACCCACAGCTCGGCCGCCTCGCCGGGCGATGCGTGGGTCTATGATCTGTCCTGGCAGGAGCTGGTCCGGTGGACCCAGTCTGAAGTGGGCGGGCTCGACACCAGCCGTTTCCAGACCCCTGAACTTATCAGCTATGAGAGCTTTGACGGGCTGGAAGTCCCCGCCTTCGTGCATCGCCCGTCCGGTGATGGTCCCTATCCGGTGATCGTCTCTATCCATGGCGGGCCGGAAAGCCAGTCCCGCCCGGGCTTCAACGCCAATTTCCAGTACTGGCAGCACGAGCTGGGCGCGGCGGTTGTCGTGCCCAATGTGCGTGGCTCGGCCGGGTACGGGAATGAATATGTCAATCTGGACAATGTGTTCCTGCGCGAGAACTCGGTGCGCGACATCGGCGCGCTGCTCGACTGGATCGCTACACAACCCGATCTCGATGAGAACCGCGTTGTCGTCTATGGCGGCTCCTATGGCGGGTATATGGTGCTGGCCTCGCTGGTGCATTATTCGGACCGGCTGGCCGGCGGCATCAATATTGTCGGCATCTCCAATTTCGTGACCTTCCTGGAAAACACGGCCGGCTACCGGCAGGATCTGCGCCGCGCCGAATATGGCGATGAGCGTGATCCGGAAGTGCGCGAGTTTCTGGAGAGCATCTCGCCTGCCAATCACGCCCACCGCATCACCGCGCCGCTCTTCATCATTCAGGGCGCCAATGACCCGCGCGTGCCGCTGTCGGAGGCCGAGCAGATCCTTGCCGCCGTGCGCGAAGCGGGCGGTGATCCCTGGTATCTGGTGGCCATGGATGAAGGCCACGGCTTTGCCCGGCAGTCCAACCGGGATTTCCAGCGCGAGGCCGAGACCCTGTTCCTGAGGGATGTTCTGGGGCTGGACTGACCGGGTTTACCCAAGGTGCAGCTATCTCCGCCCGGCAGGCTCGACGCTTGCCGGGCGGTTTTCTATGGTGCGGTAAAATTCACCGGATCTGGGATGACCTGCCATGCACACCCGCCTTGCCCTGACCGCCTCCCTCGCCACCTTGCTGCTCGCCGCGTGCGGGGAGAGCCCTGCACCGGATGAGCGCGCACCGGCCGATGAAAGCCCTGCCGTGCAAGAAGGGGTGGCCGGGCCTGCCTCGCAGCCAAGCCAGGACGATGCCATCACGCTTTCTCCTCTGGAGCCGGAAGAAGACGCGGAAACCTTCCGCGCCCGCGTCGAAGGGATGAGCGAAGAGGATCAGGCGGCGGCCGTGTTCCAGCGCGAACTGCGCATGGCGCGTGGCTGTGAGCCGGGCGATGCGCCGCTGCACGATTTCACGCCGCGCGAGCGGGGCGAGGACGAATCCAGCGCCTATTACAATGGCGCGATGGCTGCCGAGTTCCTTCACCGCAATGTCGAACAGCCTTGCGTCTTCAACACGCGCAGCGGGCTGCAATACCGCATCGAGCGGGCGGCCGGGCCGGATAATCCTTCCCCGGTGCGCGGCGAATATGTGCGCGTGCATTATGCCGGCCAGCTGCTGGATGGCAGCGAGTTCGACAGCTCCTATGCGCGCGGCGAACCGGCAGAGTTTCCCTCCGACCGGCTGATCGCAGGCTGGGTCGAGGCCCTGCCGCTGATGCGCGTCGGCGAGAAGTGGACGCTCTATATCGGCCCGGAGTTGGGCTATGGCTTGCGCGGCACACCGGGCGGACCCATTCCGCCGAACGCGGCGCTGGTCTTCCAGCTGGAACTGCTTGGCCTGCCGGACCGCGAATGAGCCGGAGCCCGCAAGCCATTGCGCTGCTTGAACGCCTGATCGCGTTCGACACCACTTCGCGCAATTCCAATCTCGCCCTCATTGACTGGATGGAGGACTATCTGACCGGGCTGGGTGCGCGCTGCGAGCGCGTGCCGAGCCCGGACGGGCTGAAATCCAATCTGCACGCCTATATCGGGCCGGAGGTGGATGGCGGGGTCGTGCTCTCCGGTCATACCGATGTGGTCCCCGTGGATGGCCAGAACTGGTCGACCGATCCGTTCGCGCTGACCGAGAAAGATGGCAAGCTCTACGGGCGCGGCACGTGCGACATGAAGGGCTTTGTCGCCTGCGCGCTGGCCGCCGCGCCTGATCTGGCGGCGGCGTCCCTCAAGCGCCCGGTCCATTTTGCTTTCTCCTATGATGAGGAGGTGGGCTGTCAGGGCGCGCCCTCCATGATCGAAGCGATTGCCGCCGGGCATCCCAAACCTTCCGCCGTGCTGGTGGGCGAACCCACCGGCATGAAGGTGGTGACGGGGCATAAGGGACTTTATTCGGTGCGCGTGGAGATCACGGGCCACGAAGCCCATTCCAGCCTGGTCAATGCTGGTGCCTGCGCGGTGACGAACGCTGTGATCCTGATGGATTTCCTGCGCCGCGAGGGCGAGGCCCTGCGTGCGGCAGCTCCAGACGACAGCCCGTTTGATCCGCCTTTTGGCACGCTGACCATTGGCCGGATGGGCGGCGGGTCGGCGATGAATATCCTCGCGAAAGACGCCTGGTTTGAAGCCCTGATGCGCCCGGCGCCCTGGGATGATGGCCCCGGCGTTGGCCGGCGCCTGCGTGAGCTGGCAGCGCAGGTGGAAGCCGATATGCGCCGCACCGCGCCTGCCGCCTCCATCCGCATTACCGAGGTTTCCAACGTCCCGCCCTTGCGCCCTGAAACCGACGGCGAGGCCGAGGGCATTGCCCGCGCCCTGACCGGCGATAATGCGCCGCGCGTCGTCTCCTACGGCACCGAGGGCGGGCAGTTTCAGGATGGCGGCATGTCGGCCGTGATCTGCGGGCCCGGCCATATCGATCAGGCCCACCAGCCCGACGAGTTCGTCGAGATCAGCCAGCTGGAAGCCTGCATGGTCTTCCTGAAAAAGCTGGAGCAGCGCCTGCGCGCCTAAAGGAGCTCCACCACTGTTTCACCTGTAAGCAAAGCGGCTTTGATCTGCAGCCATGCCGTGGAAAAGCGGTCCAGCAAGGCGTTGGTAGACACATTGCCCATGCGCACCCAAACCAGCCGGATGGCCGGATCAAAGCGCAACGACAGATCAAGGAAATCAGCGTCCTTCGTTACGATGATGCGGCCTTGAGACTGTGCCAGTTCGCAAATTTCGCGATCGGTTGCCCGTCCGAGGCCAACATCATGGACGTGTACCGCCTCAGCCCCTTGTTCCGTGATCCAGCGGGCCAGTGTCTTCGGCAGCTGAACATCCACCAGAAAGGATAGCGTGGTCACTCTGCCGCTATAACGCGATGATTGGCGAGACGCGCCGCATAGGCCAGCGCGGCCAGAATGTCATCATGTTCCAGATACGGGTAATCTGCGAGTATCTGATCATTGCTCATGCCCGAGGCGAGGAGGTCGAGTATGTCCCCCACCCTCATGCGTAAGCCGCGCAGACAAGGCTGGCCGCCCATGACCTGCGGGTCTGTCGTGATCCGGTCCAGCAATTGTGTGCTCATTGATCATCCTCAAATGCGCGGCAATTCTACACTGTTCCCGCCCCAGCCGCAAAGCATCGCCGCTCGTGTATGGACGCGGCGCGGGGAAGCGTCTAAACCCCGTGCGCAATTGCCCGGCGCGGAGCTGCCGCTGCAGGGTTCCCAAAAGTTTCTAGCGGATTTTTGAAGGAGCGCGTCATGGCTCTTCGGGTGGCGATCAACGGGTTTGGCCGTATCGGGCGTCTGGCCCTGCGGGCGGTGCTGGAACATCAGCGCTGGCATGAGGTGGAGGTCGTTGCGATCAATGACAGCGCCACGCCGGAGGTGAACGCGCACCTGCTGACCTATGACAGCGTGCATGGCCGTTATCCGCGCGAGATCAAGCTTTATGAAGACGGGTTTGATGCCGGCTTTGGCAAGATCACCAAGGTCTCCAATCGCGACCCGTCCCAGCTGCCCTGGAAGGATCTCGGCATTGACCTCGTGCTGGAATGCACCGGCAAGTTCAATGACAAGGCGACGGCCTCCGCGCACCTCTCCTCTGGCGCGAAACGCGTGCTCTGCTCGGCGCCGGCCAAGAATGCCGACAAGACCATCGTCTACGGCGTCAATCATGCCAGCCTCACCGCAGACGACGTGATTGTCTCCAACGCGTCCTGCACCACGAACGGTCTCGCGCCGGTGGCCAAGGTGCTCAACGATGCCATCGGCATCGAGCAGGGCCACATGACCACGATCCACGCCTATACCGGCGACCAGCCGACGCTGGACCGCAATCACAAGGATCTGCACCGCGCGCGTGCGGCCGCCATGTCGATGGTGCCGACGACGACCGGCGCGGCGAAAGCTGTGGGCGAGGTTCTGCCTGAGCTGAAAGGCCGTCTTGATGGTTCGGCCATCCGCGTGCCGACGCCGAATGTTTCGGTCATCGATCTGGTGTTCACGCCGGGGCGCGAGACCAGCATCGAGGAAATCAACGCGGCGATCCGCGAGGCCGCAGACGGCCCGATGAAGGGCGTGCTGGGCTATGACAGCCTGCCGCTCGTCTCCATCGACTATAATCACGATCCGCGCTCGTCCATCGTCGCCATCGACAAGACCAATGTGATTGGTGGCAAGCTGGCCCGCGTGATGACCTGGTATGATAATGAATGGGGCTTTGCCTGCCGTATGATCGATACGGCGGTGGCGATGGGCCGGCTGATCTAGGAACTGAACAGACCCATGAGCGAAGGCAAGATTGCCCGTCTGGAAGACGCGCAGGTTTCCGGCAAACGCGTGCTGGTGCGCGTGGATTTCAACGTCCCCATGGCGGATGGCAAGGTCAGCGATGATACGCGCCTGCAATCGGCCCTGCCGACGATTGAATGGCTTAAAGACAAGGGCGCACGCATCATCCTGCTCGCCCATTTCGGCCGCCCCAAGGGCAAGGTCGATGCCAGCCAGAGCCTCAAACCCGTCATGGCGCCGCTGTCTGAACGGCTTGGCGCGCCGGTCCGGTTTGCCGGCGACTGCATTGGCAAGCAGGCCGAGAAGGCGGTGGGCGAACTGAAGGATGGCGACGTACTCCTGCTGGAAAACACGCGCTTTCACGCGGGCGAGGAGGCCAATGATGCGGAGTTTGCCGCGCAGCTGGCCGCGCTTGGCGAAATCTATGTGAATGACGCCTTTTCGGCGGCCCACCGCGCCCATGCCTCCACCGAAGGTGTAGCGCGCCTTTTACCCGCCTATGCTGGTCTCGCCCTGCAGCGTGAGCTGGATCATGTGACGGCGGCGCTGGAAAATCCTGAGCGTCCGCTGCTGGCGATTGTCGGCGGCGCGAAAGTGTCGACCAAGATCGATCTTCTGATGAATCTGGTGACCAAGGTGAACCGGCTGTTCGTCGGCGGGGCCATGGCCAATACCTTCCTTGCCGCGAAGGGCGCCGATGTAGGCAAGAGCCTTTACGAGCCGGACCTGCTGGGCACTGCGCGCGAGATCATCGCGGCAGCGGAAAAGTCCGGCTGCCAGCTCCTCCTGCCTGAAGACGTGGTGGTGGCGCGCGAGCTGAAAGCCAAGGCGGCGCGGCGTGTGGCGGGTCTTGATGAGATCGCCCGCGACGAGATGATCCTTGATTGCGGCCCGGCCACAATCGACGCGCTGGCCGATTCCATCGAGAGCGCGAAGACGCTGGTCTGGAACGGGCCGCTGGGCGCGTTCGAGATGGCGCCGTTTGATACTGGCACGGTAGAGGCGGCCCGCTTTGCCGCCCAGCGCGTGCGCGAGCGCAAGCTGGTGGCGGTTGCCGGCGGCGGTGATACGGTGTCTGCACTGAACCATGCCGGCGTTGCAGGCGATTTCACCTTCGTCTCGACCGCTGGCGGCGCATTCCTGGAATGGCTGGAAGGCAAACCGCTTCCGGGCATCGAGGTTTTGCGGCAAATGCCACAAACGGATATGGACGCTGCGTCCTAGCAATAGTGCCGCATACTCAAGCGATCAGCAGGCAATACGGGGGAGTTTGAAACATGGATATTGATGCGCTCTACGAAACCGCGATGCGCATGGTCGCGCCGGGCAAGGGCATTCTGGCGGCCGACGAATCCACCGGCACGATTAAAAAGCGCTTCGACACGATCAAGCTGGAATCGACTGCAGACAGCCGCCGCGACTGGCGCGAAATGCTGTTCCGCACCGAACCGGCGATGAGCGAGCATATCTCCGGCGTCATCCTCTATGACGAGACGCTGCGCCAGAAAGCCAAGGACGGCACGCCGCTGGCCGAGCTGATCGCGAATACCGGCGCGGTGCCGGGCATCAAGGTGGATACGGGCGCGAAACCGCTGGCCGGTGCGCCGGGCGAGATGATCACCGAAGGCCTTGATGGCCTGCGCGAGCGCCTGGCCGAGTATCACGCGCTGGGCGCGCGCTTTGCCAAATGGCGCGCCGTCATCAATATCGGTGCGGGCGGCGATGAGAGCGTGCCGTCCCAGTACTGCATCAACACGAATATGCACGCGCTCGCGCGCTATGCGATGCTGTGCCAGGAAGCGGGTATCGTTCCCATCGTCGAGCCGGAAGTCATCATGGATGGCGATCATGATATTGATCGCTGCTACGAGGTGACTGAATTTGGCCTGAAGCGCCTCTATGCCGAGCTGTTCGAGCAGGGCGTGGTGCTGGAAGGCACGATCCTGAAACCCAACATGGTGATCTCTGGCACGAATTGCGCCACGCAGGCGAGCCGCGAGGAAGTCGCCGAGATGACCGTGCAGTGCCTGACCAACTGCGTGCCGGCCTCCGTGCCGGGCATCGCCTTCCTGTCGGGCGGGCAGTCCGATGTGGATGCGACTGCCCACCTCAACATCATGAATGCGGGCTTTGACCTGCCCTGGCCGCTGACCTTCTCCTATGGCCGCGCGCTGCAGGCCGCGCCGCTGGCCGCCTGGGGCGGCAAGGATGAAGCCGCCGGGCAAAAAGCCTTCAATCACCGCGCCAAGATGAACGGCCTTGCCGCGCTCGGTGAATGGGATGAGGGGCTTGAGGGTAGAGGTCAAGACACGGCATCCCCTGAGTGGAGAATGCATGTTCGGTATCGGCAGAATAGTAAAAGAGCGCTTCCCTGATCGTCAGATTTACCACAAATCTGACGGAACGGTTCGATACTTCGCTGTCACCACTGAGATGCAGGTGGGTGCTCTGCTCATTGCTTGTAGCATCGCCACTTGGCTAACTGTTTCAACAGTCAACCTGATCCTGTCTGCTAGGGAGCAACAGATTCTCGAGCAGAGAATAGCGTCTGAGCAGATATCAGAACGAAATGCACCTCGGTCGGTTGACGATGAATTTTCATATATTGTCGAAGGTTTAAACAGCCTCCAAGAAGCGGTACGGCAGACCCGCTCTCAGTTAACGCGTGAACAGCTTGAGCTGGAAAGAATTACAGCAGAAAATGAAAGACTGCAAAGAATTGCGTCATTATCTGAATCGGATGCCCAAATTGTGATAGAAATATTTAGGCTAGAGAATGAAAGAGCGGCCTTAGAAAGAAGGTTGGAAAATTTGGGTTTTACGCTGTTAGGCGCTTTTATTTCAGCTTTAGTTGCTTTTCTTATTTACGTAAGAACCATCGGCATCATGAAAAAGACAGAGGCAGACTAAAAAGGCCCGGCAATGCCGGGCCTTTCGCGTTTCAGGTTTGGGTAAAACCCGAACCTAGTACTCGGTGAAGTAGACCACCGCATTGGCCGTGCCGCCCGAATAGGTGCCGACCCAGATATCGTACTGGCCGGAGCCGGACAGGGTGACGCGCGGGTTCAGACCGTCGAAATCGTCATTGCAGTACCAGCGGCCATCCGGGCCGTTGACGACGATGGTGGTGTCGGAGTTCGATTCAGCACCGATGGAGATGCGGCCGCCATTGAAGTTCAGGCGAACGTCCGGCGCGTCAGAGATCGAGCCAACGCAGTCCGAGCCCAGGCGGTTGGCGTTGATACTGCCGCCAGCGACGACGTTGACGGTGTAGGGATCAGGCAGGAAGCCTGCATTGAGCGAAAACGTGCCGAAATTGGGGTTCAGCGAGTAGTTCTGGGCGGACGCAGCAGCGCCCATGGCCAGCGCGGCAAAGGCAGCGCAAGCAACAGTTCTGGCAATCATGAAAGTCTCCAAAAGGTAATGGGGATTCATCCCCCCCGATATCCAGCCGCCACGACTGGCAAACAGGATGCTCAGTGTGGTAGCAGGCATTTTTGTGGCAGGGAAAAAGAAAATTATGAACGGGCGCAATTTTCTAAATGCCTGTTAGATTTTCGTTTTCCCGCAAACCGTGTATCGGGCAATCTTATGTCGAACTGCCAGCTTTATCTTCTCACCCCGCCGCGCATCGATGCCGGTTTCGCCGAGCTGCTGGACAGTGTTCTGGCCGAGGGCGTGGCAAGCGTCCTGCAGATACGCCTCAAGGATCAGCCCGAAAACCAGTTGCCGGGCCTGATCCCGCCGCTGGTGAAGGCTGCAAAGCGTCATGGCGTATCGGTTCTGATGAATGACCGGCCGGACCTCGCTGTCCATTACGCCATGGACGGGGTGCATATCGGTCAGGAGGACGCGCCGTATGCTGAGGCGCGCGCTGCGCTGGGCAAGACCGGCATTGTCGGCGTGACCTGCCATGACAGCCGCCATCTGGCGATGACAGCGGCGGAAAAAGGCGCAGACTATGTCGCGTTCGGCGCGATGTTCCCCACTGCCACGAAATCGCCCAAGGCGTCGGCTTCTGTGGAGCTCATCGAGTGGTGGAGTGAAGTCTTTGAGGTGCCATGCGTAGCGATTGGCGGGATAACGCCGGAGAATGCCAGTCCGGTGATCGAGGCGGGTGCGGATTTCATCGCGGTATCAGGCGGGGTGTGGAACCATCCGGCCGGTCCGGTGGAGGCGGTGCGGGCCTTTGGAGCGCTGCTCTCGGCGCGCTAGCACTGCTGTGCGTGAGCGCCCCGCTGGCCGTGGGCCAGGAACCGGCCTTGCCGCCGGGGCTGGCTGAAGAGGCCGAGCGCGACCGCTCTGGTGAAGCGATTGAAGAGCGCAGCCCGTCCGATCAGGCCATGGCGCGGGCATCGGCGGCCTATATCACCGGCGATTATCTGAGCGCGCGCGTGCATGCCGAGCGTGCTGCCGCCGCCGGCGAGCCGCGCGGCGCCACGCTGGCCGGTCATATCCTTCTGCACGGGCTTTCGGGCACGGCCGATGAAAGGGGCGCTGTGCGCTGGCTGCGCCGGGCGGGCGAGCAGGACGATATTGACGCGCTCATCATTCTGGCGTCGCTCGCGGCTGAACGCCGGGGCGGGCTGGAGCCGTTTCAGGCGCGCGAATTCCTCAGCCAGGCAGCTGAAACCGGTGATGCGCGCGCGGCTTATGAATTTGGCAGCTTCCTGCGTGAAACCGGCGATCCGGGACAGGCGGCGCTGGCCATGGACTGGCTCAGGCTGGCGGCAGAGGCAGGCCTGCCGCGCGCCATGGCCGCCTATGCGGCGGCGCTTGATGACTGGGTACACGGGCCGAATGACCCTGCGCTGGCCCGGATATGGTATGTGCGCGCCGCCGAGGCCGGTGATGCGCCGTCTGCGGCCATTGCCGGCGTGATGCTGATTACCGGCGAGGGCGGGCCAGCCGACGATGCGGCAGGCCGCACCCTGCTGCGCCATGCTGCCGAGATGGGCCTGCCAGCCGCGATGGGCGATTATGCCCTCATTCTGATGCAGGACGCTGAAAGCACGAACGGGGACTATCAGAATGCCGCCGCCTGGGCGCGGCGCGGCGCCGAAGCGGGCGATGCGCAGGCCCAGTTCCTCTATGCGGGCGCGCTGGCCACGGGCCGGGGCGTGCTGCGCAATATGGAACAGGCCTATGTGTGGGTCAGGCGGGCGGGCTATCCGCGGGATAACTCGCTGGAAGACGACCCCCAGCGCGACCGTCTGGAAGCCCAGCTGGAAGAGCTCTTTACCCATGACACGCTGACCCGGCTGGAAGCCGAGGCGATCTCCGGAATGGCGGACAGATACCGGCTCAATCCGGCTGGGGATTAAAGGGGCGCATACTGGCGGGCCTGATGATCCTGTCCCGCCGGAGCTCTCCCCATGTCTGACGCTTTCGCCCAAGCCCTCGCCCATGTGCTGCTCCATGAGGGCGGCTATGTCGACCATCCCGAAGACCCCGGCGGCGCGACCAATTTTGGCATCACGCTGGCCACGCTGCAAAGCTGGCGCGGGCGCAGCGTGACGAAGGCCGATGTGCGCGCGCTGACGAAGGGTGAGGCGGGCGAGATCTACAAGGCGCGCTACTGGGATAGCTGCCGGTGCGATGAGCTGCCGGGGCCGGTGGCCTTCATCGTGTTTGATGCGGCCGTCAATCACGGGGTCGGCCGGGCTGTGCGCCTGCTGCAGGAGGCGGTGGGCGTTGCGTCAGATGGCCGGATCGGCCCGGTGACGATTGCCGCCGTGGCATCAGCCCGGCCCGCAGCCCTTGTCACCGAGATCGCCGCCCGGCGCATGGTGCTCTACGCCAGTCTGGCCCATTTCCGCACCTTCGGCCTTGGCTGGTCACGTCGCTTGATGGGGACGCTTTCTGTGTCGTATAGCTACACGTCAACATTATGATTTTATGGATAAATGCGGTGCAAAAGCGAGTTCTGTGCAACTTCGTCAAAGTGGCCGTTTGCGCTCTCACGGTGACGGCCTGCGGAAGCCCCCAGCATGTTACAAAGATCGATGATGACGGAACGATACACGTCAGAAGCGTCGATTCATCTGATTACTTTTCGTGCAGGGAAAGGTGTGGCGGCAAGTTTGTTCACGTCACCGGCACCATCGTAATTGCAAATTCAAACCACTATATCATCTGGGACAACAGATACCCCGCGCGGGCTGAAATAACCTCTCAGGATGAAGTCGGAACGCTATCGGACTACGGGAGGCGAAATGGTCTGCAGGTGAGGTTTTCAGACCACCGCCTTGCAACCGGCGGTCTGCCGGCCCTTGATCGCCACACTCTGCCGGTCTGGTATGGTACGCGCGTAACTGTGCGTGGGCGACTGCGAGGGTCTGGATCGACGCGCGCGCTGGAAAACGCTTGGATAATCGAGCATGGTTTCCGAGACGGCGATGCTGTGGCGAACACACGAAATGTTCTTGAGGGCGTTGAGCGGTCCAGTCGTCAGCGAACGGCTTGCCGAAACGCGGTAAGGGATCGTTTCGCCACGAGTTCACATTATCGGGATAGCCTCCTCCGGTTTAGTCTGGAGAGAGAGAATTATATTGAAGCCTACGTTGGTTTTGAGAACTCAGGCCGGCAGAGTTGGACGCGTGTTTCGTGTTCTTTTGCGGGTAGTGGCGGGTACCGTCCCCGCTTGGAGCTCTTGGAAGGCTAGATTGCCACCCTGACCCCACTCCCCACCAGCCTTGCCGCATGACGCTGGCGCTGATACACCCGCGCCCGATTTGATGAGGTCACGCCCCTTGGCGCGCAGGCGCGCGCATTTGAGGGGTCAGCAGGGCGCTTTGCGATGAAAATCAACGGTAACGAAATCAAGCCGGGCATGGTGATCAAGCACCAGGAGACACTGTGGACGGCTGTGAAAGCCGACCATGTGAAGCCCGGCAAGGGCGGCGCGTTCGCCCAGGTCGAGCTGAAAAACATCCTTGATGGCCGCAAGCTCAACGAGCGCTTCCGCTCTGCAGACAAGGTGGAGCGCGTGCGCCTCGACCAGCGCGATTATCAGTATCTCTACGCCGAGGGCGAGATGCTGGTGTTCATGAATACCGAAAGCTATGAGCAGATCTCGCTGCACATCGATTTCGTCGGTGAGGAGCGCGCAGCCTATCTGACCGATGGCATGATGGTGGTGGTCGAGCTCTATGAAGACAAGCCGATCGGCGTTGAGCTGCCCCAGCATGTCGAGCTGGAGGTGATAGACACCGAGCCGGTGGTCAAGGGCCAGACGGCGGCCAATTCCTACAAGCCGGCCATTCTCAGCGGGAATATCCGCTCTGCCGTGCCGCCCTTCGTGGGCGTGGGAGAGCGCGTAATCGTCGCCACTGAGGACGGCTCTTACGTGCGCCGCGCCGAAATGGGAAGCTTCTGATTTGGCTCAAGTTTCTGCCCTCATGCAGGTGATGACCGGCGCCGTGCGCAAGGCGGGCCGCAAGCTCGCGCGCGATTTCGGCGAGGTGGAGCATCTGCAGGTCTCCAAGAAGGGCCCGGCCGATTTTGTGTCCACGGCGGACGCAAAGGCCGAGGAAATCCTCTTTGAGGAGCTCTCAAAAGCCCGGCCCGGCTACAGCTTCCTGATGGAAGAGCGCGGGCTGGTGGAGGGGACTGACAAGTCCCACCGCTGGATCGTCGATCCGCTGGACGGCACCACCAATTTCCTGCACGGCCAGCCGCATTTTGCGGTCTCGGTGGCGCTGGAGCGCGAGGGCGAGCTGATTGCGGGCATTGTCTACAATCCCGCCACCGACGATTTCTTCCACGCCGAAAAGGGCCGCGGCGCCTATATGAATGACCGCCGCCTGCGCGTGTCTGGCCGCGAACATTTCGATGAGTGCGTGATCGCCACCGGCATGCCGTTCGCTGGCAAGTCCGGCCATGCCAAATTCCTCACCGAGCTGCACGCCATCATGCCCCATACGGCTGGAATCCGGCGCTATGGCGCGGCTTCGCTCGATCTGGCGTGGGTGGCGGCGGGCCGGTTTGATGGTTTCTTCGAGCGCGGCCTGAAAGCCTGGGACATTGCAGCCGGCATCGTGCTGGTGCGCGAGGCGGGCGGCTATGCCGGCTCGCTGGACGGCTCTGGCGATGTGCTGGAGACCGGGCATATCGTGGCCGGTAACGAGTTCGTCTTCGGCGAGCTGAAAAAGCGGCTGGCCCAAGTCGGCAAATAGGCGGCGTTCGCCCAAAAACAGCCAAGAAGCTTGTCTCTGATGGTCAAACGGGTCATGCCTTGACCCCTGCCGGAACAGAGGGACAGCTCATACATGCCTTCACGCGATCTGCCTTTGCCGCCCGAAACCCCGCAGCCGCGCAAGGTGCGCTTTACCGGCCCCGGCCAGTACATCGTCTGGATGATGGTGTTCCTCGCCGTGGTGGCGGCGCTGGCAGTCGTCCTGCACGAACCGCTGATCACCGCCTTCCAGGCCAATGCCGCCATTAATGGCGTGATCCTTGGCGTTTTGCTGATCGGCATTCTCTACACCTTCCAGCAGGCGCTCGCGATTGGTCCCAGCGCACGCTGGCTGGTGAAATTGCGCGACAGCGCCCACCCCGACCAGCTCGGTAATCCGCCCGCCCTCATTGCGCCCATGGCCGCCCTCATCACTGATGCGGCGGACGGGCGTGCGCGCCTGTCGGCAGCCTCGGCCCGCGTGGTGCTGGATTCGGTGGCCGCGCGCATGGCCGAAAGCGGCGCGTTTACCCGCTATTTCGGCCGGCTTCTGATCTTTCTGGGCCTGCTTGGCACGTTCTACGGCCTGCTGCTTGTCGTCTCCGATGTGGGCGAGGCGGTGCGGGCTGTGTCTGCCACCTCATCCGGTGCGGGCGAGGTGGAAGCGGCGCGCCTGATGGCGGCCATTGAAGACCCGATACAGGGCATGGGCACAGCCTTTGCCTCCTCGCTCTTCGGTCTGGCGGGTTCTCTCATCATCGGCTTTCTGGAATTGCAGGCGAGCCGGGCGCAGAACCGTTTCTATAACGAGATCGAGGAATGGCTGTCCTCCATCTCGCGCCTGTCTGCCGCCGGCCCGGTGGGCGCAGGCGAGGGCGACAGCTCCAGCGCCTATGTCGGCGCATTGCTGGAACAGACCGCAGACACGGTGGACCGGCTTGCCTCCACCATGGAGCGCCATTCGCGCCAGCTGGAAGTGACGCTCTCGCGCTTTGCCGATGACGCGGCAGAGGCCAACCGGGAGGCCGCGCGCCTCCTGCGTGACGAGATCAAGGTGCTGGTGCGTGCGCTGGAAGCGCAGGCCCGGCTCAACCGCCGGGACCCATAGGCCATGGCGCTTTCCCGCCTGCAGCAATTACGCGAGACCGATAGCGGCGATTACTGGCCGGGCTTTGTCGATGCGCTGGCAACCCTGCTGCTGGTCATCGTCTTCCTGCTCGCCGTGTTCGTGACCGGGCAGTACGCGCTTTCCACGGCGCTGACGGGCCGTGATGAACAGCTGGCCGATCTCAATGCGCGCCTCGCCCAGATCGCCAACGAGCTGAACATGGCCGAGGCCGAGAACGCGGCGCTCACCTTGCGGGTCAGCACGCTGACGGCGGAGAATGAAAGCCTAACCGAACAGCTGGAGGCGACAACCGCGCGCATATCCGCGCTTGGCGAACAACTCGACGAGGCCGAAGAGCTGTCCGAGGAGGCGCAGCTCACCATCGCCATGCTGTCTGAACAGATGGAGATATTGCGCATGGAACTGGCGCGCCTGAACGCCGCGCTGGACGCCTCCGAAGCGCGCGAAGCCGAGCTGGAGACGCAAGTCATCAATCTCGGCACGCGGCTCAATGCGGCGCTGGCCAGCGAGGTCGCGCGCCTGTCGCAGTATCGTTCGGAATTCTTCGGGCGTCTGGTGGAGATACTCGGCAATCGCTCCGGCGTGCGCGTGGTGGGCGACCGCTTTGTCTTCGAGACCGATGTGCTGTTCGATAGCGCCTCTGCCGAGCTATCGCCCGAAGGGCAGGAGGGTTTGCGCCCTATCGCCGCCGCCATCCAGCAGCTCACCCGCGAAATCCCGGACGATATTGAATGGGTGATCCGGGTGGACGGGCACACCGATGTGCGCCCGCTCGGACCCTCCGCGCAGTTCTCCTCCAACTGGGAGCTCTCCACCGCGCGCTCTCTATCGGTCATCAACTGGCTGGTGGCCGAAGGCGTGCCGGCCAATCGGCTGATGGCGGCGGGGCTGGGCGAACACTATCCCATATCGCGCGGGCGCACCGAGGCCGACCATGCCCGCAACCGGCGCATCGAGCTGAAGCTGGAAGCGCGTTAGCAGGCATGCTTCGAGACGCGCTTTGCGCTCCTCAGCATGAGGGAAAAGTGCAATCGCCCTCATCCTGAGGGCGAACGCAAGTGAGCGTCTCGAAGGACGAGGGCGGATGAGGTAGCTAACGTCACGCTACCATGACGATATCCACAGGATTCTGGTTCAGTCAGCCTGCGCTAAGTCCTTGTGGAAAAACGCACTGACTCTTGGCGGCCTGCATGGTCTTGCGCCGCAGGCTTTGCACGTATATACACCGCGGCTCATTTCTAGCAGACTTGTTCCGCTAAACCGCAGGCCAAGGCCGGTCTGGGAGCAGCGGACGTTGAAGGCGGGAGCCGTCAGATGAAACAGGATATCCACCCCGACTATCACTTCATCGAAGTGGTGATGACGGACGGCAGCAAATTCAAGACGCGGTCGACCTACGGCAAGGAAGGCGACCAGATCTCGCTGGATATCGATCCGCGCACGCACCCGGCCTGGACCGGTGGCACGCAGACGCTTGTTGACCGTGCGGGCCGCGTTTCGCGCTTCAAGGACAAGTTCAAAGGCTTCGGTGTCTAACCGCCCACCCCCCTCACCAGGGCGCGTGTCCCCTCGACACGGCCGGGGCCTTTAGAAGAACGCCCGTAGCTCCCCTCAGCTGCGGGCGTTTCCTTTTTTGGTTCCGCAACGCATCCCCCGGTCGTAGCCGGGGGCAGGCCACGTTGCGATGTTCCGCGAACCCCGCCTGCGCGCCGGGCACTTTTACCCGCAGCGACGCACGGATGTGCGGAGCACAAATAGAAGACTGAGCACTGGCTTGCGCCGGAATGACGATGTGAAAAAATATCTCCCAATTTCGTCATTCCGGGGGAGCGCAGCGACACCCGGAACCCAGATTTTTATGAATGACTGGGTTCCAGATAAGCCCTGACGGGCTTTCTGGAATGACGAAGGGGGAGGATTTGGGGCTTGTTGTCACCCCGGCGCGTAGCGCCGCAAGCGCGACCGCGCGCCCGCAGCGAAGCGAGGATAGCCAAGGCGGCGGATGCCGCCGCCGGCGCTTGAGGCTTAAGAAAATACCGCCCTGCTTAACCCCGTCCTGCAAACGCGCTTTCCAGCGCCGACCATTGTCCGGCGAGCGGGTTACGGCCCGGCGCTCCGCCGGGTGCTTCGCGGAAGAGATTGTCATCAAGGCGCTTCAAACGCTCGTGCAGGCTCTGCGAGCGGGCGACGAGATCGCCAAGGCGGGGCGGGCAAGGATCATCGCCCGCCGGCCACATGCCTTCGCGCGTATGGGTCTTGCCGCCGAGGCGGTATTTCTCGCCAGCAGCTTCAAAGGGCGTCATCTCCCCTTCGCTCACCGCGCGCTGGGTGAGAAGCCAGGAAGCCGACTGCATGAGCTGGGTCGTCAGCGTCATGGATTCAGCCGCATAGGCCAGCGCGCCGGCGCGGCCCAGCCGCTTGGCGTCATCCCGGCCCGGCCCGTCCAGATAGCTGGCGGTTTCCTCGACAAGGTCCATGCCCTCGCGGAACAGGCGGCTGAAATGCTCGGAGGCCGCGAAATCGGCGACCCGGATGGCCGCTTCGCTGGCCGCGCCGTTCGAGCCGGACTTGCCGGTGTCCATGTCCATCACGCCCATTGTCCCTCACGCAAATGCCCCGCCCATACCCGGCGCGGCGTTAATCTGTGCAGCTTATGCCTTGCCCATATCGGGACGCAGCATGCCTGTTTGTCCCCGATACTAGCAAGGCCGGGGCCAGTTGCCGAAATAATCAGGCCTTTTTGAAGAAGGCTTCGGCGGCCCCCAGCTTGTCCTGCTTGTGGCCAATCATGGCTTCAGCGCGGGTGATCTCGCTTTTCAGCGTCTCGATGCGCGCGTGCAGGTCGGCAACCGAGAGGGCTGAAATATCTTCGCCGGGTGTAATGGCCGGGCGCTTGGCACGTGGCAGTTCTTCGTCAAACATGGGCGATCACCTCCCTGTCGTCCGGGGCTGCACAACGCAGCGTCTTACCGTCACTATGGACAGCACAATAGCGCAAACCGGGACAGCATGCGCCCCCGATTGTGTGCGGATACGGATAATCGGCCATGAATGAAGCTTTCACGACCCGCATCGTTACCGCGCCGCAGCCCGGAGGGCCGGAGGCCTTGAGGGTGGAGGAGATCACGCTGGCCCCGCCGGCACGCGGTGAAATCCTGATCCGTGTGGCGGCTGCGGGCGTGAACCGGCCCGACGTGATCGAGCGGATGGGGTTCTACCCGCCACCGCCGGGCGCACCGAAAGGGCTGGGGCTGGAGGTGTCCGGCACGGTGCTGGCGATTGGCGAAGGGGTGAGCGGGTTTGATACCGGCCAGAGCGTATGTGCGCTGGTGGCGGGCGGCGGCTATGCCGACATTGCGCGTGCGCCCGCAGGTTCGGTGCTACCGGTGCCTGAGGGTGTTGATCTCATCACCGCTGCGGGCCTGCCGGAAACCGTCTTCACCGTGTGGACCAATGTGTTCGAGGCTGGCGCACTCAAACCCGGCGAGCGCTTTCTGGTGCATGGCGGCTCGAGCGGTATCGGCACCACGGCGATCCAGATGGCCAAGGCCCATGGTGCTGTCGTCATGGCGACGGCGGGAACGCCGGACAAGTGCGCGGCCTGCCGCAGGCTCGGCGCGGACCATGTCTTCAACTACCGCGAAGACGACTGGGTGGAGGGCGTGAAGGCGTCCGGTGGCGCGGACGTGATCCTGGACATGGTGGGCGGGGATTATGTGGCGAAGAATCTGGCCGTGCTGAACCGCTTTGGCCGGCTGGTGCAGATCGCCTTCCTGAAAGGTTCACGGGTGGAGGTGGATCTGATGGGGCTGATGCTGAAACGCCAGACCCTTACCGGGTCGACGCTGCGGGCGCGCTCCGATGACGAGAAGGCTGCACTGGCACAGGCTGTACGCGCCCATGTCTGGCCGTGGGTGGAGGCGGGCAAGGTACGCCCGCTGATCGATTCCACTTTTGCGCTGGCCGACGCGGTGAAGGCTCATGAACGCATGGATTCCATGGCGCATGCGGGCAAGATACTGCTCGTGCCATAAGGCGCGCAGCTGTCAGGAAAACCCTCTTTCAAGGCGGGCGCACACGCGTTATAAGCGGGTCAAATCCCGTCATTGATATCAGGTGTCACCGACACCAGCCTTGGCGGGTCGGATCGACCGAAACCCGGCGGACCGCGCCGGGTTTTCTTTTGTCTCCGGCGCATCCCCCTCGACAAGGAGCCTATTGCCATGTCCGACATTCTCATGCCCAAGGCGACCGCCGTCTGGCTCGTCGACAATACCAGCCTGTCCTTTGAGCAGATTGCTGATTTCTGTGGCCTGCACCGTCTGGAGGTGAAGGGTATCGCCGATGGTGACGTGGCCGCTGGTGTGCGCGGTTCGGACCCGATTGCGGGTGGCCAGCTGACCTCGGAAGAGATTGCCAAGGCTGAAAGCGACCCCGCCTACCGCATGCAGGCGACGCGTCCGAAATACGCCGAGCTTCAGGAGACCGCGCGCAAGAAGGGTCCGCGCTATACGCCGCTCTCCCGCCGTCAGAACCGCCCTGACGCCATCGCCTGGCTGGTGCGCAATCACCCGGAACTGACCGATGGCCAGATCTCCAAGCTGGTCGGCACGACCAAGACGACGATCGAGGCCGTGCGCGAGCGCACGCACTGGAACTCGGCCAATATCAAGCCGACCGACCCGGTTTCGCTGGGCCTTTGCAGCCAGATCGATCTCGACGAGCAGGTGCGCAAGGCGTCCAAGCGCCGCAAGGAAATGGAAGAAGCCGGTACGGTGAAGGTTGAGGAAGACGTGCTCCGGCCCGCCGAAGAGACGGCGCCCGCTTCCAGCGGCCCGACCACGCTCGACGAGCTGTTCGGCAAGAGCGCCCCGCAGGACGGCGACGAGGACTAGTTACTAGTCCTCGTAATCTTGTACGCCGTATCGCGCGGTCAGAAAGCGGACAAGCATCTCTGTAGCGAGCTGGCGGGCGTGGCCCGCCGGCGTCTCTTCCAAGTGGATGCATGCGTTTGACGCGTCGGCGTGAGCGCGTATGCCGGTGGCTATTCCGCCCTCCCAGGAGCCGTATCGGATAATGACGTCTGGGCATGCGCCCTGATCATCCGGCCGGACGTTTACCGGCATGTTCATGGGCGGAGACGCCGCCAGCACGCTGCCGAAGCTTTCTGGCATAGCTTCTGCCATGGCCAGCGCGAAGTCGGCTGAGGCTGAGAAGCCAAACAATACACGATGTGCTGGATCGTCCGACACCTGGAAATTGTCTTCCACCCATGGAATGAATTCCTCGGCGAAAAACCGGGCGTGGGCGTCAAAACGTACCTGATTGGCCGGGCTTCTTTCGTTCAACCGCGCATATTCCGTACGGCGATGCATTGGATCAAGCATGGTCGAAGCCATGATTACAGGCTCAATGATGCCGCGGCTGACCAGCGCGTCGATAGTGGCGCCATACCTGTCGGCGGCCATTGCATCGCCCGTAAACACCACCGGGCAGCCGCCTCTCGCAGCGCATTGCCCGTCAGTCGGTATATAGACGAATACCCGACGCTCAGCATTCAGGTTCATGCTGTCCAGCACATGCTCCTCATACCGGTGAGGGGCGGTGCGGGATGTGTACAGCCGAATGTCGTCATAGCGGTCCGGGCCGACATATTCCCCGTCAAGCGGAGCGGAGCGCGGTGCAAAGGTGTACTCGAAGGTGGCACGGTCAAAATCAGGAAGGACGATGCACGCGATATGTCCCTGCGCGGTGTGAAGGCCAGGAAAAGATCCGGCGCCGTTGATGACCAGCACTGGCTCCTCGTCGCCGCTGGACGGCGCTGAGGCGCGAAAGATGACGACATTACCCCGGCGGGACAGGTCGGGATGGCTCGCCACGGTCTCTCCCTGCGGGGCGGTTGCAAGGCATGCTTCGTCGTCGAGGGGTTGCACACCCAGGGGCTGCCCCGCGAGATGAAGGGTGGCGAGTGCTGCTATCAGGAGGGGGTCCATGGGCTGGCTCCTCGTCCGCTAGTCCTCGTAGTCCTCGCGCTTCATCACATAGTTGAGCGCGAGGCGGCCGCCGTCGGCATAGATGCAGGTGCCTGTGATATAGCTGGATTCCTTTGACGCCAGGAACCAGGCAATGGCGGCGATCTCGTCCGGGTCCGCGATCCGGGCAAGAGGGGTGCGCGACAGCATCGCGTCCATGGCAGCCTTGTCCTCATTGACGCCTCGGAGCATATCGGTGTTCACCGAGCCGGGGCCGATGGCGTTCACGCGGATGCCGTAGGGAGCCAGCGACAGCGCCATCGCCTTGGTCATCTGGCTGAGCGCGCCTTTCGAGGTGGAATAGGCAAGCTGGTCGGCAATCGAGACGACGGCGTTGATCGAACTCATATTCACGATCGCATAGCGGCGCCGGGCATCCTCGGCGCGCGTGTCCTCCTCCTCGATCTGCCGGGTCATCTGGCGTGCAGCAGAGCGCGCCACCAGGAAGGCGCCGCGCAGATTGACACCCAGCACCTTGTCGAAATCGGCCAGCTCCAGCGAGAGTATGTCTCCTCTGGCGAGTATGGCGGCATTGTTGACGAGGATGTCCAGCTGGCCGAAGGCCGACAGGGTCTCGGCCATCAGGTTGGCGACGGACAGCTTGTCGGAAACGTCACAGCTCACAAACAGGGCGCGGCCCTTGGCAGCGGCAAGATCATTGGCGAGCGCCTCGCCCGAGGCCTTGTCGGTGTCGGCGATAACCACCCTTACGCCTTCGTCGGCCAGCCGGCGTGCGCAGGCAGCGCCAATGCCGGTGGCTCCCCCGGTAATGATGGCAACGCGTTCCGAACCGGCCATGCGGTGTACTCCCCGTATCAGGATAGGTGAGGTGTGCTACTCGCCGCGCGCGGCGCTCACGCGGGCATAATCGCCGGCAATCGTGGTGTTGTCCGGCTCCAGCTCGTAGGCGCGGGCAAACAGGGGATAGGCCTCCTCATCCTCACCGATCTGCTCAAGGGCTGCGGCGAGGGAGTGGATGATGGCACCAGAGTCCGGTTCAGCCTCGACGGCGGCATAGCATATATCCATGCCTTCGCTTGCCCGTTCGGCCTTTACCAGCGCCCAGCACAGCGCATTGAGGGCCGACCCTTCATCGGGCGCAATCGCTACCGCTTCGCGTCCGTCTTCCACCGCCCGGTCCATGAGCTCCAGCTCGATAAAGGCGGCAGAGCGGCCAATCCAGCCACCTGGCGCGTCTGGCGCCAGCCGTATCGCATTGTCATAGGCGGCTATCGCTTCGGTGCCGCGGTCCAGCTCCATATAGGTGCCACCCAGGAGGATGTGGACGAAATCGTCCTGCGGCATGCCGCGCTCCGCGATCAGCAGGTCTTCCAATGCCTCCTGCGCGCGGTCGAGCTGCAGCAGGGCGACGGCGCGATTGCGCCGTACGATGGGAATATCGGTATTGCCGCCATTGTCGCGCAGAAGCGCGATCACCTGATTATAGGTGAAGAGCGCAGCCTCACTCTCGCCAAGCGCCAGCTGGCTTGCTCCCAGACGCACACGCAGCTCGGCCTCGGTCTGCCAGGGATGAAGCCGGGCTGACAGGCATGCGCGCAGCGCCGCGACAGCGGCTTCAGCATCGCCGGAGGCCATCGCCTCGTTGGCGTCAGGGCAGGGGTTGGAGCCTTGCTGGCCGGCAGGCGCGGGCTGGCCATGGGCGTGGCCGGCCAGAGCCATAAGGGCGGTCAGGCAAAATGCGCGGCATAGGTTCAGCATGGCGGTGCATCCGGGCAAATTCTGTGTCTGTGCCTTGCATGATACGCATGGCAGGCTGGCCGGGTCCATGCGCGCGGGCAGGGATGTGCCGTCAGCCGATACGCTTCTGCCAGCATCACGAAAAAGGGCGGACCATGCATGGTCCGCCCTTCGGTCATGTGGTGAATTGCCGCAAAATGCGTCAATGTCGGCGCCGGAGGCTTTCAATTTCCTCTTTCAGGCGCAATTTCTGTTTCTTGAGGTCTGCGAGTTGCAGCGTATCTGCGGAAGCATGTTTGAGCTCCTGCTCAATGCGATTTTCCAGTTGCGTGTGACGTTGGTCAAGCTCACGGATACGCGCTTCAGCTGGCATGTTTAGCCTCCTTCGCTGGATCAAGGATGACAAGTGAAACATCAAACACCCCCCTCTAGCAATGGTGAAAACTGTCCGTGTTGCGGAAGGGTTTCCCATGTCTGAACCCAAGTCCTTGCCGCAGCGGATGATTGTCGGACTGTCGGGTGCGTCGGGTGTTATCTACGGCATGCGCGCGCTCGAAGCGCTGCGTGATCTGGGCGTGGAATCCCACGTCGTGGCCAGCAAGGCCGCCGAGATGACGCTGGGCTATGAGATGGGCCTGAAGGCTGCCGACATCAAAGCGCGGGCAGACCACACCTACGCGTTTCCCGATATTGGCGCACCGATCGCTTCAGGCTCGTTCCAGACGCTTGGCATGCTGATCGCGCCCTGTTCTGTCAGGACGATGAGCGAGATCGCCACCGGCGTGACGTCCAGCCTGCTGACGCGTGCCGCTGATGTGGTCCTGAAAGAGCGCCGCCGCCTGGTGCTGATGGTGCGTGAGACGCCTTTTCATCTGGGCCATCTGCGCACCATGACGCAGCTGACCGAAATGGGCGCGATCATCATGCCACCCTTGCCGGCCTTCTACGCAAAACCTGAGACGCTGGACGACATGGTGGACCAGTCAGTGGGCCGGGCGCTGGACCTGTTCGGGCTCGACTGGACACCGACCCGGCGCTGGGGCGAGGACCTCAAGGAGGGCAAGCGGCCCGGCGCAGCCCGCAAGGGCAAGAACTGATGCACGGCACGCATGGGCAAAGCCTGTGGGATTTCTCCGTAGCGCTCTACGCGCACGAGCCTGTGAAGCGCTCCGCGTTGGCGCTGCAGGATGCCGGGCTGGACGTGAATATCGCTTTCTGGATTGTCTGGAGCACCGGGCAGGGGCGTGATCCGCTGCCCGCACTTGAGAAGGCCGTGCGTATTGCCGGTGACTGGCACGCGCTGGCGGTCGGGCCCTTGCGCCGCGTACGTGATGGGCTCAAGGCGCCGCGTCCGCCGGTCCCGGCAGAGGCTGCGCAGGCTTTGCGTCAATCGGTTCTCGGCGCCGAGCTGGCCGCAGAACATATCGCCCAGACCATGCTGCAGGCGGTTGATACGCCCGCCCTTTCCGGCGCTGCGGACTGGCCGGATGTGGCGGCGGCTGCGCTGGACGGGTATCGCGCGCGCTATGCGCCGGACGCGCCGGTCACGCGCTTCAAAGAAGCCATTTTCTCCGCGCGCGAAAAAGGGTAATGTCCGCGCCCCGTGTCCCGGTGGCCATGCCGGAGGGGCGTGGGTCATGTCCAAGTATTGGCAATCACAGCCAGCCCGGCCGGGCTGGCCGGTTGCAACCAATGACAGGTGTCTGGCTGAGAATGTTCGGTGATCTGGACGAAGATGCGCTGGTTGCCAAGCTGGCCGAGCTGCGCCGTGAACACCGCGCGCTGGACGCTGAAGTGCGTGCTGCACAGGAATGCGGCGTGGTGGACCAGCTCAAGCTGGTCCGGCTGAAGCGCCGCAAGCTGATGCTCAAGGACATGATCTTTGCGCTCGAAGATCAGCTCAATCCCGACATTATCGCCTGATGCCTTCTGCGGCCTGAAGCTCGACGCGGGCGCTTTGCCGCTTTAGCTTTCCAGCAACGACAAGATTGCAGGGAGGCTAACCCGATGACTTTGCGTCTCAGACACCGGCTGGCGGCGGCCATGATCGCCAGCGCGTTTATCGCCGTACCGGCCGCCATGACGCCAGCGCTGGCGCAGGAACAGGCCGAGGCCAGAAGCGTTTCCATCAACGATCTGTTCGAGCTGCGTCAGGCGGGGCAGGTGCTGATCGCCCCCGCCACCGGACAGCTTGCCTTCACCGTGTCGGTGCCGCGCGATATTCGCGCCGGCGACAGTGATGGCGCCCCGTCCCTGCATCTTTATGCCGCCGATGCACCCGGCGCACTGCGCGCGCTGGTCGCCGGAGACAATACGATCAGCGCTGTTGCGCTGCATCCCGATGGCGAGAGCGTCACCTTCATGGCCCGCCGTGAGGGCGATGAGCGCCCTGCGCTCTACCGGGTCGCGTTGTCAGGTGGTGAACCGGAACGGCTCTATCACCCGGATACGGGCGTGCAGGGCTATCTTCTGTCGGCGGACGCAAGCTCGATCTATTTCATTGGCCGCGACCCGAACCTGCCGGACACCAGCGCGCTGCGCGAGCGCGGCTTCCGGGCGAATGTCTACGAGGAAAACCAGCCGGTCTCCTATGTCTGGCGGGCAGGGCTGGGCGATAATGAGCGCGCGGCCGAGCCGCTGGCTCTGGCCGGCCATGCTTCGGCCATTCAGCTGAGCGCGGACGGATCAACCCTTGCGGTGACGCTCGCCCCGACGCCATCAGTTGACGATTCCATGATGGAACAGCGCTGGTCATTCGTGGACACGCAAAGCGGCGATGTGATCAGCACGGTCGAAACACCGGGCAAGATCGATACCGGCCGTTTCTCGCCGGACGGATCGCAGTTTGCCTTCCTGGCGGCGATCAACCGCTCTGACTCAACGGCCGGCACCATCCATGTCGCGGACGTGCAGAGCGGCGAATACATCCAGATCGCCCCTGACGCCGAACAGCATATCCGCACCTTTGAATGGCATGACGGGCAGATCCTCGCCCTGGCCCATGTACGTCAGGACAGTGCCTGGGTTGTGTACACGCCCGAAGGTGAGGAAGTGTCACGCGAAGCCCATGGCGGCTATGTCGCCCACTCGCTGAGCCTTGATGGTGATAGCGGACAAATCGCCTTCGTGGCCGATAGCCCCTCCCATCCGCGTGACGTGTATGTGGCCCGCCCGGGTGAAGCCCCGGCGCGCTGGGCCGACCTCAATCCCTGGCTGGCAAACCGCACACTCGGCGAGCAGCGCGTGGTGCGCTGGACGGCGCGTGACGGCGTCGAGGTGGAAGGCGTGCTCATCACCCCGCAAGGCGAGGCCCCTGAAAATGGCTGGCCGATGATCGCGGTCGTTCATGGCGGGCCGGAAGCGCACGACCATAATGGCTGGCTGACCGGCTATTCACGGCCCGGCCAGATCGGGGCGGGCGAAGGCTTTGCCGTCTTCTATCCCAATTATCGTGGCTCCACCGGGCGCGGCTTTGCCTTTATCGAGCTTGATCACCTCAACCCTCCCGGCGAGGAGTTCGAGGATATTGTTGATGGCGTCGGCTATCTCGCCAATCAGGGCGTGATCGATCCTGCGCGCGTCGGGATTACCGGTGGCTCCTATGGCGGGTTTGCGTCCGCCTGGGGCGCAACCGTCGCCAGCGAGCATTTCGCCGCTTCCGTGCCGTTCGTGGCGCTGACCGATCTCGTTTCCTTCATGGGCAATACCGACATCCCGGTCGAAATGGTCGATGTCCACTTCATCCATTATCCGTGGGAGAACTGGGAGTGGTATTTCGAGCATTCCCCGATCATGCATGCGCACGGCTCGACCACGCCGACCCTGGTCATGCATGGCGAGGTGGATACGCGCGTGGCCCCGTCGCAGGGCTATATCCTCTACCGTTATCTCAAGCTGGCCGGTGAGGCGCCGGTGCGCCTTGTCACCTATCCGGGCGAGGGCCATGGCCTGCGCAATGCGGCGGCGCAGTTTGACTATGCCCACCGCCTGATGGGCTGGATGCGCCACTATCTGCAAGGGCCGGGCGGGGAAATCCCGTCTTCGGAGCTCGACTACGACGCGCTTCTGGGTGCTGACTAGCCAGAGCCGCCAATATTTCCTGCCGCCGCGCGTCTCCGAACGGGCGGTGGCAGGCATTTTCAAAATCATAAGGGGACCGGAACATGACCGAGACGGATTTGCGCGTGGACGGCAAGGTGGCGCTGATTGCGGGTGCCAGCCGGGGTATTGGCGAGGCAGCGGCCAAGCGTCTGGCGCGCAATGGCGCCATTGTGATCGCGGCCAGCCGCAAGATTGAAGACTGCGAGCGCGTGGCCTCTGAAATCCGTGAAGCGGGTGGCAAGGCGCGCGCCATGACCCTGCATCTGGGCAGCGCGCAGGACCGTGACGCGGCGCTGGAAGCCATCCGCAAGGAAGAGGGCCGGCTCGATATTCTGGTCAATAACGGCGCGACCAGCCCTTATTTCGGACCCGTCGAAGACACGCCCGAAGACGCGTTCGACAAGACGTTCGACGTCAATGTGAAGGGGCCGTTCTTCCTCTCGACCGGCGCGATCCACATGATGAAGGAGACAGGCGGCGGCTCCATCGTCAATGTCGCCTCGGTCAATGGTCTGCGCCCCGGCTTCTTTCAGGGCGTGTATTCCATCACCAAGGCGTCGGTGATCTCGATGACGCAGGTGCTGGCGCAGGAAGCAGGCGGCCACAAGGTGCGCGTCAACGCGCTCTGCCCGGGCCTGACCGAGACCAAGCTTGCCAGCGCGCTGACCTCCAATCCCGGCCTTGATGACATGATGAAGCGCAATTTCTCGCTCCAGCGTGTCGGTCAGCCCGAAGACATGGCCGCCGCCATCCATTTCCTCGCCAGCGACGCCTCCAGCTACATGACCGGCCAGTGCCTTGTCATCGATGGCGGCATCATGGCGCGGGGGCCGTTATAGGGGCGTGTTACGCTGAAACCCCGGAAGCCCGGAGGGCTATCCGGGGTCTGGTCCCGCTTCTCCTGCCCGAGGTCCCGGCTCTCACTGACGTTCGGCCGGGAGTTCACATATGGTGAGCTTTCATGACCCGCATCATCGACATCTCCCCTGCCATCCGTCCCGGCCTGCCGGTCTGGCCGGGTGATACGCCGGTTCAGTTCGAGCGGACCTGGGACATGGGGCAGGGCTCGCCGGTCAATGTCTCGAAGCTGACCATCTCCACTCACACCGGCGCACATGCCGATGCCCCGCTGCACTATCAGGCGGACGGGACGGACATGGCCGGTGTCGCGCTGCAGCCGTATCTGGGTGAATGCGCGGTGATCCACTGTCTGGGCGAATGGCCGGTCGTGACGCGCTTTGCCGTCGAGCTGCAGCTCAGCCGGGTCTGCGGGGAGGCGGTGCCGGAGCGCGTGCTGATCCGCACCTGGCGGCAGGCCCCGCAAGAGACATGGGAGAGCGAGTTCACGGCCATCTCTCCTGACGCCATCGATTATCTTGCCTCTGTCGGCGTGGTGCTCATCGGGGTGGATACACCCTCGGTCGATCCCGAAACCTCCAAGACCATGGATGCGCACAAGCGCGTGGCCGCGCATGACATGCGCATTCTTGAAGGGCTGGTGCTGGATGATGTGGCCGAGGGACGCTACGAGCTGATAGCCCTGCCGCTGAAGCTCGCCGGGCTGGATGCTGCGCCGGTGAGGGCGGTCTTGAGGGAATTGAGCTGATGCAACTCGATGATGCGCGCGCGCTGGACCGGAATGACCCGTTTGCCGATACGGCCAGGCTGTTCGATCTGCCGCAGGGCGTGATCTATCTCGATGGCAATTCGCTGGGCCCGCCCCCGCGTCCGGCGCTCGACGCGCTGACAAAAGCGGCGCAAGCAGAGTGGGGCCATGACCTCATCGCCTCGTGGAACAGCGCTGACTGGATGGGGCTGCCGCTGCGCACCGGCGCGCGCATTGCCCGCTTGATCGGCGTCGACGAGACAAGCGTGATCGCGGGCGATTCCGTCTCGGTCAATCTCTTCAAGCTGGCCGCCGGTCTCGTCATGGGCGGGGCGAAGGGCGTGGCGGTGGAGCGCGGGGACTTCCCGACCGATGGCTATGTGATGGAGGGGCTGGCACGCCTGTCGGGCACACCCTTCACCCTGATCGAGCCGGGTGCGGGCGTGGCGGGCTTGCCCGACGGACATGACGTGCTGGTCAGGAGCGCTGTGCATTACAAGACAGCCGCCAAGGTCGACATCGCGGCAGAAGAGCGCGAGGCCGCCCGGCTCGGCAGGACGATCATCTGGGATCTGTCGCATGCGGCGGGTCTTGTGGGCCTGCAGCTGGAGCGCGATGGCGCGAAATACGCCGTGGGTTGCGGCTACAAATATCTCAATGGGGGGCCGGGCGCGCCTGCCTTCGTCTACTGCCACCGCGATGTAGTGGAGAGCTTCGCCCAGCCGCTATCGGGCTGGATGGGCCATGCCACGCCCTTTGCCTTCAAGGATGGCTACAAGCCCGCTACAGGCGTTTCCCGCTTTGCTGCGGGCACACCTGCCATCCTCTCCATGAGCGCGCTCCACGGGGCGCTGAGCGCCTTTGAGGGCCTGGATATGGCGCAGGTGGAGGCCAAGGCCCGCGCGCTCGGCGACACCTTCCTGGCGGCCATCGCGCCGCTCGGTCTTGAGACGATCTCGCCGCCTTCAGCGCAGCGCGCTGGCCATGTCAGCCTCGTCCATGAGGACGGCTATGCGGTTGTGCAGGCGATGATTGCCGAAGGCGTGATCGGCGATTTCCGGGAGCCGGACGTGATGCGCTTCGGCTTCGCGCCGCTCTATCTGACCCACGCGCAGGTATTCAACGCGGGGCAGATCATGGTGGAGATCATCCAGTCAGGGCGCTTCTCCGAGCCGCGCTTTGGCAAGCGCAACGCGGTGACGTGAGGCGGACCGGCATGGCTCAGCCCTTGCCAAGCCCGTGCCTTTCAAGGGAAGCTGGCAGGACGGTTCAGGACGCTTAAGGGGGCAATGATGGCGTGGATTATCCGGCTTGTGGCGGTTCTGTTCGGGCTGTTTGGCGTCGCCATATTGCTGCTGTTCGGGCCGGGCTCGCTTGACGCGCGCTATTTCAACCCGGCTCCGCCCGATCCGGCTCTGGAGGCGCTGTTTGCCGATCCGGTCGAGCCTGTCCTGACGGAAGAGGGCTTGCAGGGGGCCGAAGACCTCGAACCGGGTCCGGACGGGCGGCTCTATACCGGGCTTGCCGATGGCCGCATCATGGCGCGCGCGCCCGAAGGGGGCTGGGAAGAAGTGGCGCATACGGGCGGGCGCCCGCTGGGCCTGGCCTTCTCACCTGATGGCGTGCTGCACGTGGCCGATGCGCTGGCCGGCCTGATCCGGCTGGATGACGGCGAATGGACGGTGATCGATGAACCGGGCGAGTTCCCGGCACTCGTCTTCACCGATGACCTGACCATTCTCGAAGACGGTACCATCATCCTCACCGATGCGTCGGGGCGCTATGGCTATGGCGAGTACATGGAAAGCTTCTGGGAAGGCGAACAGACTGCGCGGATACTCGCCTATACGCCGGACGGCACGCGGCGCGTGCTTGCCGATGATCTCGCCTTTGCCAATGGTGTCGCCCATGATCCGGAATCGGGCGATGTCTTCATCAATGAAACATGGGCACGTCAGGTCCATGTGCTTGATCCGGTCACCGGCAATCTGCGCATCCTGATCGATGGCCTGCCGGGTTATCCCGACAATATTCACTGGGATCCGGAGGAGAATCTTCTGTGGATCGCCATGCCGTCGCGGCATAGCGAGCTGATGGAGTTTTTCCATCCGCGCCCGCTGCTCAAGCGTCTCATGCGCCGCTTTGCCGATGTGTTTGGCGAGCCGGAACTGCCCGCGCGTCCGGTCATGGGGCTGGCGGTCAATCGCCTCGGAGAGCCGGTGCGTGTGCTCTACGGGCCGACGCGAGAGGGCGAGCTGGGCGCGACCACCGTGGTGCCCTGGCAGGGTCAGATCTGGACGGGCGGCCTTGACCGGCCCACGGTTGACGCCTTTCCGGTGCCGCCGCGCCTTGACGGGACACATGCCGAATGACGCGCATCCTCATCACCGGCGGATCGAGCGGGATCGGGCTGGCGCTTACCCGGCGCGCGCTGGCGCGCGGCTGGCAGGTATCGTGGATCAGTCTTGACCCGGCAGAGATCAATGCCGCTCAGGGCGCGCTAAAAGTCGAGTTTCCTGAAGCGGAGATTGATGCGCTGTGCGCGGACCTGACCGAAGCCGATGCGATCGGCCGGATCATCCAATGGGTGAAGAAGACTGAAGCGCCGGACATTCTGGTCAATAATGCCGGGATCGGCTTCTTTGGCGCATCGGCGCAGCTGGACCCGGCGCGCGAACAGGCCATGATTGCGCTCAACATCTCCGCCCTGCACGCCATGACGCGCGCCTTCATCCCGCTGATGGAGAAGAAGGGCGGGACGATTGCCAATATCGCCTCCAACTCGGCGTTCCAGCCCGTGCCCTTCATGGCGGTCTATGCCGCGACGAAGGCCTTCGTGCGCCATTATTCGCTGGCGCTGGACCGCGAGCTGAAAGAGGCGGGTTCCCGTGTCCGGGTGATGACGGTCTGCCCGGCGGCGGTGAAGGACACACCCTTCAAGGGCGCCGCCGGCATGGATGGGCTTCGCACCTTTGACAGCTTCACCTCCACCACCGCAGACGAGGTGGCGCGCGACGTGATACGCGGGCTGGACGGGCGCAAGCGCTTTGTGGTGTCGGGCGCGAAAATGCGCGCGGTATATGTGCTCACCAAGCTGGCGCCAGCAGGGCTGGTGCAGGCTATTGTGAGGCGTGAGGTTGAGCGGGTTTAACCCTGCTGTTCAGGCAGGCGCACGACGAGGCCGTCCAGCGCGTCGCTCACCTTGATCTGGCAGGAGAGGCGTGAGGTCGCTTCCACGTCGGAGGCGAAGTCCAGCATGGATTGCTCCATGGAGGAGCGCTCGCCGGTTTTGTCTTCCCAGGCCGGATCGACATAGACATGGCAGGTCGCGCACGCGCACGCGCCGCCGCAATCGGCATCGATGCCGGGCACCATGTTGCGGATGGCGGTTTCCATCACGGTCAGCCCGTTGACGGCTTCGACAGTATGCTCGGTGCCGTCATGCTCGATGAAGGTGATTTTCGTCATAAGATGCCCTGATCGGTAACTGAATGTTTGCGTGGTATTTAGGCGAGAAGATCGCGCATCGCCACATCGAGATTGCGCAACGCTTCCGGGTCTACCGTCTTGCCACTGCCAATCAGCTTTTGCGCTGCCATGTACTCGGGTGCCGAATTGACGGCCTCGCACGCAATGATGCGGCCCTCCTTGATGTGGAAGACGGCAAAACTGCCCATTTCAGGATCGCCCCGCCGGACGATTGAGTCTGCGCCTTCGATCAGGCCCGCAATCTGCAGTTTGAGCGCGTACTGGTCTGACCAGAACCACGGCACGGGATCATAGTTCACCTCCGCGCCAGTAATGGCAGCGGCTACGGCCTTGCCCTGCTCGATAGCGTTCTGGACCGACTCCAGCCGGATCGAACGGCCATAGAGCGCAGAGTGGAAACGGGCGACATCGCCGCAGGCGAAAATCGACGGATCACTGGTGCGGCAGGCCGCATCGACCAGAATGCCGTCGCCGCACTCCAGCCCCGCCGCCTCGGCAAGACCCGTATTGATAGCGAGCCCTGCGGCAAGGAGGATGCAGTCCGCTTGGACCGTTTCGCCATTGGCCAGCAACACCCCGGCAGCCCTGCCGTCCTTCTCGATTATGGACGACACCGGCGTGCTGACGCGCAGATCGACGCCGTAGCCGCGATGGATCGCGCCGAACCAGCCGCCCAGAATGGGGCTTGCCGTGCGGGCCATGGGCCGTTCAGCCGCTTCCAGCACGGTCACGGCCAGGCCGCGCTTGCGCGCCGATGCCGCCACTTCCAGCCCGATATAGCCAGCGCCGATGACGGCGAGCGATTGTGCGCTTTTCAGCGCTGCGGAAAGATGGTCGGCCTCGCCCAGATTGCGCAGCACTTCAACGCCGGGCAGGTTCGCGCCGGGAATGGGCGGGATACGTGCCTCGCCGCCGGTGGCGATGACGCAATGCTCAAACCCGATGCGCTGGCCATCAGCCAGCACGGCTTCGCGTGTCTCGCGGTCAATTGCTGTGACGCGGATATTGGTCAGGCAGGCTATGTCCGATGCCGGATAAAAGGCCTCAGGCTTCAGCCACAGCCGCTCCACCGGCATCTCGCCTGACAGATAGGCTTTGGATAGAGGCGGGCGCTGATACGGCAGGTGCGGCTCGGCACCGATCAGGGTGACCGGGCCGTCATACTTGCGCCGGCGCAGTTCTGCCGCGCAGGACAGGCCCGCCTGACCCGCTCCGATAATTACCGTTCCAGCATTCGTGCTCATGCCTGCTTTCTTGGCCGGTTTGCGGCTGGCCTGCAAGGGGAGGTGGCTGCCTGTATGGATGCGGCGGCTCTTGCTGCGGGCGTGAATGCGCGCCTTACTGCGCGTCATGAAAGAAAAGACGATTCATCTGGACAGTATCGAGGCGACCACTGCTCTTGGCGCGGTGCTGGCCGGGCTGGCCGTGCCGGGCGATGTCATCCTGCTGACCGGCGGGCTAGGCGCGGGCAAGACCACGCTGGCGCGTGCTTTTGTGGGTGATATTGCAGGCGTGGAGGAGGTACCAAGCCCGACCTACACGCTGGTGCAGGCTTATGTGTCGCGCGCCGGGTTTGATGTGCTCCATGCCGATCTCTACCGGGTGGAGGACCCGTCAGAGCTGATCGAGCTGGGCCTTGAGGATGCTGCTGCAAACGGTGTTGTCATCATCGAATGGCCGGACCGGCTGGATGACGCATTGAGCGAGAACCGGCTGGAAATCACACTGGATTTTGACGGCGTTGCCGGGCAAGAGCACAGGCGGATAGCGCGCCTCGCCGCGCATGGCAGCTGGGGGGAGCGCCTTGCCCGTATCAGTGTCTGAGGATGTCCGCGCCGGTGAGCGCGCCGCGTTTCTGCAAGGAGCAGGCTGGGGCGATGCGGCTGTCACCGCGTTTCCGGGTGATGCGTCCACGCGGCGGTATTTCCGTGCCAGCAAGGGCAGTGAGCGCGCCATATTGATGGACGCACCCGCTGCTGCCGAAACACCTCTGGCACCGGATAATGCCAGCCCGCAAGAGCGCCATGCGCTCGGCTATAACGCTGTCGCCCGGCTGGCGGGCAATAATGTCGCGGCCTTTGCCGGTATTGCGCAGGCGCTTATCGAGCGCGGGTTTTCCGCGCCGCGTATTCTCGCCGCCAACATGGAGCAAGGCCTTCTGCTGATCGAGGATCTGGGCGAGGGGCTCTATGCGCGCGCCATTCCGGCAGGCGCTCATGAGGGAAAGCTTTATGCCAGCGCGGTCGATACGCTGGCGGCAATCTACCGCTCCAGCTTTGCGCCGGTTTTCGAGGCACAAGGCCAGTCATGGCGTGTGCATGATTATGACCAGACGGCACTGCTCGCCGAGACCGGGCTTTATCTCGACTGGTATCTGCCCCGCTTTGCGGTCCGGCCTTCCGATGATTTGCGCGCCGAATGGGAGGGCGTCTGGCAGGCGGCTTTTGCCAGCCTGGAGGCGCATGCGCCGGGGCTGGCACTGCGTGACTATCATGCCGAGAACCTGCTCTGGCTGCCCGATCGTGAGGTGGAGGGGCGTACCGGATTGCTGGACTTTCAGGACGCGCTCTTTGCCCACCCGGCCTATGATCTGGTTTCGTTGATCGAAGATGCGCGCCGCGACGTATCCCCCGATCTGGCAGAGCCTTTGAAGGACCGCTTCTTCAAGGCGGCAAAGCTTAATGACCGCGCGAGCTTTGACGCGGCCTATGCGGTGCTCGGCGCGCAGCGCAACGCGAAAATCCTGGGCATTTTCGTGCGTCTGGCAGAGCGCGACGGCAAGGCGCGCTATCTCGATCTCATCCCCCGCGTGAAAGCCCATTTCGACCGTGATCTCGCTCACCCTGCCTTGCGCGATGTGGCCGCGCTGGTTCGCAAGGCCATGCCGGAGGGTGCGCGGTGAGGCCGTCGCGCGCCATGGTCATGGCGGCAGGGCTGGGCACGCGCATGCGGCCCCTGACCGATGACCGGCCCAAGGCGCTGGTGGAGGTCAATGGCCGCGCCCTGCTGGACTGGACGCTCGATGCGCTGGCGCGGGCGGGTGTGTCCGATGCCGTGGTCAATATCCACCATTTCGCCGAGCGCATGCGCGCCCATCTGGCCGCCCGCGAAGGCGCGCCACGTATTCACGTTTCGGATGAGACAGACCAGTTGCTCGAAACCGGAGGCGGGCTGGTGAAGGCTGCGCCGCTGCTGGGTGGTGATCCGGTGTTTGTCGCCAATATCGATGCCTTCTGGGTCGATGAGAAGGGCGCAGAGCTGGCCCGGCTGGCAGACGGTTTTGACGCAGGCACGATGGATTTCCGCCTGCTGCTGGCACGCAAGGGCAATCTTCTCGGGCTCGAGGGACCAGGCGATTTCGCCATGGACGCGCAAGGCCGCCTGCAACGTTTCCGCGATGCGCCCGCCGGCGCCGAACCGCTCTTTTATGCAGGCGTGCAGGTGATGCATCCGCGCGTGCTGGAGGGCTGGCCGTGCGAGCCGTTCTCCACCAACCGGATTTGGGACGTGGCGCTGGCGCAGGGGCGTGTGACCGGGCAGGTCATGGACGCGTTCTGGATGCATGTCGGCGATCCGCAAACGCACCGCGAGGTCGAGAATCGGTTACGCTCGCAGGCATGAGCGAGCCGCCCGGCATATTCGATACACCTTCCCCGCGTGTCTTCACGCTGGCGCCCGCGGCGGATTTCCTGAAAAGCCTCGCGCGCACGCTGGTGGCCGAATTCCCTGACCCCGAAGCGCTGGCGGGTGTCACCGTATTATTGCCGACGCGACGGGCGGGCCGGGCGCTTGGCGAGGCGTTCAGCGCCATACAGGCCGAAAATGGCATCAGCGCCGCCATATTGCCGCTGATCCGCCCGCTGGGCGATGTCGATGCGGATGAGCCGCCGTTTGAACCGGGCGAGCTTGAGCATCTGGCCCTGCCGGCAATCAGTGCTGCGCGCCGCCGCTTCGAGCTGGCCAGCCTGATCCTTGCCCGCGAGGAAGCGGCGCGCCGGGAGATGACGCCCGATGGCGCGCTGGTGCTGGCTGATGCGCTGGCGGGCCTGCTGGACGAGCTGGCATCAGAAGAAATTACCGGCCTTGGCGCGCTGGAGGATCCGGCGGTGCGTGCAGCCTTGCCCGCCGACCGGCAGGAGGCGGCGCTGTTTCTGGACATCGTGCTGGAGCAATGGCCGCTGCACCTCAAGGCACTCGGCCTGACGGACCCGGCTGCGCGGCGTTCGACGCTGCTGAATGCGCTGGCGGACCGGTGGCAGGAAAGCCCGCCGCCGGGGCCGGTCATCGCAGCTGGCTCCACAGGCTCCATCCCCGCATCGGCGCATCTCTTGCGCGTCGTAGCCGGCCTGCACCGCGGCGCGGTCGTGCTGCCCGGCTTTGCCGGTTTCATGGATGAGGCGAGCTGGAAGGCGATTGATGAAGGCCACCCGCAGCGGGCCATGAAGGCGCTGATCGGGAGTATCGCGATTGGCCGCAACGATGTGAAGGAATGGCCTCTGGCGCCGGTAAGGGTGGCACAGGAAACCTCCAGCCCGGACAGGCATGAGGCACGCGCGCAGGCGCGTGCGCGACTGATTACGGAGGCGCTGCGCCCTGCAGACGAGACAGCCGACTGGCTCAAGCGCATCGGCGTGCTGAGCGAGGCCTGGGGCGGTGATGTCGTCGGGCTGGGCATACATGGCCTTTCAACCATTGAAGCGCGCGATCCGGCCAGCGAGGCGCGCGCTATCGCATTGGCCTTGAGAGAGACGCTGGAGACGCCGGGCAGGACGGCCATGGTGGTGACGCCCGACCGGGCGCTCGCCCGGCGCATCACCACGGAAATGAGCCGCTTCGGCGTGGAGCTGGACGACAGCGCGGGCGAAGCCTTGAGCGATACCGCGCCGGGGGCCTTCCTGATGCGGGTTCTGGAGTGCGCGGGCGATCCCGGCTCTGCATTGGCGCTGGCGGCTCTGTGGGCTTCGCCGCTCTTCGCGCTGGGCGAGAAACGCCCCGCCCTGATGGCCGATATTGCGGACATGGAACGCCAGACCTTGCGGGGACGCAGGCCCGGCAAAAGCTTTGCCGATGTCATGGCGCGCGTGGAGACAGGCAAGACGCCACGCTGGCTGGAGATCATTGCCCGTATCGAAGGGGCGCTGGCACCCTTGCTGGCACTGGAGGGAGACCAGCCTGCCCGCTCGTTCGCGCAGGCACTGGCGCAAGCCGCAGAGAACCTTGCCGCTAGCGATACCCTCGGCGCAGACCGGCTATGGGCAGGCGAGGCAGGCGACAGCGCAGCCGGGCTGATGCGCGAATTTCTCGATAAGGCAGAGGCGCTGCCGCCGCTGTCCTTGCGGGCCTTTACGCGCGTGTTTCTGGAAACCGCGCGCGGGCGGCGGGTGCGGCCGCGTTCCGGCGCGCATCCGCGCCTCGCCCTTCTGGGGCCGCTGGAAGCGCGCCTTCTGCATGCTGACCGCGTGATCCTGGCGGGCCTCAATGAAGGCGTCTGGCCACAAAAGCTTGGCAGCGATCCGTTCCTCTCCCGGCCGATGAGGAAGTCGGCAGGCCTGCCGCCGCCCGAACGGCGCCTCGGCCTTGCTGCGCACGATTTTGCCGAGCTTGCCTGCCTGCCGGATGTCATCCTGACCCGCTCAACCAGCGCAGATGGCGCTCCCACGGTCGCCTCGCGCTGGCTGTGGCGGCTGCAGACGCTTACGCGCGGCGCGATGGGGAAGGAGGAGGCGGAAGCCGCCCTCAAACCGGCATATGATTATCTGGCGCTTGGCGCGCGTCTGGACCAGCCGGACGCGCCGACACAGATCGCCGAGCCAATGCCCCGCCCGCCCGTCGCCGCCCGGCCCGCCTCCCTGTCCGTCACGGCGATCGAGAAATGGGTGCGTGATCCGTATTACATCTATGCCCAGCGCATACTGGAACTGGATGTGCTCGATCCGCTGGACCGTGAACCCGGCCATGCCGAGCGCGGCACGGCCTGGCACAGCGCGCTGGAGCACTGGGTAAAGGAACTCGGTGACCGCCCCAAACTGCCTGATGACGCGCTTGAACGGCTTGTCTCGCTGGGCGAAACGGCCTTGCTGGAGGCAGGCTTTACCGAAAGCGAAATGGCCGTGGAGCTGGCTCGCTTTGCCCATGGCGCCCGCTGGATGGTGGAGGCGGAGTCCCGCCGCCGAAGCGAAGGCAGCTTGCCTGTGGCAGCCACTATCGAGGAGCGCGGCACACTTAGCTTTCCTGCAGGCGGACGCGATTTTGTCCTGTCTGGAAAGCCGGACCGTATCGATCTGAAGGCCGGGCAGTACGAGGTGATTGACTACAAGACGGGCAGCATGCCCGGCGTGGATGAAGTGCTGGCCGGCTTTGCGCCGCAAATGCCCTTGCTGGGCGCGATTGTGCGCGCAGGCGGCTTCAAGGATGTGCCGCCCAAGGCGCTGGGCGGGTTTGTCTATCTCAATGTGAAGGGCACGAAAAAGCCCGGCGAGGAACGGCGCATCCAGTCGAAGGAGGGGCTCGACGCCGATGCGCTGGCCGATCAGGCGCTGGAACGCCTGCAGCGCTATGCGGCGAAGTTCGCTGACTCCGGGCACCCTTATGAAAGCCAGCCCCGAAGCAAATGGGTCAATCGCTATGGCGATTACGATCATCTCGCCCGGCGGGCTGAATGGTCGACCGCCCCGGATGCCGACAATCCGGATGCGGAGGATAGGTCATGAGTGCGCCCGGCTTTGATCCTGCCGTCGCGGCTTCCGCCACCACCGCGCAGCGTGCGGCGGCCGATCCGCGCGCCAGCGTGTTCGTGGAAGCCAATGCGGGCTCTGGCAAGACGCGCGTGCTGGTCGACCGGGTGGCGCGCCTGCTGCTGGAAGGCGTGCCGCCGGACCGCATCTTGTGCGTGACCTTCACCAAGGCGGCGGCGGGCGAGATGCAGACCCGGCTCTTCCTCAAGCTGGGCGATTGGTCTGTCATGGCCGACGAAAAGCTTCGCGCCGAACTGCAAAAGCTGACCGGCGAGGAGGCTGAGCCGGACGCGGGGCGTCTTGCCGAGGCGAGAAAGCTGTTTGCGCGCGCGTTGGAAACGCCGGGCGGTCTGAAAGTGCAGACCTTGCATGCGTTCTGCGACTCGCTGCTGCGCCAGTTTCCGCTGGAGGCCGGGCTGCCGCCGGGCTTTGCCACACAGGAAGACGCCCAGAGCGCGCGGGTGCGCCGCGAAGCAGAACTGCGCGTCTATGAGACCGCCCGGCGCGACCGGGGAGGCGCGCTTGCCATGGCCATCGAGGCCATCACCGTGCGCGCCGGACCCACTGGCTTTGAGGAGATATTCAAAAAGGCCGCACACCAGCGCCATCGCCTGTCGGAGCTGTTTGAACGGGCGCAGGGCGAAGGCCCGCTGATCGCCGAGGCTGCACGCATGCTGGGCATTGATCCGGATGCGGATGAAGTGCGCCTCAAGGCCGGTTTCATTGGAGGGCTGGATCTGGATGCCGTGCAAAGATGCGCTGATGCGATAGCGGCATCCACGGCCAAACATGCCGAAGCGGACGCGGACAAACTCTACGCGCCCTTGCGTCTTGCGCGGGCGGGGGAGGTGGACCGCGCCTTCGATGCCTATTGCGGTTTCATGCTGACGGGAACCGGCACGTTGCGCGCCTCGCTCTTTGTGAAGAGTGCGGGCGAGGCCTGCCCGGAGCTGATTGGTCTTTTCGGTCCGGAGGGCAGCGAACGGGCGCGCATGGAGACGGTGCTGCGCCAACTGACGGCTGCACGCCTGCACGCTCTGACATCGGCAAGCCTCACCCTCGCGCGGGCCTTTATAGCTGAGTATCAGCGCTTGCTGACGCGCGAACGCGCGGTGGATTTTGCCGATCTGGTGGTGCGGGCCTCGCGGCTGCTTGGCACCGCCGAGATGGCGGCCTGGGTACGCTACAAGCTCGATGGCGGGCTGGAGCATATCCTTGTGGACGAGGCGCAGGACACCGCGCCGGAACAATGGGATGTCATCGATGCTCTGTCGGCGGAGTTTTTTGCCGGAGAGGGCCGGGAACGGACGGGTGCGCTGGCCCGCACCGTGTTCTGCGTGGGCGATGAGAAGCAGTCCATCTATTCCTTCCAGAACGCTGATCCGGCCCGCTTCATCGCGCAAGGCACCAAGCTTGCCGGTCTAGCCGAAGGCGCGCAGCTGGCGTTTGTGAAGCCGGAACTGAAAACCTCCTTCCGCTCCGCGCCGGAAGTGCTGGAAGCGGTCGATATGGCCTTTGCCGATATTCGCGAAGGTCTGGAAACCAAATTCCTGTCCGGCGCGCCGGAAACCAAGCTGCAGGATGACCGCGAACAGACGGTGGAGGCCGCGCCAGCTGCCGGCAACCACCCTTTCATGGCTTATCGCGGGCACGAGGCGGCACGGCGCGGCACGCCGGGCTGCGTGGAGATATGGCCGGTCACGCCCAGACTGCCCAAGGGCGAGGATGACAGCCTGGACGACGAACCGGACGGCCCGGTCGACAAGGCCCGTTACAACTCCCCGCGCAACCAGCTCGCTGAAGCCGTGGCGCAGGAGATCGCCAGCATTATCGAGCGTGGTGATGCGGTGTGGGAGGAGAAGCCGGACTGGCACCAGCGGGCGGCAACGCCGGGCGATATCGTCATACTGGTGCGCAAGCGCGGCGGGCTGTTCATGGAGATCATCCGTCAGCTGAAAATCCGGAATGTGGCGGTGGCGGGCGCGGACCGTATGGTCCTGCCCGATCAGCTCGTCGTGCAGGACATGCTCTCACTGGCCCGCTTCGCCCTGCAGCCGGGCGATGACCTGGCGCTGGCCGAAGTGCTCAAAGGCCCGGCCTTCCATCCGGTAGGCGCAGAGGCGCCGCCGATTGACGACGATGTGCTGTTCCGCCTCGCCCATAAGCGAAAAGGCTCGCTCTGGGAGGCGCTCCAGCGCAGCGATGACCCTGCGCTCAGTGACGCGAAAACGGCGTTAAAGGCTGTGCGCGGGCGCGTCGATACGCTGACCCCTTATGCCTTCTTCGCGCGCTTCCTGAGCGAGGCCTGCGATACCGGCGAAAGCCGCGCAGCGCGCGTTTATGCCCGCCTGCGCGAGGAGGCGCGCGATCCGCTGGAGGAGTTCCTCTCCCGCGCGCTTGCCCATGAGCGCGAAGGCGCGCCTTCGCTTGCCCTCTTCATCGATGCCATTACCCGCTCCGATAGCGAGCTGAAGCGTGACCCCGAAGGCGGACGTAACGAGGTGCGCGTGATGACCGTGCATGCCGCCAAGGGGCTGGAAGCGCCCATCGTCTTCCTGCCCGATACGACCAGCCCGGCTTTTGGCCGTCATCCGCTGATCGAGGATCACGAGGAAAGCGGTTTGCTCTGGTCTGAGAATGACAGCTTTGCGCCTGACATCATCACCGCGCTACGCGAGGCCTGGAAGAAGGATCAGGAGAACGAATCCGCCCGCCTGCTCTATGTGGCGATGACGCGCGCGCGTGACCGTCTGATCGTCTGTGGCCATGCCCATGGAAACGCCAAAGAGCCAAAGCCGGAGAGCTGGTACGGCCGTCTCGCCGCCGCCTGGCAGGGCGAAGGCTGGCGCAGCGCAGAGACGGCGATTGACGCCATTGCGGCCCATTATGAATGGGAAAATCCCGAGCAGGCCCGGCGCTATGGCGTGGACGTCCACCCGGCCCTGAAGAAGGCGGACGAGAAGGACAGGCGTGTCGCCGATCCCATCTGGCTGCGCACGCCAGCCGCGCCGGAAACCATTGCCGCGCGCGCCATTGCCCCCTCACGCCTTCTGGCCGGGCTGGAGGCCGGGGGAGAGCCTGCTGGCCTTTCTCCACTTGCAGCAGGCGGACGGGACCGCTTCGTGCGCGGCACACTCATTCACAAGCTTTTGCAGACCTTGCCTGATCTGCCACCCGCCGGGCGCGCCGATGCAGCGGCCCGCCTGCTGGCACGTCATCAGGAGCTGGATGAGGCGGAGCGCGCCGCGATTGCACGCGAAGCGCTGGCGGTTCTGGCGGACCCCCAGTTTGCCCCCCTGTTCGGTCCTGGCTCGCGCGCCGAGGTGTCGCTGAGTGGCACTGCGCCGGGCCTGCCGCCGGGTGTGCGCGTCAACGGCCAGGTGGACCGGCTGCTGGTCACGCCGGACCGTGTCCTTGTCGTCGATTTCAAGACCAACCGCCCGCCGCCCGACAAGGTAGACGATGTGGCATCGGCGTATCTGGCGCAGATGGCAGCCTACCGGGCATTGTTGCGCGTGCTCTACCCGGGCCGGGCCGTGCGCTGCGCGCTGGTCTGGACGGACGCAGGCCGGCTTATGGAGCTGCCCGATGCAGCCATGGACGCGGCGCTGGAGCTGGCCGCGCAGCCCGGCGCGCTTGACCGTGGGGGAGCGGCTTCCTAGGTGTACGGGCATCAAGGCTGGCCAGCGTGCCGATGTCCGGGCGCTGGCTGATAACCTTCCAAGGGAGAAAGCCCATGTCGACCAAAGCGGTGTCTGACGATTCTTTCGAAGCCGATGTTCTCAAGGCGGGTGGCCCCGTGCTTGTGGATTTCTGGGCCGAGTGGTGCGGGCCGTGCAAGCAGATCTCGCCTGCACTCGACCAGATCGCTTCCGAGCACTCCGGCAAGATCACGGTCGCCAAGGTGAATATCGACGAGAATCCGATGACGCCGGGCAAGTATGGCGTGCGCGGTATCCCGACCCTGATGATCTTCAATAATGGCGAGCTGGTATCCACCAAGGTGGGCGCCATGGCCAAAGGCAAGATCGAGGAATGGATCAACGCGACGATCTAGCGCTCTCGCTTATCTGCGATTTGAAAAACCCCGGACGGTGACGTCCGGGGTTTTTGTTTGGTTATTCGATGAATGTGGTGTCCTCCCCCGTTTACGGGGGAGGTGTCAGCGTAGCTGACGGAGGGGGGCACTTGTATCAGCAATTCTCCCCCCCCCCTCGGTCCTTCGGACCACTCCCCCCGCAAGCGGGGGGAGACATCGCGTGGGCTATGACAGTCAGGGACTCTTTTAAACCCCCGCCATCTCCGCATTGATCGCCAGCGCGGCTTTGCGCGGGTCGGGGGCGGCATTGACAGGCCGGCCCACCACGATGCGGGTGGCACCCATGGAGATGGCCTCTGCCGGCGTCGCGATACGCGCCTGATCGTCTGCGGCGCTGCCTGCCGGGCGGATGCCGGGGGTGACGATATCAAAGCCCGGCCCGAAGCGGGCGCGCAGTTCTTCGGCCTCGTGGGCGGAGGCGATGACGCCATCGCAGCCCGCTTCCAGCGCCTGCTCGGTGCGCATCAGCACCAGATCGCGCGCGCCATAGGCAAAGCCCATCTCTTTGAGCATGGCGTCGTCATAGGAGGTCATCACGGTGACGGCGAGGAGCTTTAGCCCTGTGCCCTCGCGGCCCTTGTGCGCGGCGCGCATCACCGGCGGTTCGGCATGGATGGTGAGATAATCGGCCCCTGAGGGCGCGATGGAGCGCGTGGCCTTTTCCACCGTGGCGGAGATGTCGTGCAGCTTGAAATCAAGGAAGACGCCGTGCCCGGCACTTTTAAGCTCCCGGCACAGCTCCATCCCCCCGAGCGGGAAAAGCTGCAGGCCGATCTTGTAGAAGCAGCCCGCATCGCCAATCGCGGCGACGAGGTTCTTCGCCTCTTCAATCGTTGGCAGGTCCAGCGCGGTGATCAGACGGGCATCGGCGCTCACGAGTTCGCTCCGGCACGCGCGGTCATCCGCCTTTCCTGCGCGCGCATGACCGCCCGGCCCAACGGGTCAGGCAGCACTTTCGACATCGCAGTGAGGAATTTGTACCAAGCACCCGGCACGCGCAGCACGATGCCGCGCTCCACCGCGTCATACCCTGCGGTGGCCACTTCCTCGGCGGTCAGCATCCAGAATTTCGGCATTTGCGAGACGGTCGCCCGCGCGCCGTTCACATCGTGAAACTCAGACCAGGTGTAGCCCGGCGCGACCGCGCTCACATGCACGTTCTTGCCCGCCAGCTCCAGATGGAGCGCTTCGGAGAATTTGATCAGCAGGCTCTTGGCGCCCGGATAGAGCGTGCCGGAAAAGCGGGTATGCGCGTTCGCGCTCGGCAGAAGGGCCGAGACCGACGACACGTTGATGATCCGGCCAAAGCCGCGCTCCGCCATGCCCGGCGCCACCAGATGGGCGAGCGCAAGATAGTTGGTGACCATGAGCTGCAGGAAGCGGGCCTGGTCGGTCCATTTCGTCTCTGTGAAATGGCCCGGCTGACCGGCGCCCGCATTATTGACCAGGCCATCAATCTGGCGGCCTGCGTCCTCAACCGCCTTGACGATCTCCTTGGGCGCGTTTGCCTTGGAGAGGTCTGCCGGTATGATGAGGCTGTCCACGCCAAAGCGGGCCTTCATCTCCTCGGCGAGCTCTTTCAGCCGGTCCTCGCGGCGGGCGACAAGGGCCAGATCCCAGCCCTTGCTGGCAAACTGCCGCGCGAAGGCCGCCCCGATTCCTGACGAGGCTCCAGTTACAACCACCAGACGGCGGGCCATGGCATCGCTCCTTGTACTGTCCGCATTGCGCGGAAAGTGGCGATGCCCGGCCGCCTTGTCCAGATCAGGTGTTAGCGGCCTGCACTGCAGGCCTCGGCAATGATCTCTCCCGCCCCTTCGGCGATGAGGGCCAATGCATCGGGCGACATGGCGTGCGGTGCGCTGACATACTCAGCCGGAGAGCCGGTTTCGCTGGCCTGAAAGAGATGGTTCACGCCCGGCACGGTGGCGAGGGTGGTGGGCAGTCCGGCGCGCGCCTCGCGCATGCGCTGCGCATTCACCTCGGCCAGAACCTGAAGGTCATTTCCGGCGAACATGCCGAGCACTGGCCCGTCATAGCCGCCGAGGGCGGCGGCAGGATCAAGCGCAGCGGCTTCCTGTACGTATTGCTGGCCCCAGAAGGCGGCCTGCTGGGGCGCGGCCTCTGCCGGGATGCCATGGGCGAGGAAAGCGGCCTCGACGGCGGCTTCAGCTTCACCCGGCGGGGAGGCGCGCAACGCTTCCAGCATGGCCAGCTGGCGGGCGCGCGTTGCCTCGATAACCTCCTCGCTGGCGCCCATTACGCGGTTCATCGCTTCGCCCTGCTCCAGCAGGGTCTCCTCCAGCGTTCCGGCCTGCGGGGCCAGCGCGATGATGAAATCGGGCTGGCTGGCATCTGGCAGCAGGAAGGCGATAATGCCGCCCTCAGAATGGCCCAGAATGCCGGTGCAGCGCACGTCCACGCCGTCTGCCGCGCGCAGGAAGGCCAGTGCCGCGCCTGCGTCCGAGCCCAGTTCGTGCGGGCCTGTGGCCGGGGTGTTGTCCGAGCCGCCCATGCCCCGGTCATCAAGGCGCAGGCTGGCAATTCCGGCCTCAGCCAATGCCTCGGAGAGCACGGCAAAAATCCGGTGATTGCCGATGGTGACATCGCGGTCCTGGCTGCCCGACCCGTTCAGCATCAGCACGGCCGGGTGCGGGCCATCGCCCTCCGGCAGGCGCAGCGTACCGGCAAGGCGTACTCCGGCATCGACGAAGACTTCGCTTTCTCCCGGAGCCAGTTCCGGCCCGGTGGCTTCCACGCCGCCGCGCGCCATTTCCAGCGGGAATTCTGCGCCGCCCTGCGAGAATGTGCCGGCAAGCCGCCCCTCAGTCAGGGTGGCGGTATAGCGCGCGCCCATCGCCGCCATCTGAAGATCGATTTGCGGATACTCAACGTCCAAGTTCGAGACCGGGATGGCCGCGCCACCCTGATCGACCGAGACCATGACGGCGCTATAACCGTCCTCGTTTTCCTCGATGCGCAGCTCCAGGCGCAGCTGCGCCGCGCCTACATCAAGCACCCCATTCCACACGCCTGAAAAGCGCTCATCACGCGCTTGCGCGCCGGCCGTGATGGCGATGACGGCCAGCACCGCCAGAATTGTCCGCACCATGTGTGTTCCTCCCTGTATGATCCTATAATTAGCATTGCAGCTAATTAGCGCATAGGCTAATTAAAAGCCTGTCATGGATGTATTTGATGCTCTTGCTCACCCCGTCCGCCGGGACGTGCTCCGCCTCCTGCGCGGCGGGCCGATGAGCGCTGGCGATCTGGCCGGTCATTTTGACGTATCCAAGCCGACCATGTCGCGCCATTTCGCGACACTGAAGGAGGCAGGCCTCATCCAGGCGGAGAAGACCGGCCAGACCATTCGCTACAGGCTGAACACCAGCGTTGCTGACGAAGCGGTGGCGCTGGTCATGGGGCTTCTGGGGCCGCGCAACAGGAAAGGGAGTGCAGAAGAATGATTCTCCGGGGACTGATGCTGAGCCTGCCGCCCTTTCTGATCATGCTGGCGCTGGCCGTGTGGGGCTGGGTGGCGACGCCGGAGGGCGCGCAGGTGCCTGTGCATTTTGCTGTTGATGGCAGTGTAAACCGCTATGGCTCCCGGCTGGAGGCGTTCGGTGTGATGCCGCTCATGGCACTTGGCCTGTGCGCGCTCTTTGCGCTGCTGCCGGTGCTCGATCCGCGCGGCGGCAATCTGCGCCGGTCACGCCCTGTTGTGCTGGTCAGCTGGGCTGGAGCGCTATGGCTTCTGGCGCTGGTTCAGGGTGTCATCACCCTGACGGTGACTGGCATACTGGCCGATGCGAGCTGGATACCGCGTCTTGTGGGCGTGGCGGTGGGTGTGCTGTTTGTCGGCATTGGCAATGTGCTCGGCAAGGCACGGCCCAACTGGTTTGTCGGTATCCGTACACCGTGGACGCTGTCTTCGGACCGTTCATGGGATGTGGCCCATAGATGGGGCGGGCGGCTGTTCGTGCTGGCGGGCATGGTGAGTATCGGCGCCATGCTGGTTCTGCCGCTGACGGCAGGCTTCATCGTCCTGCTGGCGGCGACGCTGGGCGCCGCCCTTGTTCCGGCGGTTCTCTCTTACTTTGTCTGGCGTGGCGATCCTGACCGGGAAACCTATAACGCGCCGCGGTCCGGAGGCGACGATCCGCAGTAAGGCGCGGCAGGGCTTGCGCGCCAGTGGCAAGAGGGCTTTATGAGCGGCGTGTGCGGCGCTAGGTTGCCGCGCTGCAACATGCCCTCTCGCGCCAAGGATCACCGCCCCATGTCCAAATCCGTCAAGAAAATCGTGCTGGCCTATTCGGGTGGTCTCGATACCTCGGTGATCCTGAAATGGCTGCAGGACCATTACGACGCCGAAGTGGTCACCTTCACTGCCGATCTGGGGCAGGGCGAAGAGCTGGCACCGGCCCGCCGCAAGGCCGAGAAGGCCGGCGTGAAAGAGATTTATATCGACGATCTGCGCGAGGAGTTCGTGCGCGATTACTGCTTCCCCATGGTGCGGGCCAATGCCGTCTATGAGGGCCAGTACCTGCTCGGCACGTCGATCGCGCGCCCCCTTATCGCCAAGCGCCTTGTCGAAATCGCCCACGAGACCGGCGCGGACGCCGTGGCGCACGGCGCGACCGGCAAGGGCAATGATCAGGTGCGCTTCGAGCTGGGCGTGGCCGCCCTCGATCCGGACCTCAAATGCATCGCGCCCTGGCGCGAATGGGATCTCAACTCGCGTACCAAGCTGATCGAATATGCCGAAGCGAACGGTATTGAAGTGGCCAAGGACAAGCGCGGGGAAGCGCCGTTCTCCGTCGATGCCAATCTCTGGCACACCTCCTCTGAGGGCAAGATTCTCGAAGACCCGGCGGAAGAAGCCTCCGACATTGTCTATCAGCGCACCAATGCGCCCGAGGACGCGCCCGATACGCCCGAATATATCACCATCGGGTTTGAGCGCGGCGACGCTGTCTCGATCAACGGCAAGCCCCTCTCACCGGCGACCGTGCTGACGAAGCTCAACGAATATGGCCGCATCCATGGCATTGGCAGGCTGGATCTGGTTGAGAACCGCTTTGTCGGCATGAAATCACGCGGCATTTACGAGACGCCGGGCGGCACGATCCTGATGATGGCCCACCGGGGTATCGAACAGATCACGCTGGATCGCGGCGCGATGCACCTGAAAGACGAGCTGATGCCCCGCTATGCCAAGCTGCTCTATGAGGGCTTCTGGTTCTCCCCTGAGCGCGAAATGCTGCAGGCGGCAATCGACCACTCCCAGCGCCATGTGACCGGCGAGGTGCGGCTGAAACTCTACAAGGGCAGCGTTACGGTGGTGGGCCGGTCCTCGCCCGCCACGCTCTACTCGCTGGCCCACGTCACCTTCGAGGAAGACATGGTTTACGACCAGAAGGACGCGGAAGGCTTTATCCGCCTGAACGCCCTGCGCCTGAAGCTGATGGCCCGGCGCAAGCGCGTACTGGGGGAGAATGATTAGGGTGCCCCTCGCCCTTCGAGACGTTCGCTGCGCTCACCCTCAGGGTGAGGGGCAGTGCGGTAATCCCTCATCCTGAGGAGGCCGAAGGCCGTCTCGAAGGACGAGGGATTACCAACATCATGTTTTTCGCAAGGGGCTGGTGAAGTCTGGCCACCGCCCGCCCCAGCCGCCATTCATGCTTGCCTTGACGGGCTATGGCGGCAAACGTTCCGCGCATGATCACACTTGCTCTTGCCCTTGCGGCCTCGCTCGCCCTGTCTGACGTGCCCGCCGCTGGCAGTGGCTCGCTTCTCGATCAGTCACAGGCCCTGCGGGCTGAAACGCGCCTGCTCGCTGCTGAAGGCGACTGGGCGGGCGCGGCTGAGGCCAATGCCGGGGCGCTGGCGCTGCAGCCGGGCCATTTCGGACTTTTGACAAATGCCGTGGCGCTGGCGGCCAATGGCGGCGATCTGGACGGGGCGCTGGATGCGCTCGAGGCGCTCATCCAGGCGGGGTTCAGCCTTGATCTGGCAGCCGCGCGCGGGCTGGAAGCGGCGCTGGAAGAACATGCACCCTCCCGGCTCGCGGCCTTGCGTGAACGGATGGCGCAGAACCTTCAGCCTGTCGGCCGGGCGGAGCGCTATCTGTCGGTGCCTCTGCCCGATGCGCTGGTCGAAACCTTCGCTGTCGATGTTGATGCAGAGCGGCTTTACCTCGGCACGGTCGCTGATGCGTCCATCTATGCGGTGCGTCTGGATGACCCGCGTAACCCTGAGCGCCTGGCTGGGCCGGAAGACGGCATGGGCTCGGTGTTCGGCATGGCGCTCGATGGCCGCAACCGCCTTCTCTATGCCGCCACCGCGCGTACCGCGCTGACACCAGAAGGCCTGCCGGGCGAGCGTGAGACGGCTCTTATCGCCTTTGACCTCTTCACAGGCGAGATTTCTGCGCGCCATACAATGCCGGGTGCCGGGCGTTTCTCCGATGTCGTGGTACAGGACGGGATCGTCTATGCCAGTGACAGTGTGGAGGGGCGGATCTACACGCTGACCGCGCCGCGCAACACGCTTGAAATCTATGCTGAAGATAGCCGGTTCGCCTCCCTGCAGGGGCTGGCTCTGGCGCAAGGCGCGCTGTGGGTGGTCGACTATGCCACGGGGCTCTGGCGCATCGATCCGGTCAGCCGGGAAGCCAGCCGTGTGGAGGTGCTCGAAGGCAGCCTGATCGGCTTTGACGGGCTGACGACCGACAGCTATGGCGAGCTTTACGGGGTGCGCAACGGCGTGCAGCCGCACGGCGTCTTTCATATCGCGCTGGAGCCATGGGGCGGCGGCGCGCGCGTGCGTCCGGTCCTGACCGGCCACAGGGATTTTGACGAGCCTACTACCGCGCGTGTGTCCGATGGCCGGCTATTCGTTCTGGCGAATGCGCAGTGGGAGCTGTTTCCCGAAGATGGCTCGCAGCCGCAGCGTGAGCGGCGCGATCCGGTTGTCCTGCACATGCCGGTGCCCTGAAATTCCGGCTTTTGATTAACCGGCATTTACCAGCCGGGAAGATTTGCCCCTCACACTGGCCCGCGACATGGCCAGACGACCAAGCTCTTCCCGCGCCGCCAGCAGCGATGCGCCCTTGCCAGCCCGTGCCGGGCTGTTTGCGCGCATGCGTGCCGTGCTGATCGGCGGCGCGATGAGTTTTCTGGGCGCACTGACCCTCATCGCCCTGTTCAGCTACAATCCGTTTGATCCGAGCCTCAATGCCGCCACCGGCCAGAATGTCAGCAATCTGGCTGGACCCTCTGGCGCCGTCGCCGCCGATCTGCTCCTGCAGACAATGGGCTGGGCCGGGGCATGCCTGGCGTTGATGGTGCTGGGCTGGGGCCTTATTCTCACGCTGCAGGGGCCCATCCGTCGCCCCTTGCCGGTTGTGCTGTTCCGTTTCGTGTGCGGCGCGTTTGCGCTTTGCGGCTTTGCCGCAGCGGTGTCGGCCCTGCCGGTGCCATTGAGCTGGCCGTTCGCATCGGGTCTGGGCGGTCTTCTCGGGGACAGTCTGTTATCGGGCGTATCCGGGCTTGCGGTGCAGGCCGAGATTGCCGGGGCCAATGCAATCGCCGCCGTGCTCGGCCTTCTGGCGGCCATTCTTGGCACGTTTTTCTGCTTCGGCCTGAACACACATGATCTGGCTGCAGCCAGTGCGGCTGCCGTGCGGGTATGGGAGACGGTGCGTGGCTGGACGCGGCGTCTGATGGATGAATTGCCGGCCAGCTGGCGCAGCGCCGATGACCGTCCGCTGGAGATATCCGGTGAGGCACGCGCCGAGAACGCGCCGGCCATTTTGCGTGGCGGACGTGCGCCGGCGGCCGGGATGGCCACGCCGCGCCGTGCAGGGCAACCGGATGCGCGCACCGCGCCGGATGTGAAGATTGCGCCGAAAGGCAAGCCGAAGCCCTCTGACCGCGAAGCGCGCGAGGCACAGGCCGCTTTGCCGTTCAATTCCGGCTCTGACTTTGAAATGCCGCGCCTTGATCTTCTGGCGAAGGCAACGCCGCGCAAGGACGAGGTGGACGCCGACGGGCTGCGCCAGAACGCCGAATTGCTGGCTGCCGTGCTGGGCGATTTCGGAGTCAAGGGCGAGATTGTCGAGGTCCGTCCCGGCCCGGTGGTGACGCTCTATGAGCTGGAACCGGCTCCGGGCGTGAAAACCAGCCGCGTCATCAATCTCGCCGATGACATTGCCCGATCCATGGCGGCTGTCGCCTGCCGCGTGGCGGTGGTGCCGGGACGCAATGCCATCGGTATCGAACTGCCCAATACCAGCCGGGAAACCGTCTTCCTGCGCACGCTGCTCTCCTCCTCCGGCTTTGAGAAGAACCGGGCCGAACTGCCGCTGGCGCTGGGCGAGACCATTGGCGGGGAGCCGTTCACCGCTGACCTGTCGCGCATGCCGCACCTGCTGATCGCGGGTACCACCGGTTCAGGTAAATCGGTGGGTATCAATGCCATGATCCTGTCGCTGCTCTACCGGCTGCCGCCGGAAGAGTGCCGTATGATCATGATCGATCCCAAAATGCTGGAATTGTCTGTCTATGACGGCATCCCGCACCTGCTCTCTCCGGTCGTGACTGATCCGAAAAAGGCCGTCGCCGCGCTGAAATGGACCGTGCGCGAGATGGAAAGCCGCTATCTGCGCATGTCCAAGGTCGGCGTGCGCAATATGGCCGGCTTCAACGAGAAAGCCGCCGAAGCGCGCGAAGCTGGCGAGATGCTCAGCCGCACCGTGCAGACGGGTTTTGACCGCGAGACCGGCGAGCCGGTCTACGAGACCGAGACCATCGAGCCCGATCACATGCCCTATATCGTCGTGGTGATCGACGAGATGGCCGATCTGATGATGGTCGCGGGCAAGGAGATCGAGGGCGCGGTGCAGCGTCTGGCACAGATGGCGCGTGCGGCCGGTATCCATGTCATCATGGCCACCCAGCGCCCGTCGGTCGACGTCATCACCGGCACGATCAAGGCCAACTTCCCGACCCGGATCAGCTATCAGGTCACTTCCAAGATCGATTCACGCACCATTCTGGGCGAGCAGGGGGCCGAACAGCTCCTCGGTCAGGGCGATCTGCTGCTGATGGCTGGCGGCGGGCGGATACGCCGCCTGCACGGGCCGTTTGTCTCCGACCGCGAGGTGGAAGAGGTCGCCAGCTTCCTCAAAAAGCAGCGCGCGCCGGAATATCTCGATGCCGTCACCGAGGATCTCGATGAAGAGGGCGGTATTCCCGGTCTCGATGGCGGGGAGAGCGGCTCGGGCGATGATCTCTTCGACCAGGCTGTCGCAGTGGTGGCGCGCGACCGCAAGGCCTCGACCAGCTATATCCAGCGCCGCCTGCAGATCGGCTATAACCGCGCCGCCTCGCTCATCGAGCGCATGGAAGATGAGGGCATGATCGGCCCTGCCGACCATTCGGGAAAACGCGAGATCTACCTCCCGGAGCGGGAGCGGGTTTAAGCAGGTAAGGCTGTACACCCTGATGTCTCCCCCGTTTACGGGGGGAGTGCCCCTGAAAGGGGCGAGGGGGGGATAATCGAAACAAACTCCCCCTCCGGTCCTTCGGACCACCTCCCCCGTAAACGGGGGAGGACATCACCTTGCCGCAACCAACCCCACCCCGCCCTTGCCCTAACCGCCGCCTCCGGCTAGCTCCCCTTCCATGACAACGCCGGTAAAACCCCGCCCCCGCAAGAAGCCCGTCCCGCGTGCGATCCCGCGCGCCGAGGCGGCGGCGATCTTCGAGACGCTGTCGCGCATCATGCCCGAACCGAAGACGGAGCTGGAATACACTAATCCGTTCACGCTGGTCGTCGCCGTCGCCCTGTCCGCGCAGGCAACCGATGTCGGGGTGAACAAGGCGACCCGCCGCCTGTTTGCGGTAGCAGATACGCCGGAAAAAATGCTGGCGCTCGGCGAGGACGCAGTACGCGAGCACATCAAGACGATCGGGCTGTTCCGCAACAAGGCGAAGAATGTCATCGCGCTTTCGCGCATGATTATCGAGGAGTTTGGCGGCGAGGTGCCGCAGACCCGCGAGGAGCTGGTCCGTCTTCCGGGCGTCGGCCGCAAGACGGCCAATGTGGTGCTCAACGAGGCGTTCGGTCAGCATACGATTGCCGTCGATACGCATATCTTCCGGGTCTCCAACCGCACGAAACTGGCACCCGGCAAGACGCCTGACGCGGTGGAGGCCGGGCTGGAGCGCATCACGCCGAGCGAATACCTCAAGGGCGCGCATCACTGGCTGATCCTGCACGGGCGCTATGTCTGCAAGGCGCGAAAGCCTGAATGCTGGCGCTGCGCGATTGCGGATTATTGCCGTTTCAAGCCGAAAACGCCCCAGCCGGGCCAAGGCTGAGCCGTGCTCGCACGCGGTGCGATTTGAGACGCATGGTCAAGTGATTGCCGCAATTTTGAGACGCCTGTCCTAACGGCGGGGCGAGGTCACGGTTAATTTCTTTCTATCAGAAATTACGCCGTTCAAGGCGGTGCGGGCCAACAGGCTCTTGGTGGGGAGATCATCATGACAATTTCAACAAACCCTCTGGCAGGGATTGATACCCGTGTGCGCGGGACACGCGCGTTCGCGGGCGTCTCCGCCCTCGCCCTGATTGCGGCGAGCGCGTCGGCGGTGACGCTGGCGGGCACGTCTGCGGCGTCTGCCCAGGTTCAGAGTGTGATATGCATCGACGTGAATACAGGTACCGATGCCGGTGCGAGCGCAACGGGCGACTACGCAACAGCGTGCGGTGCCTCATCGGAAGCCAGTGGCGAAGGTGCGGTGGCCTTCGGCTATGCGGCCGTCGCCAGTGAAATGCAGAGCTCCGCCATTGGCATGAACGCGCGGGCGTTCGGCATTGGCTCTACCGCCATTGGCAATTCCGCTCGTGCGGAAGCGTTAGGTGGCTTGGCCGTCGGTGCGTTTGCCGTGTCGCAGAATGAGGGCGCTTTGGCGATCGGCGCCCTAAGTCTCGCCATGGCTGACAGAGGTGTAGCGCTGGGATATGAAGCTCAGGTAAGCGGTGAAGGCGCGGTATCTGTGGGCGCTCAAGCCGATGCCAGCGCGGAGAGTGCTGTTGCCGTAGGCAATATGGCCTCGGCGTCTGGCGAAAGTTCGACAGCTCTCGGAGCGATGTCATCGGCGCAAGGCGCGGGCTCTCTGGCTCTCGGCGCAATGAGCCAGGCGAATGGGGATGGGTCCATTGCCCAGGGCCTTGGCGCCGTGGCCGACGCCGATGCCGCAATCGCTCTGGGGTCAAGTGCTAGCGCAACGGGCGTGTCTTCTACTGCTATCGGCACTGCCGCCAATGCCAGCGGACTGAGCAGTATCGCTCTTGGCGGTGCATCCATAGCGTCCCACGCCAACACCATCGCGTTTGGTGCGGAGGCGCGCGCGCAGGCTAACCATGCCCATGCCCTCGGTCATGGTGCCTGGGCGATGGAAGAAGATGCTCTGGCGGTCGGGCCGGAATCCTACGCGCTGGGCTTTCGCTCAATCGCGGTTGGCCGTCTGTCGCAGGTGCAGGAAGAGGGCGGCATCGCCATCGGCCATTCGGCCTTCTCCCAGAATGAAGGTGGCACGGTTGTCGGCACCCAGGCACAGGCCATCGGTGACGGGGCCAGCAGTTTTGGCGCCGTTGCGGTTGCCAACGGATTCGGTGCATCCGCCTTCGGCATGTTCGCGCACGCCACGGGGCAGGGCGCGACATCAATCGGTGCTGACAGTGACGCGGAGGCCGATTTCTCGACGGCTGTCGGTTCTGGCGCGGTGGCAGAAGCCATTGGATCCACCGCTCTGGGGTCGGGCGCCGATGCAACTGGCGAGCGCGCTATCGCGGTGGGGCATGAGGCTGACGCCTCGGCCAATGACGCTATCGCATTGGGCCATGAATCCACCGCCAGCGGCCTGTTTTCGATGGCCTTCGGTCAGGGTGCCACGTCCTCCGGCTTCAACACTATTGCGCTGGGCGCATCCTCCAATGCCTCGGCGACGGGCGCGATGGCCTTTGGTGCCCTTGCGCAGGCGAGTGGCACGTCTGGTGTCGCGCTCGGCTTCCAGGCCAATGCGAGTGCGCTCAACACGCTGGCGCTGGGCCGCAGCGCCGTTGCGAGCGGGAGCGAAGCGGTTGCCATTGGTGCGTCCGCTTCTGCAAGTGGGCTTTACGGCCTGGCGTTCGGGCAGGGTGCGGACGCGCACAACTTCAATTCAATCGCCTTTGGCCGGAGCGCATCGGCGACGGCGGACAATGCCGTTGCCATCGGTGCCTTTTCCGAAGCGGATGAAGAGTACACCGTCTCGTTCGGCTCCATCACCAATGAGCGCCGTCTGGTGAACGTTGCCGACGGCATTGCTGACACCGACGCCGTGACCGTGGCCCAGCTCAACGCTGCAACTGGTGGAGCGGGCTTTGACATGTCGGTCTTCGGAAGCGATATCGCCAGCTTCTTCGGGGGCGGGGCGGCCTATGCTGCCGGTGCGTTCACTCACCCAACCTATATTATTCAGGGCACCAGTTTTGGTGATGTCGGCAGCGCGTTCGCGGCGCTGGACGGCAAGGTCACGGAGAACGCGACCGAGATACAGGCGATCAAGGACGCTGCACCGCCATCGGGCGACACGTCGGCTCAAGTGGCAGCACTGCAGGCCCAGATCGAGGCCCTTCAGGCCCAGATGCAGGCGCAGATGGAGGCGCTTCAGCAAGCCTCGACGCAGCTTGCCGAGCTGCAGACCGGCGGCGTGCAGGGCGGCCAGACGAGTTCCGGCAATGATATTGCCATCGGTTCGGGCGCGCAGGCTGGCTCCCAGGATGCGGGCGGCGCGGGGCTGGCATCTGCGGGGGATATGAGCCCGGCACAGACCGGCTCAGGCTCGATTGCCATCGGCGTCAATGCGCAGGCAACGAATGCGAATGCCATTGCCATCGGATCGGGCGCGGAGACCACACGCGACAATCAGGTGGTGATCGGGACGTCCAGCAACACCTATACCTTTGCCGGCATCAACTCGGCGGCCAGCCGCGCCGCGCAGTCGGGCCAGACCTATATGGTCACCTCGGATGCGGCCGGTAATCTGGCGACGATGGACTTCCAGCCCTGGTTCGACCGGGTCGACGGGCTGGAGAGCAGCGTCATGGCGCAAAGTGATCAGCTGCGTCAGCATTCTGACGGTATCGCCATGGCGATGGCGCTCAGCGGCGCGACCGTATTACAGCCGGGCCAGACCTTCGCCTTCTCGGCCAATTACGGTCACTACAGCAGCTCGGGCGCTGTCGGCTTCGGCGCGATCGGCCGCTACCGGGAGAATGTCTTCCTCAATGTCGGTGTCGGGACCGGCTTCCGCACAGGCCAGGTTTCTGGCCGGGCGGGCGTGAGCTGGGGCTGGTAGGGCTTCCGGTCTTGCGTTGAGGAGGGAAGGGCCGGAGCCACCACTCCGGCCCTTCGCTTGTCTGCAGCCCCTGGAACCGGCTGTCTCTCGGAGCGTTTCTCCTTTCACACTCCCCAAGGCGGGGTATGAAAAGGAGTAAGCTCATGCGTTCCAACCAGAAGCTGGTTTATGCAGGCGTAGCGGTTTTGCTGATTGTCATCGGCGCGGTCGGCTATGCGATGTGGCGCGATAGCCGGACCAACACGATGGAAATCAATATCGGCGACGAGACCCTGCGTATCGAAACCGAGGGGCGGTAGGAGTTCCAGCCGCTCTACCCGATGGCGCGGTGATAATGGCTGATGGCCACGCTCACTTGCGTCATCAGGGGGTAGAGCTGCTCCAGCGGACGAATGATACGCGCCTGAATCTCGGGATAGCCCCGCAAAGCCGGTGAATCAGTCGTGCTCGGCTCCTCAATGGCGTCGAGCGCGCTGAGTGCCTCGCTGGCCTCGGGGAATATCTCGTCCAGTGCGGCCACGGCTTCGGGAATGCGCAAGGCCAGCACCAGATCGATCAGGTCTGCGCGCGTGAGGTCGTGGCGCGGCGAGAAGCCCGGAAGGCGCGATATGATGAGAAAAGCCTGCATGATCAGCGCCTGCCGCACGGCGTGCAGCGCCTCGACCGCATAACGGTCGGGATCCTCGCGCCAGTCATGTCCGGCGATCAGCTGGTCAAACTTCATCAGATCGGCAGAGAGATGATTGGCCAGCCGCACCAGAGCGGTATGACGGGACTGGTCCGAGAGCCTGCCGGCAAGATCCAGAAACGCACGTTGCATGGCGGGCGAGCGCGCCCAGGCGGCGCGCCCGGTCCATTCGCTGGCATCAAACAGGCGCGCATAGCCGCGCAGCGCGCTGAGGCTGGTCAGGGTGCGCGCGCGCATCACCATGGCGATCAGGTTGGCCATGCGCGGTGAGCGCGTGATGAGATCAGCCATGCGTTCGGGTTCGGACTGGGTGGATGCCCCGATCCCGCCAGACACATTCACAGGGATGGCGAGCTGCTGCAGGGCGGCATTGTGGGGAATGGCGCGCAGCATGGAGAGGTCGAGCGCCTGCCCAGGCGCGCCGGGCCGCTTGGCCTTTCGCGAGCCGGACTTGACCAGCATGTTCGGTGCAAACGCCGTGATCGCATTGCGGTAATCGGTATTGGCGAACAGGTCTTCCTGCCAGCTTTTCAGCGCCCGGTAGATGTCCCAAGTGTAGTCGATCTCGGCATAGAACGGGTCGGCCTTGTTGCCGTCGGGAATATCCAGCGCGTGGAGGGCCGTCTGCAGGACAACCGAGTCTGCCAGTTCCTGCCGGGCGAAATGGAGAAACCCGTCCCCGCCCTGATAGCTGGTCTCATGGACCAGCGGCACGCCTGCGGCTTTGAAGCGTGAGCGGGCCCATGGCGTCAGCAAATGGTCCAGCCGCTGGATCAGGCTGCCCGGATGGGCGCCGCGTCCCATGGACTCGCCGTGCGTGTTGAAGACGACGATCTCGATATTCTTCACGCCGTGGCGCGCCAGTGCGCGCGCGACGAGTATGTGCAGGCGTTCAATGGCCAGCTCTGCGCCCGCCTGTCCCATGAACCGGCCTGCATCGGAAAAGCCGAGCTGTATGGATAGCCGCCCGCGCGTCTGAACATAGTCACGATAGGCCGGCTCGCTGATAAGCCGGTCCATCAGGCGTCCGCCGCGCTCCAGCGCGTCGGGTGTCTCGAACAGGGGTGAGATGTCCACCTTGTCTGCGACGCCGTAGAGCCGCGCCAGATAGACCGCGCCCATAACGGTGGCGGGTGTCTCGCATTCGGCCAGCAGGAAGCGGATCGGCGTGTCGGCGTCGATATGCTTGAGGAATTGCGCGCACATCATGAACTGGCGGCGTGCGGTCATCTGCTCAAGGAATACGGAGGCAAAGCTGACCGCGTGCAACTCCGCGCTCTGGGCGCGCTCGGCGGCGCGGGCGAGGGCGAGGCGGCCGAAATCCTCCTCGTCCTGCTCAAGGCCCAGATCGGCCCTTACCGCGCTTTTCAGCTGGGCTGCATTGATGCGCAGATGGATATGAGCAGCGCCAAGCCCGGCTGATGCCATTTCGGCGCGCAGGGCCGCGAGGGCTGGCTTGTTCTCGTCTGATGCGCCTTCAATGGCCTCGCCAAGCTCTGCAATCAGCGCAGTGAGTGATACCAGCCTGCCGGTATGCGGCGCTGTCAGCGCGTTGGCTGCGTGGACGACTGTGGCGGGATTATCCAGATTGCCCTCGAAAAGCGCCGCATGCTCGCGCGTCAGCGCGCCAGCCCGCTCCAGACGTGTGGCCATGTCACCCGCACCGGCCTCGGCGGCCAGGGCGGCGTAACGCTCCAGCTGGATGGCCTTCTCCTCCAGCCGGAAGGCGATCGAGCGGCCCCAGTGAATATCGGTGCGGCCATCAAGATCATAGCCGACCCAGCTCGCCAGCGAGATGAGGCCGGGCTTTAGCGTGTGCCAGCGATCAGGGAAGTGGCGGCGGGCGGTGCCCAGGATCAGCGCATCGAGCTGCGCCAGCGCGCCGCGTGCGCGGGAGATTGCCTCTTTCACCTCGCCATGTTCGCTGACAAGCGAGATGTCACTGTCCGGACCGTGCTCCAGCCGCTCTCCATTGGCCGGCGCGCCATCAACCGCCGCGTTGGCGAGGGCCAGCCGCATGGCTTTTGACAGCGCAAAGGTCGGGTGGGCGGTAAATACGATACCGGCCTTACGCCGGGTCACGGCGTCCGCAAAGGCATCAAAGCCCTGGGCTGCCAGCGTGTCCAGACGCGCCTTGAGTGCTTCCAGCGCCGCGCCGGAAAGCCCGTCAGCATGCAGTGCCCGCAAGGCGTCTGCACGGCCTGTCAGGCCCTGGTCTGCCAGTTCGCGGACGAGCGCGCCCAGCCCTTCGACCGACACCGCGCCGCGATGCAGGCCGGAGAATATCTCGTTGGCGAGGTCGCCCACCGCGTTCTTCAGAGGTGTATCCCAGTCCTCACCCCAGCCGCCTTTGAGCGCGTCTAGGCAGTAGGCGGCAAGCGCGCCGGGTGTGCCGGGCAGGCGCATGTCAGGGTAGTCCGGGCTGCTGGTCATGGGGGCGTCTTCTGCTGCGGTGATCAGGAAGGCAGGCTAGCGGAGATGCTGCGCTGCGTCATGTGTCCGCTGCGGCGCCGGCAGGCTTGGCGTAAAGCCGGTTGATATACTCCTTCAATATCCGGTCGCGCGCCTCGAACGGCATGGCATCCATCAGCGTGTTGATGGGCCGCATCTCGTCCGGCATGCCGCCCGTGCCGCCGGTGAACATGCTCTCCATGGCGTCCAGAAGGTCAGCAGGTTCCATCGCCGTGATGGCGGCGATCTCGTCTTCAGAAGGCGTGGCGACGCGATATTGCGGATCGGCACGCAGCCGTGCGGTCTCGGCGCGCAGATCGTCCAGCATGGCATCGATATGGGGCGCGTTGGCGGGGCCGACGGAGACGTGCAGATTGGCCGGGGAGGGGCCATGCGCGAACTGGGCCTGCAGGAACCAGCCCTTGGCCTTCATCGCGTCGGCCAGCGCAAATATGTCAAAGCCTTCAGCCGCAAACGCCAGAAGATTACCCGGTGGATTACCCAGCAGTTTCAGACCCTCGATCTCCCGGATGGCCGCGCACATTTTTGCCGAGGCGTCCTGCGTGATCCTGGCAAGACGCAGATAGCCATCCTCGCCGATGAAGTTGAGCGCGGCCCAAGCACCCGCAATGGGTCCGGCAGAGCGGCCTGACTGGATGGTGGGGTTGACGATTGTATATCCGGTCCAGCCCGACCAGGCGAAAATCTGGTATTTGCGAAGCTCGCCATTTGCATAGAGCACGCTGGATGCGCCCTTGGCGGCATAGCCCCATTTATGGAAGTCCAGCGACATCTGGGTGACCCCGGGCGTGGAGAGATCGAAGGCCTCTACATCCGCGCCCAGCTTGCGGATGAAGGGCAGATACATGCCGCCGACACAGCAATCGACATGGAAGAGCACGCCCGCTTTCAGCGCCATTTGGCCGATGGCGGCAATCGGATCGATAACACCGTGCGCATAGGAGGGGGCTGATCCGACCAGCATTATTGTCTGGTCTGTTATCGCCTTCGCCATGGCACCCGGCAGGGCGGTGAAGCTCTCCGGATCGACCGGGGTGATGACCGGCTTCACGTCGAAATAGGCACACGCCTTGAAGAAGGCGGGGTGGGCGGTTTCCGGCAGGACAAGCTCTGGCGCGGTGATGTGGGGTTTCGTGGCGCGGGCATGATCGCGCGCGGTTTTTACCGACAGCAATATGCTTTCAGTGCCGCCCGTGGTGAAGCTGCCCTTGGCGCCGGGCGGCGCGTTCTGCAGGTCCAGCGCCATGGCGATGACATCGCGTTCCAGCTCCAGCGCGGAGGGGAAGGAGGTGGGGTCGATACCGTTCTCGGTCAGGAAGGCCGAATAGGCTTTCTTCACGACATCCATGGCCTCGGCGCCGGCATCGTAGATATAGGCAAAGACGCGCCCCTCCTGCCAGCGCACATCATTGGCCTTGCGCGCTTCCAGCTCGGCCAGAAGCGCGTCTGCGGCGCGGCCCTTTTTCGGAAATGTCATGGATACCGGCTCCCTGATGGATGGGCGCTTTTTAAACCGCGCCCTTGCCGTGACGCTATCGGAGCCTTGGCATGGATCAAGCCTTCGACCGTAAAAAGAAACGCCCGGATGCGGGTGAGCATCCGGGCGCTGGCATTTGGTCAGACCTGGCTCTCTTAAGCGGCCAGATCAAACCTGTCGGCGTTCATGACCTTGGTCCAGGCGGCCACGAAGTCCTTGACGAACTTTGCCTTGTTGTCGTCCTGGGCGTAGACTTCCGCATAGGCGCGCAGGATCGCGTTAGAACCGAAGACGAGATCGGCGCGCGTTGCGGTCCAGCGGGTCTTGCCGGTCTTGCGGTCGATGATCTCGTACAGATTCTTGCCTTTCGGTTCCCACTTGTAGGCCATGTCGGTCAGGTTCACGAAGAAGTCGGTCGACAGGGCGCCTTCCTTGTCGGTGAAGACGCCGTGCTTGGAGCCGCCATGATTGGCGCCGATGACCCGCAGGCCACCCAGCAGCACGGTCATTTCCGGTCCGGTCAGGCCCATGAGCTGGGCGCGGTCGAGCAGAACCTCTTCCGGCTTTGTATCGTAATCGCTGCGGATCCAGTTGCGGAAACCGTCCGCGAAGGGTTCGAGCGATTCAAAGCTGTCGCCATCGGTCTGCTCGGCGGTCGCATCGCCGCGGCCCGGCGCAAACGGCACTTTCACATCGTATCCACCGGCCTTGGCCGCTTTCTCGATACCGACATTGCCGGCCAGTACGATCACGTCGGCAAGGCTGGCACCGGCTTCTTTGGCAATCGGTTCGAGAACCGAAAGCACCTTGGCGAGGCGGGCCGGCTCATTGCCTTCCCAGTCCTTCTGGGGGGCAAGGCGGATGCGCGCGCCATTGGCACCGCCACGCTTGTCAGAGCCGCGATAGGTGCGCGCGCTGTCCCAGGCGGTGTTGACCATGTCGGTGACGCTGAGGCCGCTGGCGGCGATCTTCGCCTTGACCTTCTCGACATCATAGCCGGTCGGGCCGGCCGGGATGGGATCCTGCCAGATCAGCTCCTCGTCCGGCACGAACGGGCCGTAATAATTCGCTTTCGGGCCCATATCGCGGTGGGTCAGCTTGAACCAGGCGCGGGCAAACGTGTCGGCGAAGTATTCGGGATCCTTGTGGAAGCGCTCGCAGATGGCGCGGTAGGTCGGATCGACCTTCATCGCCATGTCCGCATCCGTCATGATCGGGTTGTGCTTGATGGAAGGATCGGACGCGTCTGGCACCTTGTCTTCCTCGGCAATGTTCACCGGCTCCCACTGCCAGGCACCGGCGCGCGATTTCGTTACCGCCCACTCGTATTTGAACAGCAGGTCGAGATAGCCCATGTCCCATTTGGTGGGGTTGGACGTCCATGCGCCTTCAAGGCCCGAAGTGTGGGCAGTGTTCGCCTTGCCGTCAAAGCCGGGATTGTCCCAGCCGAAACCAGCAAACTGCAGGTCGCTGGAGGCCGGATCGGCACCGACGCGGTCGGCCATCGTGCCGCCATGGCATTTGCCGACGGTGTGGCCACCCACGGTCAGGGCGGCGGTTTCCTCATCGTCCATCGCCATGCGGGCAAAGGTAGAGCGTACGAACTTGGCCGTCTTGGCCGGGTCCGGATTGCCGTTCACCCCTTCCGGGTTCACGTAGATGAGACCCATGTGGGAGGCGGCCAGCGGATTATACATCGTGTTGGGGTCGTCAATGGCCGTTACGCGCTCGTCGGACGGCGCCAGGATTTCGCTGTCGCTGCCCCAGTTGATGTCGATCTCCGGACCCCAGATGTCCTCGCGGCCAAAGGCGAAGCCGAAGACTTTCAGGCCCATATTCGCGTAGGCGACCGTACCGGCGAGCGCCAGAAGGTCGGCCCAGGACAAGGCGTTGCCGTACTTCTTCTTCACCGGCCAGAGCAGGCGGCGTGCCTTTTCAAGGCTGGCATTGTCCGGCCAGGAATTGAGCGGTTCAAAGCGGATATTGCCGCTGCCTGCGCCGCCGCGGCCATCGCCCAGACGGTAGGAACCGGCGGCGTGCCAGGACAAGCGGATGAAGAGGCCACCATAATGGCCCCAGTCAGCCGGCCACCATTCCTGGCTATCGGTCAGGAGCGCATCGACATCATTCCAGACGCCCTTGAAGTCGAGCGATTTGACCGCCTTGCGGTGATCATAATCGACGTCCATCGGGTTCGCGCGCGCACCGTGCTGGTGCAGGATGTCGAGATTGAGCGCGTTCGGCCACCAGCGGGTAGGGTGCGTGTTGAAGCTGGTATTGCCGCCATGCATGACCGGGCATTTGCCCGTCATCTTCGCATCATTTCCGTCCATGTGAATCTCCCATCGTGGTGGCGTGTCTTGAGGGGCAGACGCGCAACGTGCATGAGGGCGTGCCCAGCGCCCGGTAGGCTATCTCTATCAAGCGGGGCGTGCGAAATTAAATCGATTATCCTGATTGGCGGTATAGTCCGGGTTTATGCTGCACGCGCGAAGTAGAGAATTTCTTTATAGATTGCGATTGGCTCGCAATTCGCACTGACGGGCGTTGAGGGGATTTCATGATGGCAAACAATCGGTTGGCACTGGCAGCGCTGCTGTCCGGGATGGCGGGCCTTGCCGCTTGCAGCGACGAACCGGCTATCGAGGCCTGCCTGCCTGTGACGCTTCCAGACCCCGCCGCGCCGGCATCGGGCATGATCTGGGTGCCGGCTGGCACCGTCCAGCTGGGATCGGAGGATTTTTTCCCCGAGGAGCGCCCGGTGCGTAGCGCCGACGTGGATGGGTTCTGGATCGGCATTCACGAGGTCACCAATGGCGAGTTCGCCGCCTTCGTGGAGGCGACGGGCTATGTGACGCTGGCTGAGCGCGAAGGCCCGGATGCGGGCGGGGGCGGGGTGTTCGGCCCCGGCGTGCAGGTGCGCGACTGGTCGGACATACGCACCTGGTGGCGGTTTGATCCGCGCGCGAGCTGGCGTCATCCGCAAGGGCGCTCCAGCACGATTGAGGGCCGGGATAGCTGGCCGGTCGTACAGATCGCCTATGAGGATGCGCTGGCCTATGCGCGCTGGCGCGGCCACGATCTGCCCCGCGAGGCTGAATGGGAACATGCCGCGCGCGGCGGCATTGATGGTGCGCTTTATGTCTGGGGCGACGAGATGCGCCCGGACGGGGCCTATATGGCCAATCACTGGCAGGGCGCGTTTCCGGTGCAGGATAGCGGCGCGGACGGTCATGCCGGGCTTGCGCCGGTCGGCTGCTATGCGCCCAACGGGTACGGGCTCTACGACATGGCGGGCAATGTCTGGGAATGGACGCAGGACGAATGGGAGCAGCCGGGCTTCCGCGTCATCAAGGGCGGGTCATTCCTGTGCTCGGACAGCTATTGCCACCGCTACCGCCCGGCGGCGCGCCAGCCGGGCGATGAGCGCTTTTCCACCGAGCATCTGGGCTTCCGCACGATCTGGCGCGGACCAGCGCCGGACTAGATTCTTTGCGCCAGGTCCCGGCTCTGCTGCGCAGGCCGGGAGTTCAAGGCAGATGTATTTTAAGGGTGAAACCCCGGAACGCATGAAATGCGTATCCGGGGCCATTTTCCCGTTCAGCGCTGGCGGGTCAGCAGAATGAGGCCGCCCCCCAGCAGCATCACGAAAAGAAGGCCGATACCGGCGAGCATCAGCCCGTGCTGGTCAAGGAAGGCTTTCCAGCCCAGCGCCGCAATGCGTTCGGCGGCATTGAAGCCCTCTGGCACCGGGATCACGCCCACACGCGCCTCATAGGCGGCATAGGCCTCCATCATCGACGCCAGGATTTCAGGCTCCGAGCCTGCAAGATCGTGAGCCTCACCCGGATCAGTGGCCAGGTTGAAGAGCCGCCATTGCTCATCGCCGAAAGGCGGCATGCTGCGTGCCAGCTTCCAGTCGCCGCGCCAGAGGGCCGACATGCCCGACATTTCAAGGCCCACCGCGTCGTCCGGACCATAGACCGTGTCCGACTGCCCGCTCAGCACCGGCATGAGCGAGCGGCCCGTTATGGGTTCACGCCCGACAAGCGGACGGGCGCCTGCCATGTCCAGCAGGGTCGGGGCGATGTCGGTGACAAAGCTGAAGCCGGAGACAAGGCCAAGGGTCTCAACCCCCGGCCCTGCGACGATAAGGGGCACGCGTACGCCGCCTTCGCCTGCATGGAACTTGAACAAAGAGAGCGGCGAGGCGGAGGCGGTTGCCCATTCCGGGCCGATAAAGGCGTAGGTGCCCTGTTCGCCGAGATTTTCCGGATTGCGTGAATAGCCCTGCACGGCGAGCCACATGGCAAAGGCGCGGTTATCGGTGGGGTGGTTATATTCCGGGCCATTGTCAGACAGCACGATGACCAGCGTGTTCTCCAGCTGGCCTTGCGCCTCCAGCCAGTCCAGAAGCCGTCCGACATGATGGTCTGCCGCTTCCAGCATGCCGGCGGCCACTTCGCGGCTGGCAATGGCAAACTCGCGCTCGCGCCGGGACAGCCCCTCCCAGTCGCGTAATCCCGGCGGCTGCTCTGCCAGCTGCGTACTTTCAGGCACCAGCCCGCGCGCGATGGCGGCGCTGCGGCGTTCCTCGCGCAGCACGTCCCAGCCCTCGTCATAGCGGCCCGCATAGCGCTCGGTGAATTCGCGTGGGGCCTGCAGGGGGATGTGGTTGGCCTGTAGCGACAGCACGGCCAGGAAGGGGCGGTTCACGTCCCGGTCATCAATATAGGCGATCAGCCGGTCGGTCAGAAACTCGGACGAATAGAAATTGTCGGGCAGTTCGTGGACGGGTTCGAAATCCTCCCACCATTCGGCGTGAGTGTAGTGAGGCAGATAGGTGCGGTGCTCCCAGTTATCGGCGCCAGACGAGTCCAGAATGAAGCTGCGGTCAAAGCCACGTGCGGCGGGCAGGGCGGTGGGTGAACGTCCCAGATGCCATTTGCCGGTGATGAAGGCCTGATAGCCCGCCGCCTGCAAATGCTCGGCAATGGTGGCCACAGCGGTATTGAGCTCGCCCTCATGGCCGAACTGGCCCTGATATTCGGGGATGACCATGTGTTCGAGGGTGGGGATGCCGGTACGGTGACTGTCTGCGCCGGTCAACAGCATGGCACGCGTCGGCGCACAGGTGGGCGCGACGTGAAAATTGGTGAACTGCGCGCCGCGCGCCGCCAGCGCGTCCATGTGGGGCGTTGATATCTCGCTGCCATAGGCACCCAGATCGGTGAACCCGATATCATCGAGAATGACGAGCAATATGTTGGGCCGCTCTTCGCCAGATGCCGGAGCAGCCAGTGCGCCCGCCAGGCAAAGCGCAGTAAGGACGCGTTTAATTGGGCCAGTAAACATACTCGTCATCCTCGCTTTCCGGCCAGCCCAGAGGCTGGTCGATACTGACAGGCATTTCTGCAATCGAAGGCCATAACGGCTCGGCGAGGCCTTGTGCGTGCTCATCCAGCAACGCGGCCAGCGCGGCCACGCGCTGCGGCTCGGCGGCGGAGAGGTCGTTGCGCTCTTCCGGATCACTGGAAAGGTCAAACAGCCAGACGCGGTCAGGGCGCTGTGTGCGTTGCAGCTTCCAGCCCTGGTGGATCACCGCCTCATAGTGCCCGCTGCGCCAGAACAGCGTCTCGCGCGGCTCGCCTTCTGCCTCGCCGGTCAGGAAGGGCGTCAGGTCCACCCCGTCGATCAGGCGGTCTGCGGGCAGTGATGCTCCGGCGATGGCGGCCAGCGTCGGCGCAAAATCGATATGCTGGGCAAGGCCCGGCATTTCGGTGCCCGGTTCGATCCTGCCCGGCCAGCTGACGAAGGTGGGCACGCGGATACCGCCACCGAAGAAGGTCGCCTTCCAGCCCCTATAGGGCGCGTTGATGTCCTCAAGGCCGATATAGTGCGCGCCGCCATTATCGGAGGTGAAGGCGATGATGGTGTTATCGGCGATACCATTGGCTTCCAGCGCGTCCATCACCTCGCCAATGCCCCGGTCCAGCGCGCGGATCATCGCCGCGTAGACACGAAGCGGGTGGTCCTCGATATGGGCGAGGGCGTCATAATCCTCACGCGTGGCCTGCAGGGGCGAATGGGGCGCCCAGTGCGCCAGATAGAGGAAGAAGGGCCGGTTGCGGTTGGCCTCGATGGCTTCCACCGCCTCCCGGGTGAAATAGTCGGTCAGATAGCCGTCGGGCGTGAAGCGCGCCGAATTGTTGTGCGTCACGGCGGCCCGGCCGATCGCCCAGTAAACCTGATCTATGGGATCGAAATCCTGCCGGGCCTCGACAACGTCCGGCGCTCCGGCTGGCGCGTAGAGCAGGCCGGCCAGCTCCAGGCTTTCATCAAAGCCCTGACCCAGCGGGTCTGACCCGTGGGTATTGCCCAGATGCCATTTGCCGATATGCATGGTGTGATAGCCCGCGCCGGACAGCATCTCGGCCAGCGTTATCTCGTCAGTGGGCAGGCCCATATCGGCAAAGTCCGGGACGTCACCATCCGTCTCACGGATAAGGAAGGGGCGGCGCTCTGTCTGGCCGCGCTCAACATGGCGGATCACTTGCGTCATGCCGGGCGGGGTGGGGGTGAACTCAAAGCCGGTGCGGGCGGGATAGCGTCCGGTCATCAGCGCTGCGCGTGACGGCGCGCATGTGCCGCTGGCGGCATAGGCATTGGTCAGTTGTACGCCTTCACGGGCTATGCGGTCGATATTGGGTGTGGGTACGCTCCCGCCCGCTACCCCGCCATGCAGGGTGATGTCATTCCATCCCAGATCATCGGCGACGATGAGGATGATATTGGGCGGGCGCTCCCCCTCAGGAGCCGTATCCGGTCCGCGCTGCCAGTCCACTGCCCGATTTGGGCCTATCGGGTTGCGGATGTCCTGCACCAGACCTGGCAGATAGATGAAATAGCGGTCAAACGCCCAGAAGCCTGCCGCAGCCAGTATGACAAGCGCCGCGCCTGCGGCCAGTATGACCCGGCCAGGAGTGCTGTTGAACACCGGTGCCGCCTCCCCGTTTTTACCGGCTTGCCTCAGGCGGCAAGCTCATTAATATACACTTGTAAAAATATTAGCCGCTCCTGTCCAACGGAATCTGAAACGCGATGCCTGACCTGCCTGCAAATCCGTCCGCAACCCCTGCGCGTCCCGGCCGTCCGGCCAAGATCGCGCCGGACGAGCAGCGCCGCCGGATTCTCGATGCGGCAGCGGCCCGCTTTGCCCGCCACGGGTTCGAGGGCGCGTCCTTGCGCGACATTGCCGCCGATGCCGGGCTCGCCCACGCCGTGATCCGCCACGTGTTCGGCAGCAAGGATGATTTGTGGGATGCGGCGGCGGCAGACCTGTTTGGCCAGATGAATGATGCCATGCTGCAGGCGCTGGGGAAGGTCGACATGAATAATCCCCGCGCCCGCATGGAGGCACAGGTGCGCGCCACCGTGCTGACGGCCTCGCGTATCCCCTGGCTGGCGGCGTTTGTCATGCAGGCGGGTCTGGCGGGCGGGGAGCGCTATGAGAGGCTGGTGGAGCAGCATTTGCGCCCGGCTTATGCCTTCACGCTGGAGCCGTTCTTCCAGCTGAGGGAGGCAGGACGCGCGCACGCCTTTGATCCGCATTTCCTCTTCATGCTGTCGACCAATGCGGCCATTGGCCCGTTTGCGCAGAGCGCGAATGCCCGCGCGCTGGCAGGCATGGAATTGTCGGATCCGGACACGGCAGAGCGCTATGCGGACACGCTGATTGCCGTACTCAAACACGGCGCGCTGCGCCGCGCATAAAAATATTCAGGGAGAGACATGCCATGATGCCGGGTGAGTATATCGTCTACGGAGCCGACCCGTCCTACTTCACCCGCAAGGTGGAAGCGGCGCTGCGCTATATGCGCATCCCGCATGCAGCGCGGCCGAAATCGCCGGATGTGAGTGCCCGGCTGGAAGCGCGTTCAGGCACGCATCTGATCCCGGTGGTGGAAACGCCTGAAGGGTGGGTGATCCACGATTCCACCTACATTATCGAGCTGCTGCAGGCGCGCTTTCCCGCCCATCCGGTCATCCCGGCAAGCCCGGTGCAGCATATCGCCTGCCGCCTGATGGATGACTGGATCGATGAATGGTTCACGCGTGCCGCGCTGCATTTGCGCTGGATCGATGATGAGGATGGCGCCATCTGCGCGCGCAAGATCGCCATGGATATGGGCGGCGGCACGCATGAGCGCCCGCTGACGGCGCAGGAGGAAGAGCAGGTCGCCGCGACCGCCGCCTTCATCCAGCCCTGGGGGCGCAAGGCGATGACGGTCATGGGGGCAGGGCCGGAATATCAGGAGGATCTGCGCGCCGAGTTTGCGAGCTTCCTGCAGCAATGTGCAGGGCTTCTTGGCAAGGATGGCGGCCTGTTTGGCCAGCGCCTCTCCATGGCTGATCTGGGCCTGCTGGGCGCGATGAAGGCGCACTTTGCCGCTGATGATTACGCGCGCAATTTCGTGGCTAACGCGGCTCCTGCCATGCTGGACTGGACAGACCGTGCTTGGGAGCGGCGTGATGAGGGGGAGGACTGGCTGGCCGGTGATGCGCTGCCAGATGGCATGTCCGGTCTCTTCACGCTGATGGCGGGCGGTTTCGTGCCCTACATGATCGCTAACCGGGCGGCGCTGAAGGCCGGTGAGAAGTCCTCGTACTTCACGATCTCCAGCGGGCAGGAGGTGCGGATGATGACCCGCAAACCCGTGGAAGACACCCGCCTTGCCACCAAAGCCGCGATTGATGCCCTTCCCGAAACGGATCGCGGACACGTGCGTGAACTGCTGGGCGATCATGGCCTTCTGGCCGCGTATGAGGATTAGGCCATGCTGGAGCTCTTCACCGCGCCGACGCCCAATGGCTGGAAGATATCCATAGCGCTGGAGGAGCTGGGCCTGCCCTATCAGCTGCATGTCCTCCAGCTTCTAAAGGGCGAGCAGAAAGCGCCGGAGTACCTCAAGATCAATCCCAATGGCCGCATCCCTGCGCTGGTCGACCACGACGAGGGCGGGCGGGCGATATTCGAGTCCGGGGCGATCCTGATGCATCTGGCCGAAAAGACCGGCAAACTCCTGCCTCAGGACGCCGAAGGCCGCTCGCGTGCCATCCAGTGGCTGTTCTGGCAGGTGGGCGGGCTGGGGCCGATGCAGGGTCAGGCCAATGTCTTCTTCCGCTATCTGCCGGAGAAAATTCCGCTCGCCATTGAACGCTATCAGGGCGAGACGCGCCGCCATTACGAGGTGATGAATACGCGCCTTGGTGAGGCGCCCTATCTGGCGGGCGATGAATACTCCATCGCCGACATTGCCTGCTTCCCTTGGGTGTTTGGGCATTTCTGGGCCGGTGTGCCACTGGACGGGTTTGACCATCTGCTGGACTGGAAGGCGCGGCTGGAACAGCGCCCGGCGGTTCTGAAAGGCCTTTCCATCCCGCCTTTGCCAGACCTCTCCAAGCTGCAAAAGGCCGGGCAGGAGCTGGTGCGCCCGTGAAGACACTCGTCCCGCAGATCGTGACCAGCTCCACACTGCGCTCAGCCCGGCGCGGCCTGGCCGCGGTGCGGCGGCGGCTCAATCTCTCGCGGCCTGTCGTGCGTTATTTCCATCAGGTGGACGATCCCTACTCGGCGCTGGCCGCGCGCGCCCTGCCACATCTGGAGGCCGTCTGGGGCGCAAGAGTGATCCCCTATATCGTGCCGCCGCCAGACGCGGCTGCTGCGCCCGATGCGCAACGTCTGAGGCTCTGGTCGCTGCGCGATGCGGCGACCCTTGCAGACGGGCTGGGGATGGAGACAAGTTTCACCTCGGCGCCATCGCCAGAGCTGATGACGCGCGCGCAGGCGGCGCTGGCGGGGATCCGTGACGCGACCGTATTCTCCGCCATTTCCAGCGCCATTGAGCGTGCCTTCAAAACGGGAAAGGCGTCCGCCATTCCACTGTCTGATAGCGATGCGCGCGCGGCATTGGCGCGCGGGGCAAGGGCGCGGCGCGGGCATTATCTCGGCGGCATGTTCCAGTTTGAGGGTGAGTGGTATTGGGGGCTCGACCGCTTGGCCTATCTCGAAGACCGGCTTGTGCGCATCCGTCCCGGCGGGGTGCGTTTCTCCGAGCGGCGCGAGGTGGATCTGGAGGCCCGAAAAGCGCCTGCCGGGACGGTGATCGAGGCGTTCGTGTCCCTGCGCAGTCCCTACACCTATATTGCGATACCGCGCCTGAGAGCGCTGAGCGAGGCGAGCGGCGCAGAGCTGCGCCTGCGCCCGGTCCTGCCCATGGTGATGCGCGGTCTGCCCGTGCCACTGGCAAAGCGTCTCTACATCATGCGCGATACCAAGCGGGAGGCGGAGCGCCTCGGCCTGCCTTTCGGCAAGGTGTCAGACCCGGTGGGTGCGCCGGTCGAGCGCGGGCTTGCCGTGCTGTTTGCCGCCATGGATCAGGGCAAGGGGGCAGACTTCCTCTATTCCTTCCTGCGCGGCGTGTTTGCAGAAGGCATTGATGCCGGCAGCGATCAGGGGCTTGAAATGCTTTCCCGGCGCGCAGGCATCCCGGCTGCGGCCATGCATGCAGCTCTTGCCGATGAAAGCTGGCGGGAGAAGGCTGAAGCCAATCGCGCCGCCATGCTGGAGGCGGGCCTGTGGGGCGTGCCCAGCTTCCGCGTGAACAATCTTCCCGCCCATTGGGGTCAGGACCGGCTCTGGGCGGTGGAAGAGGATTTGTTCGCTCTGGCAGGCTATTCGAACTGAGCGGATCAGATAGACACTCCAAATTTTGTTTTTACGCGCAATTTTTCAGAAAACCGGTTCCCACTTTTCGGATTGCGCTCTAACGCTGGTAGTACTCGCGGAACCAGCTGACGAATTTGGCTATGCCGTCGCGGAACTCGGTCTGCGGGCGATAGCCGGTCAGGCTCTGCAACAGGCTGGCATCAGCCCAGGTGGCCGGTACATCGCCGGGCTGCATATCCATGTAATTGCGGATCGCCTTCACCCCGAGCTCTGCCTCGATAATATCAACAAAGTCCGCCAGCTTCACCTTGGTGGAGTTGCCGATATTGACGATGCGGAAAGGTGCGGCGGGGCTTAGAGAGTCGCCCGGTGCGATGTCTGCACTGCTGGCCGGGCGCACCGGCACCGCGTCCATAAGCAGGCGTATGCCGCGCACCAGATCCTCCACATAGGTGAAATCCCGGTACATCTCGCCATGATTATAGATGTCGATTGGCCGGCCCGCGAGGATGGCATCGGCAAACTTGAACGGGGCCAGGTCAGGACGCATCCACGGGCCATAGACCGTGAAGAAGCGGAACATGGTGGTCGGCAGATCCCACAGATGGGCGTAGGAATGGCCCATCACCTCATTGGCCTTTTTCGTTGCCGCATACATGGTCAGCGGCGTGTCGGCCTTGTCGGTTTCCTTGAATGGCATTGCCTCGTTCGCGCCATAGGCCGAGGAGGTGGAGGCCATGAGAAGGTGGGAGACTTTCAGCTCGCGCGCGATCTCCATCACGTTGAACGTGCCGACAATATTGGCCTCGATATAGGCACGCGGATTTTCAAGGCTGTAGCGAACGCCCGCCTGCGCGGCGAGGTGGACGATCACGTCCGGGGCAAAGCCGCGCGCGGCCTGAAACAGTGTTTCGGCATCCTCCAGCAGGGCTTCGGTTTTGCTGAAGCCCGGCATGCCTTCCAGAATACGGTGGCGGGCCTGTTTCAGGGTGACATCGTAATAATCGGTCAGAGCGTCATAGCCGTGAACCTGATGGCCTTCGTCCAGCAGCAGGCGCGCTAGATGAAAGCCGATAAAGCCCGCTGTACCGGTGATGAGAACGCGCTTCATGGTGAGGGCAGGTCTCCCGCAAAATCCTGCCCGACCTTATGCGCGGTAGAGTGCGGGAGGTAAAGCGCTCAGCCCTTGTCATTGCCGGTGTCACTATCTGCATCCGTACGACGGAGGGGTTTGGAAAAGCGTTCAGGCACCTTGTCCTCCATCTTCTTCATCCAGCGATCAAATTTTGGGTTGTTTTCCCGGCGGCGCTGCAGCCAGTCGCGCGCGGTCTGCGATGTGGCCACGATCATCGCCAGCCCGATGGGGATAAGGAAAATGCCCAGCGGGATTGGCGACCAGGACAGGGCGAGGCCAACAATAACAGCCAGAACGCCGAGTATCTTGATAAAAATGGACATTTTAACTCCGTCGCCTTGTCAGGCATGCCGGTACGATCAAAGCGGGGGCGCGATCCCGTCAGGATTGCTCCACCTTTTCAGGCTTGCCCTTGCGCGGCGTTGAGGCCAGTTCTTCCAGCGCCTCCTCGCTCATCGTCTCGGCCATTTCCTTTGAGGCGCCTTTCAGCTTGCTCTTGCTCGTCTCACCGCGCCGGGCAGCCAGAGCGGCGCCAGCGGCTTTCTGCTGAGCCTTGGATTTTGCGGGCATGGGTCATCCCTCCTGTCAGCGTGCGTCAGAACTGGGCGAATACCGGGAAAACAGGTCTGGACGGTATTCGTTCCGTGAAACACGTATGCCTGGCGGAACCATCGGGCGCGGCGCGGGTTGATCTGAGTGTACGCAAACCGGGCAGGAGGGCGGGATGCTCCTATCCCCACGTTCAGTAAAGACGCCAGTATGACCCTCATGGTGAGCGGTCAGTCAGCAGCCTATTGCGGTCCGCCCGCCCGGCCGGACGGCCTCTGGTCGGCATGGAATACTGATCCGTGGTTGATTGCGGCCCTGATTGTCCTGGCTGTCGCAGGCGGCGCGCTGGCCGTGCGGCGCGGGGCACAGGCCGGAAAGCGCAATCCGGCGCTTCCTGGCGCGTGGCTCATAGCCTTCGCCCTGTTCGTGACCCCGCTCTGCGCGATGAGCGTGGCGTTGTTTTCCATGCGGGCGGTGAACCATCTCATTCTGGTTGCGGTGCTGGCGCCGCTGCTGGCTTATGGCCTGGGTGCCCGGCGGTTTTCGGGATGGCTCGGCCCCGCCGCCATCGTACACGCAGTGCTCTTCTGGTTCTGGCACGCGCCTGCGCCCTATGCGGCGGCGCTTGGCCATGACGGCATATACTGGCTGATGCAGCTGAGCCTGCTGGGCAGCGCCGTCTGGTTCTGGAGCGCACTCATGGCGCGCTGGAACGATATTGTCGCGACAGCCGGTACGCTGGCCGGGTTTGCCGCCCAGATGGGGCTGCTCGGCGCGCTGATCGCCTTTGCTCCTGATCCGCTTTACGCGCCGCACGCCGTGACAACGGCGGCGTGGGGCATCACTGCGCTCGAAGACCAGCAACTGGCCGGCCTCATCATGTGGGTGCCGGGCGTATTGCCCTATCTGATCGCGCTGGGGCTGGCGGTGGCGGCGGCGCTCTCGCGTAGCGGGGAGACGGCGGCGCGGTGATGCTGATAGCGCTCAAGTCCGTCCACATCATCGCCATCGCCATATGGGCTGGCGGACTGGTGGCGCTGCCAGCGCTTCTGCGCCGCGATGACGAGATGGCCAGCCGGGCTGCGGTCGTGCGCCTGCATCATTTCTCCCGCTTTGCCTATGATGCGCTGGTGTCGCCAGCGGCGGTTCTGGCCATTGCGACGGGAACGGGTCTGATCTTTTTCGTTGTCGCTGATGACTGGCTGTTTCTCAAACTGGTTGCCGTCGCCGGCATGGTCGGTGTCCACATGCTGATCGGCCGCGTGCTCGACCAGCTGGAATCGCCCGATGCCCGCCCTACGCGCTGGAAGCGCGCTGCGCTTGTGGCCGGCGCGGTCGTGACCATTCTGGCGGTACTGACGCTGGTGCTCGGCCGTCCCTCCATCCCTGAAAGCTGGATGCCCGGCTGGCTGCTGGAGGGTCAGGGCGAGGAGTTACCGCTCGTGTCCGAGGGACCCAGCGCCGGATCCTCTTCCTCTGGCAGGGAGACACCGACCTGATGCTCAAACACCAGCTTGCCGCCATGCCATCCGGCAATCGCGACCAGACCCAGAGCCAGCCAGCTGAGCATCAGCCCCCAGGGCAGGATGGCGTCTGCGCCCTGTTGCAGGCGCAGCGACCAGCTGGCGGCCATCACGCCCAGCAGCACCATGGCGGCAACGGCATGGCTCCAGGCCGCGGCGCGTCGGCGCACGCCCGGCACCAGCAGCAGCTCGGCGGCTCCGGCCAGCGCGGCGAGGCAGCCCATGGCAAAGCCGCCCCCGCTGGCCCAGAGGGCGGCACGCGCCCAGAACAGATCACCTGTCCACCAGAATGCGACATCGCAGAAGGCGAGCGCGAAACTGCCGGCAATAGGGAAGGCGACCAGCATGGCGTGGATGGGATGGCCGGCCAGCGCGATACGGCTGTCGAGGTCGTGATAGGCCGGATCGGCGGCAGAGGGATTGTGAAACACCTCGTCCTTGCGTGTGTCCGTGCTCGCCATGGCGTATTTCCCCTCTTGCTGGCCCCTGCGCTCATCGGGTGCGAAGGCGCTCTGTCTACGCTCGATCCCGCCGGGCCCGCCGCGCAGTCCATTGCAGGCGTGTGGTGGGTGATGATGGCAGGATCATTGCTGATCCTTGCCCTTATGATGGGCCTGATACTGTGGCCCTTCTTCAAACGGCATCAGCCGCGCGAGGTTCCCGAAAAGCTGTGGCTGTGGGCCGGGGGGCTCGGTTTTCCGCTGGTGGTGCTGGCTGCGCTTCTGGCCTGGGGACTGCCTGCCGGCCAGTCCATGCTGGCAGGGCGCGGGGCGCAAGTCTACACGGTGGAGGCCGAAGCCTTCCAGTGGGGCTGGAATTTCCGCTACCCGGACCGGGAGGGTATGACGGCAGAAGTGCTGCACATACCGGCCGGTGAGCCGGTCGATGTCGCCATCACCTCGCTCGATGTCATTCACGCCTTCTGGGTGCCGCGCCTTGCCGGCAAGATCGACGCGATACCCGGCACGACCAATACACTGCGGATTCTCGCCTCCGAGCCGGGTGTCTATGAGGGCATGTGCGCGGAGTTCTGCGGGCTGGAGCATGCCACCATGCGCTTCCAGATCGTCGCGCATGCGGCTGACGAGTTTGAGGCAGCACTGACGGCAGAACTCGCGGGGCAGGGCCAGCCATGAGCGCAAACACACCTGTCGGCCTGCACCGGGCCCTTGATGCCATATGGCGCGCACCGAAGGGGATCGCCGCGCTGTCGGCGGTCAATCACACCGTCGTAGGCCGTCGCTTCATCATCACGGCCTTCATCTATTTCGCTATTGGCGGGCTTCTGGCCATGCTGATCCGCGCCCAGCTCGCCCGGCCCGAAAACCCCTTCCTGGGGGCTGATGCCTACAACCAGATTTTCACCATGCACGGCACGGTGATGATGTTCCTGTTCGCCATTCCCCTCATCGAGGGGGTGGCGCTCTATCTCCTGCCGAAAATCCTTGGCGCGCGCGATCTCGCCTATCCACGCCTCTCGGCCTTCGGATACTGGTGCTATCTGTTTGGCGGAACGATCATTCTTGTCGCCATGGTCATGGGCGTTGCGCCTGATAGCGGCTGGTTCATGTACACCCCGCTGGCCTCTGCTACCTACACGCCGGGTATCAATGCCGATGTCTGGCTATTGGGCGTGACCTTCGTCGAGATTTCGGCGATCTGCGCGGCGGTGGAAATCGTGGTCACGATCCTGAAGGTACGTACCGCAGGCATGGCGCTCTCGCGCATGCCGCTCATGGCCTGGTATCTGCTGGTGACGGCGGCGATGATGCTCATCGCCTTCCCGCCGCTCATCCTCGGCAGCGTGCTTCTGGAGATAGAGCGCGCCTTCAACTGGCCCTTCTTCGATGCAGAGCGGGGCGGCGCGCCCCTTCTGTGGCAGCACCTTTTCTGGCTGTTCGGTCACCCTGAGGTCTATATCATCTTCCTGCCGGCCGCCGGGGCAGTCTCCACCCTCATTCCCGTTTTCGCGCGTACGAAAATCGTCGGCTATGCGTGGATCGTGGCGGCCATCATCGCGCTGGCATTCTTAAGCTTCGGGCTATGGGTCCACCACATGTTCACCGTGGGGATACCCCATCTGGCACTCGCCTTCTTCTCGGCAGCCTCCATGCTGGTGGCGGTGCCGACGGCGGTGCAGGTCTTTGCGTGGATCGCGACCCTGATGCGCGGCCGCCCGCAAATGACCCTGCCCATGCTCTATCTGATGGGGTTCTTTTCGGTCTTCATCCTCGGCGGGCTGACCGGCGTGATGCTGGCTCTCGTACCGTTCAACTGGCAGGCCCATGACACGCATTTCGTGGTTGCCCATCTGCATTACGTTTTGATTGGCGGGTTCGTGTTCCCGATGCTGGCGGCCGCCTATTACTGGCTGCCGCTGATGACCGGGCGTCTGCCTGTCTTCCAGGTGTCGAAAGCCGCCTTCTGGCTGATCTTCCTCGGCTTCCACGGCACCTTCCTCATCATGCACTTTACCGGGCTGATGGGCATGCCGCGCCGCGTCTTCACCTATGAAGGGGGGCTGGGCTGGGATCTGCCCAATCTCATCTCCTCCATTGGCGGGTTCGTGATGACGGCGGGCTTTGCGCTCTTTGTGGTCGACATCGTGCTGCAGACCCGCTTCGGGCGGCGTTTCCGCCGCAACCCGTGGGGCGGGACGGGGCTGGACTGGGCGATGCCCACGCCTGCGCCAAGCTATAATTTCGCCTCCCTGCCGCTGGTGACGGGCCGTGACCCGCTGGAAGACAATGCGCGATTGGGCGCCGATATTGCCGCCGGGAAAGGCTATCTGCCCGGCGCACCCCGAGGCGAGATGGAGACGCTGTGCGTCGATATGGCGACCGGTGAACCGGAGCATGTGCTCGTCCTGCCAAAAAATGACTACACGCCCTTCTTCATGGCTTCAGGTCTGGCCGTGTTCTTCGTGTCTTTCCTGTTCAGCGCCTACTGGTTCTCGCTGGTGGGTGTGGTGCTTGCCGCCGTGTTTGGATGGCGCTGGCTGTGGTCGCTGGGCGCGAAGTCTGATCCTGAACCCATCGATGCCGGGCATGGCCTCAGCCTGCCCGTGCATTATGTCGTCAGCTCGGTGCCGACCCTGCTGGGCCTGAAATATTTCCTTGCCGCCAATGGCGCCTTCTTCGGCTCGCTGGTGTTTGGCTATCTCTTCTTGTGGACGACCGCGCCGGACTGGCCGCCGCCGGAATTTCTGGGCGCAAGCCCGGCACTGGTAGCCGCCATCGCTATCGGGCTCACAGCCGCCTCGGGGTTTGCTTTCACTGCCAGACGGGCCAATCAGGCGGGCAGGGCGGGTGCGCGTCTGATCCATCTGGCCGGGTCGCTCATCGCGAGCCTTGTCGCGCTTGTAGCCCTCAGCGCGCTGGCGGTTTTCGAGGCTCCCGCACCGGAGAGCCATGCCTATGCGGCGGTGACCATGGCGGTCATCGGCTACGTCATGCTGCACGCGCTTTTGGGGATATTGTTCGCGGCCTATGCGCTGGCGCGATGCCGGTTCGGCTTCGTCTCGGCCATGCGCTCAGCCGATATGCGCGGCGCCGCCATCTGGCAGCTCTATACCGCCATTACGGGGCTCGGCGCGCTGGCTCTCATCATTCTGGCGCCGGGAGGTATGGGATGAGCGGAGCGCTACGCCGCGTACGCGGGCCGGACCTCATCTGGCTGGTCGCGGGCTTCACCGTGTGGGCCGCAGGCTTTTCGGTGCTCTACGGGCTGCATGCGGCCGGCTGCCGGGCCGGGTGGGAGGAGACAGGAGTCGCCGGGCTGTCGGCGAACCGCATCCTCCTGCTTGTCGCCTATCTTGGCCATGTCGCGCTGGGCGCCATGCTGTGGTTTCCGCTGAACCGGATCGCCCGGCGCTGGGAGGGCGCGTCTGCTGATACCATGCGCCGGGTGGCGGCGATCGTGACGATAGCGGCCGTAATCTCCACGCTGTGGACGGGCGCGCCAGTGCTGGTTCTGGAGACGTGCGTCTAGCTGTTCACCAGCCAGGCAAAACCGGCCGCCAGCGCCAGTGTGAAGGCAATCAGCGCGATGGCGATTGTGAGGGCGAGTACGGGTCTCATGGCACGCCTCCTAAACCAGATCGAAAATTTCAGAATCGATGGCCGTCAGCGGCACACCCATCGCCACGAGGTCTGACCTGGCCGCATCGGTCAACGGGCCGGGACCGCACAGGAAGTGCGGCCAGTGGCGCGTCTCTTCGGGCAGATGATCTGCCAGCACCTTGCGGTCAATAAAGCCGGTTTCACCCTCCCAGCCCTCTGGCGGGTTCTCCAGCACGTGGACCACTTTGAGGTTCAGCTTCTCCTCCAGCTCCGCCAGCTCATGGCGGAAATGGGCGCTCTCCCAGTCCTTGTTGCCATAGATGAGGATGACCGGGCGCGGATCACCTCGCTCCTGCAGGGCGTGGATATTGCTCATCATGGGCGTGATGCCGACCCCGCCGGCAATCATGACGAAGCCTTTGGCGTGGGGATCGTTATCGACAGAAAACGCACCATAGGGGCCGTCGAGATAGGCTTTGGCTCCGGGTTTCGTATGAACTGCCCATTCACTGAAATCGCCGAGCGGCTTGATGGAGAGTGTAACCTTCGGGCCGTGCTCTGGCGGCGTGGAGATGGTGAAAGGGTGCTCCTTCAGGGCGAAGGGAGATGCGCCGAGCGTCAGCCAGACAAACTGGCCCGGCTTCCAGTTCTTCAGGCCCCGGCCCATGGGCTCCAGCACGAGGGAATGCACCCCGCCCTCGCGCGGAATATTCTCCACGATGCGCCACGGATTGCGCAACAGGCGCAAAGGGCGGATCGCCCGCGTCCACACCATCAGGCCGGTCCAGCTGACCGCCACACCCAGCCAGAGGATGCGCTTGTCGGCTTCCGCCGTGAAATGGCCAACGCCGATAATGTGGGTCACGGCGGCGCCAAACGCGATGATCGCCAGCGCGATATGGCCATAGCGCCAGAGCTCGTAAGGGATGCGCAGCGTCTTGCGGAATTCCGAGGTAATGACCAGCAGCACGAACGCGCCCAGCGCGATGCGTCCCATGGTCAGCTCCCACTCGGCGGTGAGCGGGTTCAGATCACCCAGCGCATCCTCAAACCAGATATAGAGTATGGCGAAATGGCCGAGCATCAGCGCCACTGCGCCAATCGCGAAATAGCGGTGGAACAGATAGACGATGTCGATGCCATAGGGCCGGGTGATTGGCTGGAAGCGGGCGGTGAGCACAAATTGCAGGCCTGTCGCAGCCAGTGCGCCAAAACCCAGCCCCATGGAGAAATCCCACAGGAAGCTGGTGCCGCTGGCGCGTTCGCCTGTCAGCAGCACGATAAAGGGCAGCGCCAGCGCCAGCGCCGCCAGGGCGATCCAGGCAATAGCCCGCAGTGAGGGATGAGGCAGGTTGACCGTCATCCCTTGGGAACGCGTGAGACCTCAACGCGTTGCAAGGATAAGGCGTCACCTTGCGCGCACCGCTCCGGTGACGGGCGTGAAGGCGCATGAGACAATCCTGAGACGCCCCGAAAAATGGAGTTTGCGCATGTCCCAATGGCGCCGGAACCTGATCAGCAAGCCTCTCATGCGCTGGTATGAGGGCGTCATGCCCGAAATGTCGGCCACCGAGGCAGAGGCTATCGAGGCCGGTACGGTATGGTGGGACGCGCAGATCATGTCCGGCAGGCCGGACTGGTCTTATTTGCGCACGCTGGAGACCGGACAGCTCACCGAGGCCGAGCAGGCCTTCATTGACGGCCCCGTTCAGCGATTATGCGCCCTGCTGGATGACTGGCAGATCGAGAGCGAGCTGCACGACCTGCCCCGCCCTGTCTGGGACATGATGATCCGCGAGGGCTTCCTGGCGATGATCATTCCCACCGAATATGGCGGCAAGGGTTTCTCGGCGCTGGCCCATTCAGAGGTGGTGCGCACCATTGCCACGCGCTCCATCACGGCGGCTGTCACGGTGATGGTGCCCAACTCTCTGGGGCCGGGCGAATTGCTGATGCTCTACGGGACGGATGAGCAGAAGGCCCATTATCTGCCACGCCTTGCCAGCGGAGAGGATATTCCCTGCTTTGCCCTGACCGGCATCGAGGCCGGGTCGGATGCCGGTGCCATGACCGATACCGGCGTGGTGGTTGAACGCGAAATCGACGGGAAACGCGTACTTGGCATCGAGATCACATGCGACAAGCGCTACATCACGCTGGCTCCGGTCGCGACGATTGCGGGCCTTGCCTTCCGCCTGCGCGATCCGGACGGTTTGCTGGGCGGCGAGGAGGAGCTTGGCATTACGGTCGCGCTCGTGCCGACCGATACGCCGGGACTCGACACAGGGCGGCGTCACATCCCGTCCGGACTGGCCTTCCAGAACGGGCCGGTGCGCGGGAAGGACGTATTCGTGCCGATGGACCAGGTGCTGGGCGGACGCGATCATATCGGCAAAGGCTGGAGAATGCTGACCGGCGCGCTGGCTGCCGGGCGGGGCATTTCCCTGCCCTCGATGAGCTGCGCTGCCGCCGCCCTGTCTGCGCAGGCGTGCGGCGCCTATGCCCGGGTGCGCGAGCAGTTCGGTCTCTCAATCGGCAATTTCGAGGGCGTGCGTGAACCGCTCGCGCGCATAGCCGCCTCTGCCTATCTGATCGACGCTGCGCGCAAGCTGACGGCTGCCGGAATTGACAAGGGTGAGAAGCCGGCCGTCGTCTCAGCGATCATGAAATATCATGCGACCGAGCGCCTGCGTCAGGCGGTCAATGACGCGATGGATGTTCATGGCGGCAAGCTGGTCATGGAGGGGCCGCGCAATTATCTGGCGACGGCGTATAACGCCATCCCCGTGGCGATTACCGTGGAAGGCGCCAATATCCTCACGCGCAGCCTGATCATATTCGGGCAGGGCGCGATACGCTGCCATCCCTATCTGCTCGCCGAGATGGAGGCGGTGCGTAACCCTGACAGGGAAGAGGGCCTGAAAGCCTTCGATCATGCGGTGTTTGCCCATATCTGGCACGACATCAGGAATTTCACCCGCTCCTTCGCGCACGGCCTGACATTTGGCCGGTTTGCGCATGCCCCCGAAGGCGCAGGCGAACTTGCGCCCTATTACCGTCAGCTCACTCATGCCTCGGTGCGCCTTGCCGTGATCTCCGAGATGGCTCTGGGTGTTCTGGGCGGCGCATTGAAACGCAAGGAGGCGCTGTCTGGCCGCCTCGGCGACATACTCTCGGAAGTCTACCTTCTGTCGGCTGTGCTGAAACGGTTCGAGGCAGAAGGACGCCAGGCGGCTGACAAGCCCTTGCTGGACCTTTGCTTTGAAGACGGTCTCTATCGTGTCCAGCAGCGCCTGCGCGACGTGATCCGGGAATTTCCGGGCCTGCACTGGCGCATCCTGCTGAGGCTGTTCCTGTGTCCGCTGGGCCAGCACAGAAAGCCGCCTTCGCACCGTCTGATGAACGCGGCGGCGCAATGTGTCCTGGAGCCGGGCGGCCCCCGTGAACGGCTGGCACGCGGCGTCTATATTGGCGAGGGCGATGATCCGCTTGCCGTGCTGGAGCGGGCCTTTGCTGCCATCATCCGGCGCGATGCGCTGCTGAAGAAGCTGAAAGAGGCAAAGACAGAGCTGGATGAGGCGGTGTCCAAGGGTGTTCTGACCAAGGCGGAATACCGCGAGATCGAGGCCGCCAACGCGCTGATCCGCGAGGTGTTGCTGACCGATGATTTCGATGCGCAGGCCGTTGCCGGGGCGAGCGGCGCAGACCGGCAATCATAACAGAACAAGGGCAGGGTGCGTCTGCGCCCTGCCCTTGTTTCCGGGTTCCGATGGCCGCCAAGCCTAGCCGTCCGCGTCTTCGGCGCCGTCATCTTCCAGCTCACCGACATAGTGCCAGTTCATGAAGGGCTGGCTGCCGAAAGAAAGCCGCCATGCGCCGGGCTCACCATAAAATTCCACCCGGTCAAACGGGCCGCCCTCGCGCAGGCCTGTCACCTGCTCGAACAGGCCGGATTCAATCTGTTCAAAATACTGGGTCTGGCCCAGCGAGGTGATCGTGATGGCGTTGGGGCCAACGGCTTGCACCACCGCATGCATCAGCGGATGCGGCTCGGCCGAATGGTCGCGCCGGTTGATGAGGTAGCGCCCTTCAAACTGTTCCGCCTCTGCCGCCTCGCTCCAGCGCGGCGCAGGCGCTTGCGGGAAGAGCCGTCCGGTGATTGCAGCGCTCAACTCACCTTGCGCCGGGCGTCCGGCAGGGGCCGCCACGATGGACAGGAAAACGCCGGTGCCGGTTTCAGGCGACAGGATCATGTTGGAGCGGAAATCACGCATTGCGCCGGCATGGCCGATCAGGCGCGGCCCCTCCTCGCGATAGACCAGATAGCCATGCGCCATGCCCGGCAGGCGTGGAGCGTTGGCAATCGAATTGGTTTCCAGCAATGCCACCAGCTCTTCAGAGAGGATACGTGTCCCCTCCAGCGCGCCATCATTCAGCATGGCGATCATGAAGCGCGCCATGTCCGGCCCGCTGACGGTGGCCGACCCGGCCGGCATCACCATGGAATAATAATCAAATGACCGGGCGGTATAACGGCCGTTCTCAAGATCGTGGCCAAGCGCGATGCGATCTGCCAGAGCATCAGGCAAAGGCTCGCGGAAAGTCGAGGAGGTCATGCCGAGCGGAGCGAAGATGTGGTTCTCGACATAGTCGGCGAAATGCTCGCCTGACACCTGCTCCACGATATAGCCCGCCAGCGACGTGCCCCAGTTTGAATAGGCCACCTCAACACCCGGCGCGGCGACACGCTGCGGGACATTGTTGCGGGTCCATTCCGCGTGATCGACCAGGTCTTCCAGGTTGGTGGTGGTAAACCCGCTGACATCGCTCATGCCCGGCGTGTGCTGGAACAGGTCGCGCACGGTAATCGGCTGGCCGTCAAACGGTTCGATCTCGAAATCGATATGCGCGTTGACATCGTCGTCCAGCGAGACATGGCCCTGCTCGATCATCTGCGCCAGCGCGATCCAGGTGAACATTTTGGAGATGGAGCCGGGCCGGAAGAGCGTGCTCTCGCCATCGACCGGAATGCGGTTCTCGACATCAACGAACCCGTAACCGCGGCTCATCAACACTTCGCCCTGATGGACCACTGTGACGAGCGCGCCCGATACCTCGCGAGAGGCAATCTGCTGGGCCATGACGCCATCGATGAAGGCGGGCAGGGTGTCCAGCGCTTCCTCGTTGAAGCTGGCCGCAGCCCCGGCTGGCTGGGCCATGGCCGGGGCCATCGCCGCCGGTGTGATGACGAGAATGGCGGCCGATGTGGCCATCAGCAGAGTGCGGATTGTGGTCATGAATATCTCCCCTTGTAGTTTTTGATGTGATCAGTCTGCCAGCGCCTCGAACACGGCTTCAGCCAGAACCGGCGCGCCGCGCGCCGCCGGGCCGATCGTGTTGACCAGCAGTACGATGGTGATGTCCTGATCGGGATAATGGATCAGGGATGCATTGAAGCCGGGAATGGAGCCGCCATGGCCGATAAAGCGGTGCCCGTGGCGCTCGCCGGTCATGATGCCAAAACCGTAGTCCATGTTGGCCAGCGCGGCAGGCGGTGAGGACAGGGAGGCGCTGGCAAGGCTGCCATCATTCAGGCGCGCCGGTTCCAGCATCAGGGCAAGGCTATCCGACGACACCACCTGGCGGTTCAGCAGGGCTTGCATCCACACGATCATGTCATGCGGCGTGGAGCGGATGGCACCGGCACCGGCTGCGACCGAAAGGGAGAGGTGCGGGGCGTTGGTAAAACCGGCTTCCGTATCCGGCGCGGCGTCATAGCCCTGCGCGCGGTGGGGCACGATCTCTGCTGCATCGTCCATGCGGGTATTGTCCATGCCCAGCGGATCAAAGATGCGCGTTTTGAGGAAATCGGCCAGCGGCTCTCCTGCTGCCTGTTCGGCGATATAGTCCAGCAGCATGTAGCCCGAATTGGAGTAGCTCCAGCCCGTGCCGGGCTCGAAATCGTAGAGCGGATCAGCGCTTGCGATATAGGCGACCATGCGCGCCTCGTCATGGTCCAGCGGCGCGGTGGTGTCCATGAAGCCATCAAGCGATGTGTAATTGCGGATGCCGGATGTGTGCTGGAGAAGCTGGCGCACCGTCACTTCATCGCTGCGCGGAAAATCGGGGAAATACTGGTCCAGCGTATCATCAAGGCTCAGCCGGCCGTCTTCTGCCAGCAGAAGAATGGCGGCCGCCGTGAACTGCTTGGTGACAGAGCCGATGCGGAACACGGTGTCGCCGGTCACCTCCACCTGATGCTCCAGATTGGCAAGGCCATAGCCGCGCACCAGAAGCGTCTCGCCGCCACGGGCAATGCCGATCGAAAGGCCGGGCGCCTGAGCTTCGTCCAGCACATTGCGGGCAAAGGCGTCGACGGCCGTCTCCAGCTCGCTGATAGCGGTGGAACTGGCGGTCTGCCGGGCTTCGGCCTGCGCGATAACGCTGGCAGGTGTGTATACCCACAACGCAAGTGCCGAAACGGCAATCAGAAACAGTCGGTTCATGGGGGGCTCCCGCCAGCAAATCCCGGACATGGCGATAAAGGAACCACCCCAAAACAGAAAAAGCAATCCTGATCAGAAAACTTAATCCTAAACAGGATGCAATGTAAGCGCGCGAGCATAAGCAGCGCCGTGCGCTCAATGGCGCTGCTGACCTACACAAATGTTGAGGACAATATACTGGGAGACCAAGGCCATGCTGCGCGAGGGCGGCATGGCTGATCAGTGGCGGTGAGGGTGGGATTCGAACCCACGAGACGGTTTCCCGCCTACACGCGTTCCAGGCGTGCGCCTTCGACCACTCGGCCACCTCACCGCGAGGCGGCGCAAACTATCTGAGAACGCCTGCCAGTCAAGCGCGATAAGCGTCTGCAATCTGGCGCGTAGGCGAGCGCATGCGCGATGGCATTGTGCCGGTGAGTGCCTATATGCTGACAGGTAATGATCCGGAGATGGCTGACCATGGTGCTCAATACAAATGCGCGCTGGAAAACCGAGCTGGTACCGGCGGGTGAAGCCCTGCCGGGCCGTATCCAGTCCGTGCCGACGGCGGCCACCCATTTCGTCAAGGGCGGGACCTTGAAGGCTGCCGTGCCGGAGGGTCATGAAGAGGCGATTTTCGCCATGGGCTGTTTCTGGGGCGTGGAGCGGGTGTTCTGGCAGCTGCCGGGCGTGGTAAACACGGCTGCGGGCTATGCGGGCGGGATCACGCCCAACCCCACCTATGAGGAAGTGTGCTCTGGCCGCACGGGCCATACCGAAGTGGTGCGTGTGGTCTTCGATCCAAAACGCATCAGTTTCGAGACGCTCCTGAAAGTGTTCTGGGAGAACCACGATCCGACGCAAGGCATGCGTCAGGGTAATGATGTCGGCACGCAGTACCGCTCGGCCATCTACTGGACCAGCAAGGACCAGAAGAAGGCTGCCGAGGCATCAGCGAAAGCCTATGAGGCGGCACTGAAAGAGGCGGGCAAGGGCGCGGTCACGACCGAGATCCGCGAGGCCGGGCCGTTCTACTATGCCGAGGATTATCACCAGCAATATCTCGCCAAGAATCCGCAAGGCTATTGCGGGATTGGCGGGACTGGCGTGACCTGCCCCATCGGTATCGGCATCAGCGCGCCGGGTCAGGCCTGAGTGTTTGAACGGGGCGGGGACGCATGACACGCATCATCATCTTTGACGTGGATTCCACCCTGCTGGCCGTGGAAAGCCTTGATTTCGCGGTCGAGCAATCCCTGAGCCGCAAGCCGGGCGGCAAGGCGCAAGCGGCGGAGCTGGCCGAGATTACCAGCCGCGGGATGGCCGGCGCGCTGGATTTCCGCCAGTCGCTGGAACAGCGCATCGCGATGGCGCCGCTGAGCCAGCAAGAAATCATGATGATCTCGGTCCAGCTGGCCGAGATGCTGACCCCGGGCATGTTCGAGCTGAGCCGCGCTTTGCGCGACAAGGGGCATGGCGTGTTTGCGGTGTCTGGCGGATTTATCGAGTTGCTGGGCCCGGCGCTCTCCACGCTCGGCTTCATGCCGGGCGATGTGCGCTGCAACCGCTTTGAATACGATGAGGCGGGGCTGGTCAGCGGCTTTGACCGGGAAAACCCGCTCTCGCGCTCGGGCGGCAAGGCGGTGGCCGTCAGGGCGTTGAAAACCCTCGCCAATGCCTCCACCGCCGTCATGGTGGGCGATGGCATGACCGATTACGAGGCCTTCGCCGAGGGCGCAGCCGATGCCTTTATCGGCTTTGGCGGCGTGGTGCGGCGTGAGCCGGTTGCCGCCAGGGCCCCGGCCTTTGCCAATAGCGTGGACGAGCTTGCGGGGCTGTTGGGGGTCTAGTTCGCCCGCCCTAACCGAACATATCCCCAACCGGCAGGGCAGCATGGCGCACAAGCCGGCTGTCGGCCACCGCCGCCTGACGGTGCGGCACGGCATGTGTCTGGTAGTGCGGGTCTGTGACCATCTCCAGAAACGCATTCGCGCTGGGATAGGCCGCGATGAAGGCCATGTCCCAGCGCTCCTCCAACGGACCGATCAGGGTCAGTTGCGGCTCACCGCGCCAGATGATTTTGCCGCCGACGCGCTGGAAGACAGGTGCGCTTTCGCGGCCATAAGCCTTGTAGGCGTCCTCTCCGCTGATCTTGCGGTCATCAGGATAGGCGGCGATCTCGCGGAAGCGCAAAAGGTTCAGCATCTCCACCGGCTGGGTCCGGTCGAGGCCCTTGAACAGGGTGAAGGCGTCGCGGGTAGGGTCAATATGGCTCATGGCGCGATGGTGCGACGGCGCGAGGGGCGGCGCAAGCGGGCGATTGCGCCCGCCGCGCGGGCGTGCACACTGACACACCAATAAACGAAACGGGGAGGGGCGTTCATGCGCGTCGGACGGATCATTCTCATCGCGGTGCCGGTGGTTCTGGCGCTGGCGGTCGCGGGCGCGTTTGCTGCTGGCTTGCGCCTTGTACCGGTGGAAATGCGCAGTTTTGACGCGGATGCTGCGCTGGCCGAAGCGCGGGCCTATGATGCGGAGATTTTCCGCGATGAATGGGGTGTGCCGCGTGTACTGGGCACCACCGACCCCGACGCGGCCTTCGCGCTGGCTTTCGCCCATGCGGAAGATGATTTTCCCACCATCCAGTACGCCCTGCGCGCCGCGCTGGGCCCGGAAATGCTGGCCGCCGACGAGAGCGAGGCCAGAGGCGCCTATCTGGTGCAGGCGCTGGGCGTCACCGCGCTGGTGGCAGCCGAGTACGAGACGCAGCTCACACTCGACACGCGCGCTCTGCTCAGCGGCTATGCGGCGGGGCTGAACTATTATGCCGCCCTTCACCCGGATGAGCGCGTACGTGATCTCTTCCCGGTCACGGGGCGCGATGTGGCGGCGCTCGCGGCCTTCTACTTCCCGCTCTTCTACGGGATGAGCGATGTGCTCACCGATCTCTTTGCCCCCGATGTGGAGCGCGACGGCGCGCGCGGGCAGGAGCTTCAGGTCCATTTCATCGCGCCGGGCGAGCAATACGAGCTCGGCTCCAATGCGATTGCGGTTGCGCCGTCTCGCTCGGACGATGGCGCAACGCGCGTGGTCATCAACTCCCACCAGCCGGTGGAAGGCCCCGTTGCCTGGTATGAAACCCACATGATGTCGGGCGAGGGGCTGAACTTTGCCGGCGGCACGTTTCCGGGCGTACCCGTGCTGCATCTGGGTGCCAATCCGGGCATGGCCCATGCCGCGACCATCAACCGGCCGGACCTGATCGACGTCTATGCGCTGACCGTCGGGCTGGATGACCGCTCCTATCTGCTCGACGGTGAATATGTACCGTTTGAACGCTCTACCGCGCGCATGCTGGTCCATCTCTGGGGGCCGTTTGCCTTTCAGGTGACGCGCCCCATTGAGCGCTCTGTTCACGGCACGGTGCTGCGTACCGAGCGCGGCGTGTTTGCCATCCGTCACGCCACACAAGGCGATCTGCGCGGCGTGGAGCAAACCTACCGCCTGATGCATGCCCGTACTCTTGGCGAATATGAAACCGCCATGGAGATGCTCGCCATGGGCAATACCAACCGGGTGGTGGGCGATTCCGCCGGGCGCATTGCCCGCTATTACAATGCTCGCATGCCGCTGCGGCTCGACGAGCCGGGGCTGGACTGGCGCGGCATTCTCCCCGGTGACCGCTCCGATCTGGTCTGGAGCGAGTTCGCGTCCTTCTCCGCCCTGCCGCACATGGTTGATCCGGCGGCGGGCTATGTGGTGGACGCCAACCACACGCCCTTCCGCGTGACGCTTGGCGATGAAGACCCGCAGGAGGGAGACTTCCCGCGCACTTTCGGCATCGAGACGCACATGACCAATCGCGGCCTCGTCGCCACCACGGCGCTGGCCGCGCTGGAAACGATCAGCCGGGACGAGCTTCTGGCGATCAAGTGGGACCATTCCTTCCACCCGGACAGCCAGGCCATGCAATTGCGTGCCGAGCTTCTGGCGATGGACTGGTCGGAAGAGCCGCTAATGGCCGATGCGCTGGCCATTATCGAGGCATGGGACGGGCTGGCCAATTTCGACAATCCCCACGCGGCTCTCTCGTTGCTGACCTATCAGCCGGTGGGCACCGCCCGCGCAGCCGGACGGGCAGGCCCACCGCTGGACGAGGCGTTCCGCGACGCGGTGGTGTATCTGGCCGAGCATCATGGGCGGCTCGATCCGCCATGGCGCGAGGTCAACTTCATCCGGCGCGGTGATGTGGCGGTACCGCTGCAGGGCGGGCCGGACACGCTGCGCGCAGTCTATGGCCAGCGCAATGGCGATGGCACGCTCTCCATGGTGGCGGGCGACGGCCTCGTCATGCTCGCCGAATGGGATTCGGAGGGGGAGTTTTCTCTGTGGGCGGTTCACCATTTCGGCTCGTCCAACCGGCCGGGTGACCCCCACTATACCAGCCAGATGCAGGACTTTGCCGACGAGGTGATGCGCCGCGTGCCGATGACGGTGGACGAGGTGCGCGACAGCGCGGTGGAGGCTTATCGGCCGGGGGAGCGGGGGTAGAAGTTACTCACGCCTTCCCCTCCATTGTCATGGCCCGGTTCTCTCTTTCTCCCCCCGTTCACGGGGGGAGTGCCGCGAAGCGGCGAGGGGGGGTATACTGAAAAGAGTTCCCCCCCTCCGGCCTTTCAGGCGTTCGGCGCTCTGCGCCTTACCCCCCGTAAACGGGGGAGGAAAACGCTCGACCGGCCTGGTTCACCCGCATAAAGCGGGTGATGACAACTGGAGAGATCGAAGCACGGGGGCGTTCCCCATTTCCCCGCAAGACAGCTCCCCTGCCTTGCGTTAACTTTACCGTCTACACGACCGGGGAGGGCTCCACATGATCCGCGTTATTCTCATCGCCATTGGGCTTGTGGTTCTGATCGCGCTGGCGCGCATCGCCTACATGATCGTTCCGGCATCGGGCATGCTCACTCCGCATGAGCCGCGGCTGGCCGAGCGCTGTGAGAGCCTTGAGGTTGCGCCCGGCACCGAAGATGTAACCATCCACCCTGGGTCGGGCATCGTCTTTGTGTCGGCGGCAGACCGCCGCTCGGAAAATCCCGACGCGGGCGGCATCTGGACGTTCGATATTGCGGACCCCTTCCAGACCCTGCGCTATGCGAGTGTCGACGGGCCGGACGATTTCCAGCCGCACGGAATCAGCCTGTGGATCGGGGACGATGGACGCCAGCGCCTCTTCGTCATCAACCATCCGCTGGCGGGCGGTCACACGGTTGAAGTGTTCGAGGTCGATCAGGACTGGCGCCTCTTTCACGCGGAGACGATTGCCTATCCCGAGCTTTCATCGCCCAATGATCTGGTCGCTGTAGGCCCCAACCAGTTCTACGCCACCAACGATTCCCGCTACCAGTCAGGCATCATGCAGCAGCTGGAAGCCTATTTCGGCCTGCCGCTTGCCGGGGTGAGCTATTATGACGGGGAGACCGGGCGCACTGCCGCTGGCGGGATGATCTATGCCAACGGCATCAATGTATCAGCTGATGGCAGGACGCTTTATGTAGCCGAGTTTCTGGGCCGCCGGGTAAATGTGTTCGAGCGCAATCCTGAAACCGGCGCGCTGACCCACCGCCGGTCCATTCCGGTACGCACCGGGGCAGACAATATCGAGATTGATGAAAGCGGAGATCTTTGGATCGGGGCGCATCCGCGCGTGTTCGATTTTCTGGCTCATGCCGAAGACGAAAATGCGCTTGCCCCGTCGCACGTGATCCGGGTCGATCCGGAGACCGGCCAGGTGGCGACCGTGCTCTACACCCATGGCGAGGAATTGAGCGGATCCAGCGTCGCGGCCCCCTTCGGCTACCAGTTCGTGGTGGGCGCGGTGTTTGATTCCAATGTACTGATCTGCCCGCGCGGCTGATTTTTGAAGCGAAAACGCTTCACAGCGGCGAAACGCGCTTTAACCTCTCCTGACACATGACGGGCAAAGCCCGCGTTTTCACAGGGGAGGAACTGCCTTGGCCACTGCCAGCCCGCCACCGGGTATCCCGGTGACCCAGCCGCTTGCGCCCAGCGCGCGCCGCTATGCCATCGGCATGCTGCTTGTCATCTACATTTTCAATTTCCTCGACCGGCAGATCGTCAACATCCTGGCTGAGCCGATCAAGATCGAGCTGGGGTTGGCCGACTGGCAGCTTGGCATGCTGACCGGCCTTGCCTTCGCCGCTTTCTATACCGTGCTGGGCATTCCGATTGCGCGCTACGCGGAGAAGGCTGACCGGGTGAAGATCATCTCGGTAGCCGTCGGGGTGTGGAGCCTCTTCACCATTGCCTGCGGACTGGCGGCCAATTTCACCCAGCTATTGCTGGCGCGTATCGGGGTCGGCGTGGGCGAGGCCGGGTGTTCGCCGCCCGCTCACTCGCTCATCACGGACTATACGCCCAAGGAAGAACGTGCCTCGGCGCTGGCCATCTATTCGATGGGCATCCCGCTGGGATCGCTGGCGGGCATGGCGCTCGGCGGGCTGATTGCTGACGCGTTCGGCTGGCGGGTCGCCTTTTTTGTTGCCGGTGCGCCGGGCATCATTCTGTCCATCATGGCCTTCCTCACCCTGCCGGAACCGCGCCGGGGCCTTGAGAAGAAGGTCGTGCCGGTCAAGGGGCCGAGCTTTGCCGATGCGCTCAGGGAGCTGAAATCCAAAAAATCCTTCTGGTGGATTTCCATCGGCGCGGCGTTGAGCGCCATGGTCGGCTACGGCCATATCGCTTTCTATGGCTCCTTCTATCTGCGCAATCACGGCGAGGGCCTCACTGCGATGGCCGCGAGCGTGAACGAAATGATCGGTGTCAGCTTCGGCCCGATAGGCTTTGTCGGCACCGCGCTTGGCCTCATTATCGGGATATGCGGGGCGGCCGGCACCTTCCTCGGCGGCGTGCTGGCTGACCGGGCGGCGCGCAAGAATGTATCGGGCTACGCGACCGTGCCGGCGATCGCGGGCCTCGTCACGGTCATCCCCTTCATTGCGGCCATGCTGGTGGACAATGTGGCGCTGTCCTTCCTGTTCCTTGCCATTCCGGTCTTTGCCGGCGCGATCTGGTACGGGCCGATCTTTGCCAGCGCGCAGAGCCTTGTCCATCCGCAGACGCGGGCGACGGCGGCGGCGGTATTGCTCTTCATCATCAATCTGGTTGGCCTGGGGCTGGGCCCGCTTCTGGTCGGCACGTTCAGCGACATCTTTGCCCAGACCATGGGTGCAGCTGAAGGCATTCGCTGGTCGATGGTGGTGTTTGGCGGCATGGGCGGCATTGCTTCCATCGCCTTCTTCCTCGCCGCGCGGACGCTGAAAGACGAGGTCGTGGCCTAGGGTCTGTTATGAGTACAGACCCTAAATAACGCCTGCAAGCGACAGGGCGAGGCCAGCGGCCAGCCCTGTCGCGACAAGCGTCATCACGCCCCGCTTGAGCCCGAAGGCGATGATGGCGCACAGGGCCGCAATGGCGATCACCCACGGGTCGATGGTCGTGAGGTCGGCGGTGACGATCCGGAAGGGGCCAAGGCTCATAGAGCCGGTATCGGCAAAGAGGATCTGCACGGCAAACCACACACCAAGGCTGGCGATGACGCCGACTACAGCGGCGGAAATGCCAGCGAGCGCACTTTGCAGGGCCTTGATGCTGTTCAGCTTTTCCATCCAAGGGGCGAGCGTGAAGATCGCCATGAAGGAAGGCAGGAACACTGCCCATAGGGTCAGCGCTGCGCCCAGTATCCCGCCCAGCATCGCGCCGAAGGGTTCGGGCAGACGATAGCCCGCGATGAAGCCGGTAAACTGAGTCACCAGAATGAGCGGACCGGGCGTGGACTCGGCAAGCCCGAGCCCGTCCGCCATCTCTCCGGCGCTCAGCCAGCCATATTGCTCAACCCCTGCCTGCGCCATCCAGGCGAGCACGGCATAGGCGCCGCCAAAGCTGACCAGAGCCAGCCAGGAGAAGAAGCCCGCGACCTCCACCAGCCTATGGGAGGGCGAAAGCAGGAGCGCAGCCAGCGCCAGCGGCGCGAGCCAGACGGCAGTCCAGATGAGGAGGGATGCAGCGGTCGCGGACACCGACGCGCCCTCGCCTGTCGGTGTTTCGTGCGCTTCTGCCCCGTGATGGCCGGCGGCCATCCAGCGTGAGGCCAGCCATCCGGCAAGGCCTGCGCCTGCGACGACCAGCGGGAAGGGTATGGCAAGGCTCAGCGCGATGAAGGCGGCTGCGGCAATGGCCAGCGTGGCGGGGCTTTTGAGCGTCTTGGAGCCCAGCCGGATCACCGCGCTCAGGAGGATTACCAGCACGGCGGCTTTCACCCCGAAGAATGCGCCCTCAACAAGGGTCAGGTCAGCGGCGAGCACGTAGAGAATGGAGAGGGCCAGCATGATCAGCGCGCCCGGCAGCACGAACAGCCCGCCGGTGATCAGCCCCCCGCGTATCCCGCCAAGCTTCCAGCCGATCCAGGTGGCGAGCTGCATCGCTTCCGGGCCGGGCAGGAGGTGGCAGACATTGAGCGCGCGCAGGAAATCGCCATCGCTCACCCAGCCGCGCTGCTCCACGACGAGATCGTGCAGCATGGCAATCTGCGGGGCGGGTCCGCCAAAGCTCAAAAACCCGATACGGGTGAAGTCGCGCGCGAGGCTGGCAAGCGATGGGGATTGCATCAAGGTGTGGCCCCGGCCCTGCGGACGATGAAGCGGGCGCCGGGCCGGGCCGATCCCGGCCTGGCATCCTCCACATCGACGGTGAGGCCGTGGCGGCGGGCCACGGCATGGACGAAGGACAGGCCTAGACCATGACCGCGCGGGCCGCCATGGCTGATACGGGCGAAACGCATGAATACGCGCTCACGCCAGTCTGGCGGCACGCCGGGGCCGTTATCCTCCACGATCAGTACAGGCCCGGCGCGGACAATCACTTTCACCTCCCCGCCTTCGGGCAGGAATTTCACCGCATTATCGACGAGGTTGGCGATCAGGCGGCCCAGCTGGGCGGGGCTGCCGCGCATCATCACAGGCGCGCCGGCTTCCACCTTCACGCTGGCGCCCTTTTCGCTGGCAACGTCATTGTATAGCGGGGTGACCGAACGGGCGAGGGCGGCAAGGTCGAGCGTTTCCAGACCGCGCGTGTCGCCGATCTCGGCGCTGATCGCAGAAATATCCATGAGCGAGTTGATGAGCTCGCCCAGCTCGGCGAGCTGTTCGCGCGCCTGCTCGATACGCTCAGGATCGCTTGCGGCGTCTGCCAGTGTGCGGTCGATGCGCACCAGAGGGGTGCGCAGTTCGTGTGCGGTCAGGTCAGACACGTCACGCTGTGCGCTGATAAGGCGCTCAATCCGGTCCAGCATGGCGTTGATATTGCGCGAAAGCACGCCGAACTCATCGGCGCCTTCGGCTCCAGGCGCACGCTGGTCGATGGCCCCGTCACGCACCGCATGGCAGGTGCGGTTCAGCTGCTCCACTCTCTGCATGATCCAGCCGGCCGCGACCAGGCCAGCGGCAATGCCAAGGGTCATGGTGATGAAGAAGCCGGCGGTAAAGATCGTGCGCAGGCGGGCGAGCGCCTCGGCCTGGCTGGTGGTGGATCGCCCGACGAACAGCCGGTAGTCCTGCGGCATCAGGAAGGCGCGCCCGATCAGCGGCAAGGCCTCGCCGTCCACCGTGAAGGTGCCGTTCACCCAGCTGGCATCAAGGGAAAACGCGTCCGGCCAGTGGGTCAGATTGCCCACGAGCGGACTGCCTTGCGGGTCCGCCAGCAGATAGACCGGGCCTTCGCCTTCCAGCGGCCGGAAGGCCAGCCGGTCCTGCAAGGAGCGCTGCAGACCGGCCTCGCCCTCGATGGAATATATGTCCACCAGGCCTGCCGCGTCGGTATCGACCAGCTGGCGCAGGGTCTGGTCGGATACAAAAGCGAAGGCGAAGTAGGCAATCAGGAAGACGGCTGTCGCGGCGAAGCTGACGAGGGCCGCAATCATGGCGGCCAGGCGCGCGAAGCTGGAACGCAGAATGCGCAAGCGCGAACCTTTCCGCCCCGCGCGGGATTGGTCTAAGGTTGGGTCCGGGATCATGGAAGAGGGGCTCCCCGATGCACCAGCGCCTTTGTGCCCTTGCGATGGCCGTTGTTTTTCCGGTGGTCATGACGGGCTGTGCGTCGCAGCAGGCTGTATCGGCCCTGCCTGCCGTTGCCGAGCCTGATGGCCAGATATTCGCTGCGCTCGACATTGGCTTGCGCGCCGAAGCGGCAGGTGATGGCGCAGCATTGCTGGCGGCGGCGAGCCTGCTGGAGGCCAGCGGCGCGCGTCCCGCTGAAGGCGAAGCTGACCTGGCCGCACGCTGGCAGGCCAGAGCCGCCGAGCTCGGCGAAACTGTGCCGCCTTCGCGCGGGCGCATTGCCGGCCCTGCCTATCGCAATGGCATTGTGGGAGCCGGGGAGACGGCCCTGTTGCGCGACAGTTTTCATTCTGGCCGCGCTGCACGCGTTTCGCTGCAGGCACGTGGAAGCGGCACGCTGCGCCTGTCGATCCGGCGTCATGATGGCGAACCTGTCTGCGAGGCGCTTGCCACCACCGCTCCGGTCAGTTGCCAGTGGGTGCCGGTATGGTCGGAGCCGTTCACCATTGAGGTGGTCAACCTCACGGGCGCGCAAATCCCCTATTACCTGATCACCAACTGACATCGCCGGTTACCGGCCTATCAGGGCGAAGGGGCCCCAGACGCCTGGATGGGCGCTGCCGGGTATCGCCTCGTTGCGCATCAGTTCCAGCATGGCGCCGCGAAAGGCTTGCGGCCTTGCCTCACCTGCCAGTGCCCGCCTGGTGGTCTGGGCAGTAAGGTAGGCTGCCGCGTCGTCGCGCACCGTCCAGTGGGACACCAGCAGGCTGCGCGCGCCGGCATAGAGGAAGGCTTGCGCGAGCCGGTCCGGGGCCGTGGCGGTGCCGTCAGCGGTGAAGGTGTTACAGGCCGACAGCACGACCCAGTCCGCATCCAGCCGCAGGCCGGCAATTTCAGACGCGGTGAGCAGGCCGTCATCAAGCGCGTCGGGCTGTGCGGGCGGCGTGAAGGCGAGGGCAGGCTCCAGCACCGTCTCCAGCTCACCGGGCAACAGGCCGTGAGTGGCGAACACCAGAACGCTGGCGCGGTTAAGGTCGGCGGATTTGACGGCCGTCTCCGTGGCCCAGACGCCCAGCCTTATGTCTGCCCGGTCTTCGCCAAAGAGCCGGGCGAGTTCTTCCAGCTCCGCACGCGCGCCGGGGAGCGGTGCAAGGGAGGACAGAGCCCGGCCGCTTTCTTCGCTTGCGCTGCGCGTCAGCGCCGCCAGCGTGACAGGCTCTGCCCCGGTGTCACCGGAGAAGACCGGAGCCCCGAAGCCGATCAGATAGGGCTCGGCGCTGCCCGGCCCGTCATTGCGCTGGCGCAGCACAGAAAGGGTGGCCAGCGTGGTCACCGCATGGCGCGCGATCAGCCAGGGCGCGCCGGCATAGGCCGCCTCGCTGTCCAACGGCCGGGACGGCTCTCCGGTCAGCAATACCGGGAAGGGGATGGAACGGTAGGGGCCATCAGCCAGAACGAACAGCGCGGCCTCCTCTTCCAGCCCGTGTGTCAGACGGGGGGTGAAAACGCCCGCATAGAGACGGTGAGCCTCGTCCGCCGGGAATGGCCGGGCCACCCCGGCTGCGGCGCCAGCCTCCAGTGCCGGGCGCAAAATGGCCAGTGCTGATTGTGCTGCATCGCGGTCAATCGCCAGCCGGTCCATTACCAGGTCCGATTGCCCGATACGCAGGCTGACCCCGCCAGCGGGTGTGAAGGCGAAGGCGATGATGTGTTCTCCCGCACCGAGCATTTGTTGCACGGTTTCGAGGGTGAGCGTCTCCAGCCCTTGGGCGCGATTGCCGTCCGGTGACAGTCCGCTCATGGCTGTCCGCGCCATCTCGTAGGCGTCGCGGGCGGCGGCGAGTGTCTGCGGGTCGGGTGATGCGCTGGCAGAGCGGACGCGGACATAGTTTTCCTCGGCCAGACGCAGGGCGCGCCAGCTGTCCTGCCGGGCGCGGACAAGGTCTGCTGTTTGCGCGCCGCCGCTGCTGACCCTCAGGGCTGTTGCCTCTGCGGCGAGAGCGAGCCCTGTGGCGTGTACCATCTGCATGTAGCGCAAGGCAGTTTGAGTATCGCCAGCGGCGAAGGCGATGTCGAGGGCGCGGCGGAAGGCGCGCTGGCGGGTGCGGGCCATGTCCCGCGCGCTGTCGACATCTGCCAGATCCAGGTTGCCGGAGAGGGCCGTCATGGCGGCATGCACTTCCTGTGGCACAACCTGCAAGGTGCCGCCATCCATGGCCGAAATCCATGCCTCGTCGATCGCCAGCTCATGGCGGCGATCATGGCCTTCGGGCAGATAGGCGGCGGCCAGCATCCGCGCATTGGCGATATAGTCCCGGCCCTGCGCCGGATTGCCGTCCAGCGCCTCAAGGGCCGCCAGCTCGGCCAGTACCCTGATCCGGTCCGGGCCTGCCGTCCCTGTGGCATCGAACACGCCCAGCACGTCCAGCCATTCCGTGCGGGCATCATCATACTGGCCCAGCGCAAACGCCGTATCGGCGGCATTCATTTGCATGCGGGCCGCCTCGACGGACTCAGCACCTGCCGCATTGCGGTAAATGTCGCGCGCCGTCAGGAATAATGGCCGGGCTTCCGCCGAACGGCCCTGTCCGAACAGCGCCACGCCGAGATTATTGAGCGTGTCGGCGACTTGCGGGTGTGCGTCGCCAAGGCTGGCGCGCCGGTCTTCCAGAATACGGCGCAGCAAGGGCTCAGCCGCCTCGTAGCGGCCCCACGCATTGAGCGCGCCGGCATAGCTGGAGCGGGCGAACCCGATAAAGGGGTGGCCGGGCGGCAGGCTGGCCTCGAGCTGTTCTGCGGCGCGGCGTGACAGCTCGGCGGCGTCGGCAAAGCGGTAGGCGCGTATCAGGATCGCCGCCAGACTCACCTGCGTCATCGCAATATGGGGATGGCCCTCCTCCAGCACTGTCTCGCGGATGCGCAGCGAACGCTCGACCAGCGCGATGGCATCGTTCAGCTCGCCACGCGCATTCAGTATCGAGCCCAGTTCAAAATAGGAGCGGGCGATCTGGACATGATCTTCCGGGTAGAGCTGCTGGCGGATGGCGAGCACGTCGCGGGTGGCCGCTTCAGCTTCGTCCAGCCGGCCCAGCGTGCCAAGGATGGAGGCGACATTGCCAAGCGCCTGCTCCAGAGGCTCGAGATAGTCCGGGCCGGCGGCCTCGAAAACGCTGGCGGCCTCGCGGAAGAGGCCAAGCGCTTCCTCGCGCCCGCCAGCATAGAAGATCGCTGAGCCAAGCTGGTTGAGGATGGCGGCACGGTCGGTCTGCGCCACGCCTTCAAGCGTGAGAACCGTGTCGTAGGCGCTTTGCCATGCGGCGCGGGCCCCGGCAGGATCCTCCTCCATGTCGATGGCTTCCGCGGCCTCAATCAGGGCGCGCGCATCAGCCTGGACAATCGATGGGGCAAGCGGTGGCGGCGTCTCCTGTGCCTGAAGGCCGGGTGCGGCCAGCAGGACAAGTCCCAGTGCCCAGATCATGAAATGATGACATGCCATAAGCCGGTACCTCCCCCTAGCGCACCCGCAGCCTGCCCATGATTGCGTGGCACGCGCCAGCTGGCAAATACTTGCCTTGCCTCCAGCCTGACAAAGACAGACAGGCTTTATGCATGTTGCTCGACAGCCCGTATTTCCTGCCTAAGACTTTCTCACGGGCAAGGCTTGCTCTGAAAACGGGGTAATCGGTGCAGATGAGAATACTGGCGGTGATGTGTGCCGGTGCGGCCATGCTGACATGGCATGGCGCCGCGCTCGGGCAGGGCTGTGAGGTCGATCCGGAGCGTGTCGAGGCGCTCGATCTGGCGGCGCTGGAGCTGGAGCTTTCAGAGCAGGTCGCGCTTTATTTTGACCTTGCGGACTGGCAGGCGGAGTGCGGGGATACCGCGCGCGCACGCAGTGCCTACGAAACGGCGCGTACGCTGATTGCCTCTGCCGACAGGGTTGAAGGCGCGTGGGCGCATGGGCTGATCAACGAGGCAAGGCTGGAGATGGCGCAGGGCCGGTTCGACCGGGCGCGCGAAATTCTCGATGAAGCCTATGCGGTGCTGGAGGAGGCCGGCGCCGTGCGGGCGCGCGATTTTCTCTACCTGATGGAGACAGCCTTGTCTGTCGAGACGGCGGCGTCCGGGGCGGGCACAGCGCACAGCCTTGAAGGCGCGCAGGCTGAACTCGCCGTCCTGCGCGCGCGCATTGCCCGCGAGGACGAGGAGGCATTGACGCGCGATCCCGGCGCGGGCGCCGATGCAGACCATGTAATCGTGCCGGTGTTCTACGGGACCAACCGGGTGCGTACGGGGTCTGAGGACCCCAACGCCTTCTACGGTGTGACGGCAGCGCCGCTGGATCTGGGCGTGGTCACCGTCTCGGTGCCGCGCAATCGCGAGGTCGGCTCGATCCCGCGCCGGCGTGATTATCCCGGTGATCTGGACCAGTACCGGGCAGACTATTTCATCCTTGAACGCGTGGAGCCCTTTGCTGACGATTATGCCTTCACCCGCGCGCTCGGCACGGCGATGGATGCATCAGAGCGGCGCGAGCTGCTCGTCTTCATTCATGGCTTCAATTCAGACTTTCGCGGCGCGGCGGAGCGTGCGGCGCAGCTCGCAGTCGATCTGGAGATTGACGGGGTGCCAGCGCTCTATTCCTGGCCGTCGCGGGCGTCATTGCTGGGCTATCTTGCCGACGGGCGCGAGGTGAATGACGCCAATATCCGCGATCTTGTGGACTATCTCTACCTGCTCATGAATGGCGCGAATGCGGACCGCATCCATATCGTCGCGCATTCGATGGGCAACCGCTTTCTGGCGCGCGCCCTTGATCAGCTGGCCGAGACCTATCCCAACCCGCCCGAACCGCTCTTTGATCAGGTCGTATGGGCCTCGCCGGACGTGGATGCTGAGGAGTTCATGGACCTGCTGCCGCGCATCGATCATCTGGCCAGCGGCATGACGCTGTATGCCTCCAGCCGTGACCGCGCCCTGCTGCTGTCGCGCCGGATCAATGGCGGCAATGCGCGCGCTGGCGATTCCAGCCCGCCCTACCCGGTTGTGGTTGCGGGCCTCAGCACGGTGGACACCACAGCGGCAGGCGGGCGCGGGCTTGGCCATTCGGACTATGCCGGCCCTGCCATGGACGATTTCCGGGCGCTGATATGGCTGTCCTTGAGCCCGGAAGAGCGCTGCATCCTGCACACCAATACAGGTGAGCTGGGACAGTTCTACGCGGTGGCCCCGCAAACCGGGGGCCATTGCGAGCCGGACGTGTTCAAATACTCCATCACCGCCCTGCGCCGCGGCGGTGATGGCGAACCGATGGAGTTGCTGCAGAGTGCTGCGGCCCTGTCAGGAACGGCGATTGCCGGCCGGCTGGATGATGTCCGCCAGCTGATCGCCCGGCTGACGGGAGGCTGACGGCAGGGGTTTGGTGGCGGGATGTCCTCCCCCGTTCACGGCGGGGTGAGGCGCGGAGCGACGAACGGCAGCGCAGCTGACGGAGGGGGGAAACTTTTCTTTTCAAAATCCCCCCCTCGGCCCTTCGGGCGTTCGAAGCTTCGCTTCTCACCCCGCCAGTAAACGGGGGGAGACAACAAGCAGGCGCTTTCCAGGTCCCCATCACTCCGCGGGGCGGTTCTGCCCGACCAGCACGAAGGGCGCCCACATCGCCGGATGGGCAAATTGCGGGTCATCCATCATGGATAGCATGGACTGACGCAGCGCCTCTGCGCGCCCTGCCGACGGATCGGCGTTCATCGCCGAGAGTGTGCCGGTGGTGATGCGCCGCGCGGCGGCGTCATCGACAACCCAGTGCGAGACCAGCAGGGCCCGCGCGCCGGCATAGAAGAAGGCGCTGGCAAGGCCTGACAGGCTATCCGCGCCTGCGCCGCCCGGTGCTGCCGTGTTGCAGGCCGAGAGGATCACCCAGTCGGCATCCAGCGTCAGGTCACGCGCGATTTCGGAAGCCGTCAGCAGACCGTCATCGCCCTCGCTGGCCTGTGCAGGCGGGGTGAGAACCAGAGCCGGCTCGGTCAGGCCCGGCAGCTCATCAGCGATCAGGCCGTGCGTGGCAAAGGCGATGACCTGCCGGTTCGACAGGTCGACCGTGCTGCGCAGATTGGCTTCGGTTGCTCCATCGCCGACCAGCAGATCCTGGCTCGGTTGCGCGCCAAAGGCTTCTGCCAGCGCGATGAGTTCGGGGCGTGTATTGGGCAGGGCGCTCAAGGCACGCACCGCCTCGACATCAGCCAGAAATACGCCGTCTGTGGACGCGCTGGCATTGAACACGCCGCGTGTGCCGCCGCCGCGCTGCTGCGGGCCGGAACTTGCCGGTGCGCGCTCGCAGCCAGCACCGGCGCGCGCGCCAATGCAGGGATCACCGACGCCAAGGAAGGGCGCAGAGGCGCGGCTTGCGCCAAACCGTGTCAGCGAGCGCAGGGAAGCCGGTGAGGGCAGTACTGTCATGGCATAGCGCCGTCCCAGCCAGGCGGTCTGGCGCAGCGCGTCCACGTCGCTGTCTGCGCCTGATGGCGGCTCTGTGACCAGCAAGGCGAGCGGCAGGCTGGAAAGCGCGCCGGAGGGGATGGCATAGACATGCGCCTTGCCCTCAAGGCGCGCTTCGATTGGCGCCAGAAGCTGCTGGTAGAGCTGGAAGGCGGCCTGCCGGTCGAACACGGGCAGGCCTGCGGTCGCGCTGCTGGACTGTACTGCGACCGCGTTCCAGGGGCCGCGCCCGTGATCGAGATCGACGCCCTGACGCAACAGGTCCACCGCCTCGCCAAGCTCGGCCGCCGTCACCTCTACGCGCGCCCAGTCAATGCCGTCCCGGTCAATCGCAAAGACGAAGGTGGAGCGGTCACCGGCGAGGATCAGGATGAGGGCCTCGTCAGCGCGCAGCAGGGCCTGCGTCGCCTCGACCGATAGCGGCTGGGGGCTGGTGAGCTGGGCGTACTCGGGAAAGTCGCGCGACAATGTGGCGTCGATTTCGCCAAGGCGGGCAGAGGCGGTATCCAGCGCGCTGCGCGCCGTGGCCGTGGCCTCCTCACGCGAAGCCGGGTCGGTAATGGCAAGGGCTTCATAGAGGGCACGTTCGGCGGCGTTGCGCTGGTCCGCCATACGGCGGCGCTCGGCGACAAGCAGACCCAGCGCGTCGTCACCGGAGGCAAAGCGGGCCCCGACCTGTGACAGGGCGCGGGCGGCAGAGGTCTGGATCGCCCATTGCGCCGCCCAATATCCTTCCGCGCGCAGGCAGGCGTACTCCATCGAGCCTTCCGGGCAGGCTTGCGAGCCTTGCGCGAAGCTGCTGCCCGTGAAGGCCGCGCCAGCAAGGCAGGTGGAGACCAGCAGGGTGCGCGCAAGGCACGCAATATTGCGGGTGTGCATGGTGTTACCCTTCATTATGGGCAGCGGCCCAGGCCGCTTCTGTGTGGAGCGTAAAGAGCGCTTGCGGCTCACCGGCGTTCTGGATGGCGCGCTGGCGGTCTGCGTCCTCCCCGCCTGAGGCGAGATACCGGTCGAGATTGGCGCTGAGTATGCGTGCGCCGCTCAGGGCGGTCTGCGCATCGTGCGTGTTGGCGAGTGTGTGGCCCACCAGCCAGGTATGGGCGGCGATGATGTCGGTATGACCCGCCGGGCGGCGCTGCACGGTCAGCGCGGCGGACTCGGCAAACAGGCTGGCGGCATCCTCATGCCGGCCTTGAGCGGCGAGATTGCGGGCAAGATTGAAGAGCACGCGCGCCAGCCTGTGCGGGTTGGAGGCCACGCCGCCATCGTCGGCACGGGCATCGGATACCGCGCTGCGCAGCAGGGCTTCGGCCTCTGCATGCAGGCCCGCCCCATCCAGCGCCCGGGCGAGATTATTGCCATAGGTGGACCGCGCAGCCCCGCCTGACCTGTCATAGAGATCGCGCAGGATGGCCGCGCTTTCCGAAAAACGTGCGGTGTCGAAATAGGCTTCTGCCAGCATGTTCAGATAGACTTCCGGCTCGCCGCCTTCCCCGCTGCGCCTGGCCTCGTCAACGGCGCGTTCAAGCAGCGGTATCGCCTCTTCCGCGCGCCCCTGGGGCAGGAGGGCGCTCGCCAGCGAGTAAAGCCGGTCGTGGACCGCCCCTACCCGATGTTCGCCGGCTTCTGCTTCGGCCAGAAGGACGAGGGAGATGGCTTCGGCCTCGGCATAACGGCCTTCCTGGAACAGGGTACGCGCCTGCGACTGCCGGGTCAGATCGGCCAGCTGGCCCATCAGCTGTTCGTACCGGTCGGCCATATAGGTTGCGTTGGCTGCACCGGTTGCATCGCCATCAGCCTGACGGGCCGCAGCAAGACGGCGGCTGATATGTGCCTGCAAGGCCCACAGTTCGCCGCGCTCCAGATCGAGCCCGCGACGCGTGGCCTGTTCACACATCTGGAACCCGGCGGCGGCCTCGTTGTGACGGCCCGCCTCCATCGCGCGCTCGGCATTCGCGCAAATGGCAGCAGCGTCCCCGTCCAGAGCCGCGTACGGGTCGGGCGTCTGTGAGCCGAGAGCTGTTGCCAGCACGAAAACGCTCCACATCACCCTACTCCCCCCCGCCCGGCGGGATCAGCCGCCACTGGAACAGTATGGTACCGGCCTGCGCATCGAGAGCCGGGCGTGCGCGCGCGCTGCGGGTAGCAGCGCCGCCAAAGGCGGCCATGCTCATCAGCTGGCCGAGCGGGGAACGCTGTGCATCGTTCATGGCGGCATCGGCGGACCGGCTGAGGCTGGCTTGTGTCAGGAAGCTGAAATCCATCGGGATCGCCGCGTCCGGCTCGCGCTCCACCGCCAGCAGGACAAGCCGTTCCAGGCCCGCACTTGCCGGATAGCCGCTCGTCCAGTCGAACGTGCGAAGCCCGGCCCAGACGATGCGCGGCTGCTCTCCCGGCTCGATGCGGGTGGACGTGCTGGCGCCGAGAAAGGGCAGGCGGTGAATGCCCGCCTGGCTGTCGATATAGAGCGGGGTGACGTCGATTGCCCGGCTGCCCGTATTGGTCAGGCGGATATAGATGATGTCGCAATGGCCAAGATCCAGCGCGTTGAGATCGCTGGTGCCGAGCTCTTCAAATGAAACGGCACTGGCTGGAATGGCGGACGGGTCGGGCAGGGAGCAGGCCCAGTCATCGGCCGCACGGGCACTGGCGGTCAGGCGCGGCGGGGTGGCCCGCCAGACGAAGGCCTCATGGCGCAGGTTTTCCAGCCCGTTAGCTCCCTGCAGCGCGCTGGCGGCATTGAGGATGTTGCGCACCCGGGCCAGCTTCCGCAGTTCACCCTCAATCTGGCTCATCAGCGCATCGGCGGTTGATGTGTCGTCAATAGCGATATGCGCGGAGCGCTCGCGGCCAGTCGCGATGATGTCGGGCTCGCCGCGCAATAGCCAGATGGCGTCATCCTGCACGCGGATACGCACGTCGGCAGGCTCGCCGGGATCACGGAAATCTATCGGCGCGATCAGCGTTTCCGGGTTGGCCTGTGCCAGCCGGGCGAGTGCCTCAAGGGCTGTCTGCTCGCGCGCATTCACATCTCCGCTTACCTCTTCCACCGATATGGAAAGCGACAGGCGCACGCCGGGGTCGGCCAGCCGGGCCGTCATATAGGCGGTACGTCCGGGCAGGGCGCGGGCCGCCTCGTTGTTCTCGAAGGCGGTCAGGACGGCGCGGGTTGCGGTCTGTCCCACCTCCACTGCCTCGACGAAATAGAGGCCGGGGAAGGAGGGGTGGGGGCCTTGCGTGTCAGGGTCGCGCACGATGATCTCGAACACGGCGCCTTCGCCAACGCCTTCCAGAAAGCCGGCCTCGATCTCGGCAGTGTCGCGGGCCAGAAACCGGGCATGCCATTGCGGCGAGCGCATCGTGCCTCCCTGGCCCAGAAGCGCGCGGTCGAGGTCGCCCTCGAACAGGGGCGCTGGCGCCCGGCTACCCCAGTCATTGTATCCGGAGAGAACCCGGTAGGCGAGGTCGCGATAGCTCGCGACGCTGCCTGCCAGCAGGCCGTTGGCGATGTGGAAGGTCATCACGCCGAAATTATTACGCGCTTCTGCTGCGCCAACCTTGGGCATCAGCCCTTCAAGGGCGAGCTGGCCGGAATGGGCGGCGTAGAAGGCCACGAAACCGCCTTCTCCCAGTGCAATCGAGGCATCAGGGCGCGGCGAGGCTGCGCCGGAGCGTGTCGTCTGCGCGCGCTGTTCGGCGGCGGTGCGGGCCTCCAGCGGAATGCCCAGCATGTCCTCGGTGACGGCGCGGGTGCGGAACTCGCCGCCTGGCCCCGCGCCCCGGTTCGCGCCGCCCGAATGGCAGGTGTCCACCACCAGCCAGACGAAGATATTGCGCGCTCTCAAGGCATCGAGAAATTCGCCGATTTCATCATCGATCAACGCATTTCGCACGCCAGCCTGCCGGTCGCCCTGAGCGCCCTCCCAGGAACCGATATCCAGCGGCAGGAATATCTCGTCAAAGCCGTTGGCCTCCGGCACAGCTGCGCCTTCTGGCTGGGGCTGGCGCGAACCATGGCCGGAAAAATACACCAGAACTTCATCGCCGGGCCGGGCGCGCTCCAGCATGGCCTCGAACGCCGCCAGAATCTCATTGCGGTTGGGATCGCCCTGGGCGGTAAAATCAATGCCCGTCTGCTCCAGCCCGTCGGCGAGTACCAGCATGTTGGCATCGGGTACGTCATAGGCGCGCAGCGCACGGATCATCAGCGCCACATCATTGCGCGGCCCCAGCAATTCGACGCCCGGCCCGATCCGGTCCTCGTCATAGCCCGAAGCCCCGATCAGCAGGGCGTGGCGCTGGGGGGTGTCAGCCAGAGCTGCCGCTCCAAGGGCCGTCAGACCTGCCAGAACCGTGATGAAGCGTATTGCCGTGCCAAGCATCAGCCTTGCATCCCCTGCTGCATTGTTCCCGTGACCCTAGCGCGGCGCAGGCACTGGCCGCGAGCATGTGTTTTCTGACAAAGGCCGACAGCCATGTGCCAGCCGCAATGCCCAAAACGGCGAGCGGACGGCGAGCGGCCAAGTGGCCGCCGCGCCGTCCGTACTGCCAGCTTCCGGCGGGAGCGTCCGGAAGGCCGGACAGGTCCCGGGACGCTAGTTGGTCACCATGTTGTAGCTGACGCCGACATTGCCCAGATTGCGGACCTGGACGGTGAAGGTGCCGGTCCAGCGCGGCGTCCAGAAGCAGGACATGCGGTCGGAATAGTCGATATGGCGGCAGATCAGATTGCCGTTGCTGTCATACACATACATGTCGAGATCCGTGCGGCCGGGGCCGTTGGCCCAGACGGCGGCGCGTTCGCCCCCGCGGAAGGTGATGTTGTAGCTGGTGGTGCTGCGTGCGCCGACCCAGCCTGAAGCGCGGCCCGGTCCGCCGACGCGGCCACGGGCAGCATCGGCTTCCACTTCGGCAATCAGGCCGGCAAGCGCTTCGTCGCCGCGGGCCAGAACGCGCGCTTCATCGAGCATGTCGGCCGCAGACGCGAACTCGATCTCGGCCTCTTCAGGCTCACCGCCCTGCTCGGCGATCTCGTATTCACGCTCCTCGACATCCACACCCTGGCGGATGCGCGCTGCCACGATGACGGCGAGCGGGTCACGGGCATCCACACCGTAGGCATAAAGCTCCTGCGACAGGGCCAGCAGTTCGACGCCGGTGGTTTCCTCGCTGCGCTGGTCCTCGGCAAAGTTGGTGCCGGTCTCGTCAGCATCCTGGGCGATGACAGAGCCGGTCAGGGCGATCGCTGCAGTTGCAGCAAGCAAAGACGACAGTTTCATTTGGTTTACTCCTGTAATGACATTTTATCCGCATTCGCCAACAGGTATTCAGTGTTCGACAGTGCCCGGTCCGGGACGCTTTTCCTGCTGCCTTGATCAGTCCTAGCCCGCTGTTCAGGGCTGGAAAAGCGCCAAAAAAAGTATGTCCGTCTTTGTCAGGAATGCCGCTTGCCCGCGTCTTTGCTTTCTGACAGGGCTTGTAAGTAGCTGCGTGCGCGCCGTGCCGCCAAGATTTGCGCTGAGACATGCCGGAGCCTCTCATGCCTTATTCCACCACGCGCGCCCTGATCGCCTCCGCGCTCCTTGCGGCCCTGCTGGCGGTTGCCCAGCTGAACGCAGGCTGGCGGCCCGGCCAGGCAGCAGCGCCCGCAGCGGAGACGCAAGTACCGGGTTCTGCGCCGTTTGAAGGCGGCGAAGCCGTCATCCGCTCCGTGGTCACCGTGTATGCCGAGCGTTCGGTCAGCCAGCCCGTCATGGTGATGAACGAGGCCGGGGAAGAGGGCGCGCGCAATAGCGCAGAAGACCAGACCGGCTGGTCCTGGCGTTCCGGCTCCGGATTTGCGGTTGCCGAGGGCGGCTATGTGCTGACCAATTTCCATGTCGTGTCCGGCGCGCGCCGGATCGAGGCACGCCTTGCCAATGGGCGGCGGGTGGGCGCTGAACTGATTGGCGCCGATCCGCTGACCGATCTGGCCCTGTTGCGGGTGCAGGCAGACTTGCCAGCGCTGGAGTGGGGCGATGATGTCGCGTTGCGTCTTGGTGCGCCGGTTCTGGCCGTGGGTTCGCCCCTGGACTTTCACCTGTCGGTGAGTTCCGGCGTCGTGGGCGGTTTTGCGCGCGCTTATGACGGGGCCGATCCGGTTGGCTATATCCAGCACGATGCCGCGCTCAATCCCGGCAATTCCGGCGGGCCGCTGCTCGACCGTCACGGACGCGTGGTCGGGGTCAATACAGCCATTCCGCAGGAAGCGTTTTTCAATGTCGGCATATCGCTGGCCATTCCGTCAGGCATTGCCCGGGAGGTTGCCGAGACGCTGATGGAGCGCGGACAGCTGGAACGTGGTTATCTGGGCCTGACGGTGCGCGCCCTGCATGGCCCGCTGGCCAGCGCGATGGGACGTCAGAGCGGGGAAGGCGTGCTGATAGAGGCTGTTGATCCTGACTCGGCCGCTGCCGGAGCCGGTATCCGTGCCGGGCAGACGCTGCTGGCGGTCAACGGGATCGATCTGTCGACGCCGCGTGATCTTGCGCGCGCGCTTTTGCTGGCGCGTCCGGGCGAACGTGCGGCGCTAAGCCTGCATGACGGTCAGGCGCGCTACCGGGTGGAGGTCTGGCTGGACAGAAGGCCGGATAATCAGGATCTGGCGGCGAGCCGCGATCTGGGTTTTGAGCCTGTCAGCCGCCGTGGCTACGGGATCAGCTTTGCCGCCAGCGAAGGAGCTGGTGTGCAGGTGGCCTCGGTCGTGCCCGGCAGCCCGGCCGCGCAGGCGGGCCTTCGCGAGGGTGACGCCGTTCTGGCGATTGGCGCGACGGACATAACCGATGCTGGTGAGGCTCAGGTCCGCCTCATGCTTGCCCGCCGCCAGGTCGCCTTGCGGGTATTGCGTGGCGGTGACGATGTGCCCCGCTATATTGCGCTGGCGCTGGACGAGGGGGCGACAGCGCATGCGCCTGACCATGCGGCGTTCGCCGATGCGTCTGGCGGGCCGTTCTGACAACCAGCCTGCTGATCAGGCAGATCCGGGGAGAATCCAGATGCAGATCCTGATGGTCGAGGATGAAGATGTGTGGGCTGACAAGGCCACGCAGGCGGTGAGCGCCGAGCCGGACTGGACGCTGGAACGCGTGGCAACCGGCAGGGAGGCACTTGCGCGCGCGGCGTCCAGCGCCGTCGATGTGCTGGTCATCGACCGGATGATCGAGACCGATGGCACGGACGGCCTCCAACTGCTTTCCCGTTTGCGGGATATGGGCGTGGTGGCACCGGCGCTGGTCTTGTCCAGTCTGGGCCAGACCCATCAGCGCGTTGAAGGGCTGGAGGCCGGTGCGGACGATTATCTTGCCAAGCCGTTTGATGCTGCCGAGCTGCGGGCGCGGCTGAAATCGCTGGCGCGGCGGGCAGGCTTTGCGGCCAATCCTGAAGTCATTGTGCTGGGCGGGCTGGAGGTCAGGGCAAAGGCGCGCACGGCGCACTGGAACGGGGTTCACATCCCGCTTTCGCCACAGGAATTCAACATATTGAAGCTGCTGGCGGACAATCCCGGCCAGCCTGTCAGCCGTGACACGCTTTGGGCGGAAGTCTGGACTGATTTTCCCAATCTGCCGCCCCAGATCAATGTCATTGATGTGGCGGTGGCGCGCCTTCGCCGTTCGATCCGCGCGGTTGTCGGCGAAGATCTGATCGAGACACAGAGGCTGAAAGGCTATGTGCTGCCGCTACCGGCAGATAGCTTTTCGGTCTGACCGGCTGGAGCAGGTAGTTTTTCATCCTTTGGAAATTTGCCATTGAGGGGTGAATTCCCGCCGCCGCCATGCAAGAGTGCGGCGCCCTTAGCGGGCAGGCAGGGAGGACAGGCCATGGGGATGAGTACGGGAAATATTTGCCGGATCGGTGCGGCGTCCTTGCGGCGGGTGGCGGTCCTTGCGGGCCTCGCCGGCGCACTCGCCCTGGCCGGTTGCGGCGATGATCCTTCCCCGGCTTCGCGCGATGAAGGCCCTGCCCTGCAATCACGCTCTGCCGACGCGCCGCGCGCCACGCCGGACGTCTCTGACCGTTTTGAGTATCTGCGCTATGCGGCCGATATTGATGGTGATGCGCCGCGCCTGTGCCTGACCTTCTCCGCTCCCCTCGATCCTGATACCGATTACAGCGCCTATGTCGAAGTGGACGAGCCGGTTGCTCTCAATGTCGATGGCCAGCGCCTGTGCATTGGCGGGCTTAGCTTTGGCCAGACGCGCACCCTCATCTTGCGCGAAGGTCTGCCGTCTGCCGATGGGCGCCGCCTTGAAACCGAAGAGAGAGATACGCTGAGCTTTGCCTCGCGCCCGGCCTATGTCGGCTTTGCCGGTACGGGCGTGATTCTGCCGCGTGTGGACGCTGACGGCGTGGCCATCGAGACCGTCAATGTCGATGCCGTACGTGTGACGGTGACGCGCGTGACCGACCGTGCGCTCGCCTTCCGCCAGATCATTTCCGGCTTTAACGCCGCGTCCGGCGACTGGTACTGGCTGGGTTCCGAAGAACAGCCGGGCGAGGCCGGATCGCCGGTCTGGCAGGGCGAGATGGATACGCCCGGCAATGCCAACGCCATGACCACGACCGTATTTCCGCTGGCCGAAACCATCGGCAATCTGCGCCCCGGCGCGTACTTCCTGCGCGCGGAAAATCTCGCCGAGATCGATACGGCCCGCTATGGCGATTACGCCCGCGCTGCGCGCTGGCTGATCGTTACCGACCTTGCCTTTACCGCCTATCGCGGGCGTGACGGGATTGATGCGATTGTCCGCTCCCTGCAGAGCGCCCGGCCGCAGGCCGGCGTCGAGGTGCAGCTGATTGCCCGCTCCAACGAAGTGCTGGCGACCGCCCGCAGCGATGAGCGCGGACGTGTGCGCTTTGGCGAGGCGCTGGTGTCGGGCCGGGAAGGCGATGCGCCGCGCCTCCTGATGGCCTACGGCCCTGATGGTGATTTTGCGGTGCTGGATCTTGCCCGCGCGCCGGTTGATCTCTCCGCCCAGCCGGTTGGCGGACGTAACCGCGCCGAGGGCGCGGACGGGTTCATCTGGCTGGACCGGGGCATTTACCGTCCGGGTGAGACAATTCACGCCTCGGCCATGATCCGCGACAGCGAGGGCCGGGCTCTATCTGACCGCCCCGGCACGATCACGCTGTTTGCGCCCAATGGCCTCGCCCATGAGGAGGTGCGTTTTGAGCGCGCCGCGCAGGCCGGTGCGATATTCCATGACTTTGAGCTGCCGCGCGAAGCGGCCCGTGGCCGCTGGCGCCTCAGCGTCAACGTGGACGGTGTGGGCGAAGTGGCCAGTCATAGCCTGTCTGTCGAGGATTTTGTACCGCAACGCGTCGCGCTGACGCTGACCGCCGACACGGACACACCGATCCGCGCCGGTCAGACGCGCATGGTGGAAACCTTCACGCGCTTCCTTTATGGCGCGCCGGGGGCGGGGCTGCAGCTTCGCGGTACGGCCCGCATCCAGCCTGATCCCAACCCTTTCCCTGAGTTTTCCGGCTTCCGCTTTGGCAGGCATGACGAGCGCTTCGCCGAGGAGGTGATCGATCTGCCCGATACCATGACGGACGGGCAGGGCAATGCGGCCATGCCGGTCGCGCCGGGCCGGGCAGGGCGCGATTCCTCGCTGCCCTTGCGGGCGCGCGCGATCATCACCGTGGAAGAACCCGGCGGGCGCGCTGTCAGCGATGATGTGCGCATCCCTTACCGCCCGCGCGACCGCTATGTCGGTATCCGCATGGCAGGCGATGACGATACCGTGCGCCGTGGCCAGTCCACGCGCCTGTCCGTGATCGGTGTCGGGGCGGACGGCGCGGCGCTGGCGATGGAAGCGGACTGGCGCCTGATCCGTACCGACTGGCAGTATGACTGGTACCGCACTGATAATGGCGACTGGCGCTGGCGGCGTTCGCAGCGCGTCGTGCCGATTGAGTCCGGCCTAGTGCGCCTCGATGGCGAGAACCCGGCCATCGTCGAAACGCCTTCGCTCGACTGGGGTGATTACACCCTCATCGTGTCGGCTGATGGCGCGGATCTGGCGAGCTTCGGCTTCTGGTCCGGCTATGGCGGACGCCCTGCAGATGGCGAGGCGGCCCCTGACCGTGTGCGCCTGTCCGGCCCGTCTGCGGCGCCGCAAACCGGTGAAACCGCGCAAGTGTCCATCTTTGCCCCCTATGCCGGGCAGGCCGAGCTGGTGGTGGCGACTGACCGGGTCATTCTCTCGCGCACGCTGGAAGTGGGTGAAGGCGCTACCGAAGTGGAGCTGCCCGTCACCGCTGACTGGGGCGCTGGCGCCTATGTGATGGTGTCTGTCTTCACCCCGCGAGATGCCGTGACACGCCCCACCCCGCGCCGCGCGGTGGGCGTGCTGCACGTGCCGGTCAATGTCGAGGACCGTACATTCGAGCTGACACTGGATGCGCCCGAGCGGATCAATCCGCGCGAGCGTTTTGATTTCACGATTACTGCCAGCGACGGCCCGGCCCGCGAACAGGCTTATGTGACGGTGGCTGCCGTCGATGAGGGCATATTGCTGCTGACCGGCTTTGCCTCGCCGGACCCGGAAAGCTGGTTCTTCGGCAAGGCGCGCCTCGGCGTTGACCTGCTCGATGATTATGGCCGCCTGCTCGACCCCAATCAGGGACCGGCAGCGCCGGTGCGCTCTGGCGGTGACGAGATCGGGGCTGCGGGTCTGTCCGTAGTGCCGACCCGCACGGTGGCGCTGTTCTCCGGCCCGGTGCGCTTTGACGGGCAGGGCCGCGCGCAAGTGAGCTTCGATATTCCGGACTTCAATGGTGAGCTGCGCCTGATGGCGGTGGCGTGGTCTGATCGGGGTATCGGCTCGGCGAGCCAGCCCCTGACCGTGCGCGATGATGTGCCCTCAGAGCTGATCCTGCCGCGCTTCCTGGCACCGGGTGATACGGCCTCGGCCACGCTGACCCTGGACAATATTGATGGCGCGCCGGGTGATTATGCGGTGGCTCTGGAAGCGGACGGTCCTGTCAGCTTTGCCGACGCTGCCTTCACGCAAAGCCTGCCTGCGGGTCAGCGCACCGACCGCGCCGTCGCCCTCTCTGCCGCGTCTTCGCCGGGGATTGCAGAGCTCTCGCTCTCTGTCACCGGGCCGGATGGCGAGACGGTGGTGCATGAGTATCCGATTGAGGTGCGTTCAGCCTTCCTGCCGATGACGTCCATCACGCGGCGCACCCTGCGACCGGGCGAAACCTGGCAGCCGCCAGCCGATGCGCTTAGCGTATTCGCACCGGGTAGCGGGGCTTTGCGCCTCTCCGTCGCCGCAACGCCCATCGATGTGGCCGCGATCTACGAGGCGCTGTCGGGCTATCCCTATGGTTGCACCGAACAGGCCGTGAGCCGGGCCCTGCCCTTGCTCTATGCCGGGCAGATGGCCGGGCTGTCGGGGGCGGATGCGCCCGCCGATGCAGACGACATCGTGCGCCGGGCGGTGGAATCGGTGCTGGCCCGCCAGAGCGAGGATGGCGCTATCGGCCTCTGGCGCATTGGCGACGGACAGGCATCGCCCTGGCTGGGTGCGTATTCCACCGATTTCCTGATGCGGGCTGCAGAGGCTGGCTACAGCGTGCCGCGTGCGGCGCTGACCCGCGCGCTTGATGCGCTGGTGCCGGTGGCGCGCGGTGATCTGTGGCAGGCCTATGGCTATGACACCAGCGCACCCGATCCGCGCTGGAGCCGCGATACGCAAGACCGGATCAATCATCGCAGCAGCGCCTATGCCGCCTACCTTCTGGCCCGTGCGGGCCGGGGAGACCGGGCGCGGCTTCGCTATCTGCACGATGAAATGCTTGGCCGTATCGAAAGCCCGCTGGCGCGCGCCCATATCGGGGCCGGGCTGGCCGCCATTGGTGATCGCGCCCGCGCGGTGAGCGCGTTTGACAGCGCCATCTCCGTGCTCGGCTACAATAATGCCGGCGACTGGTATCAGACCCCGGTGCGTGATCTGGCCGGTGTGACCGCTCTGGTGGCCGAGGCAGGCATTGAAGATCGCGTCGAGGGTCTGCTGGCCCGGCTGGCGCGTGACTTGCCCGAAGCCTCGCGCATGACCACGCAGGAACAGGCCCATGTCCTGATGGCCGCGCGTGCCTTTGCCGGTGATGCGCAAAACCTGTCTCTGGAATGGGGCGGTGCGCCGCTGGAAGGTCAGTCTGTCACCCTTGATGCCGATGAGCTGAGCGAGGGCCGGGAGCTGACCAATCGGGGCCAGCAGCCGGTCTGGGTGACGGCATTTGCGCGCGGGGTGCCGGTGGAAGCGCCTGATGCGGCGTCCGAAGGCGTGAGTGTCGAGCGCTCCCTTACTGACCGGCGCGGCAATGCTATCGACACAGCAGCCATCAGGCGCGGTGACCAGATCATTGTCAGCCTGACCATCACGCCGGAGCAGACCCGCGCCATGCCGCTGATCGTCGCCGATCTCCTGCCTGCGGGCTTCGAGATCGAGGGCATTCTGCGCCAGAGCGATGCGGGCAATACCGGGCCCTACGCCTTCCTCGGTGACTTGGCTTCCACGCAAGTGGCCGAGGCGCGCGATGACCGCTTCATCGCGGCCATCAATACGCGCGGGCGCGATGCGGTGCGGGTGGCCTATATGGTCCGCGCCGTCACGCCGGGGCAGTTTGTCCAGCCCGGCACGGTGGTGGAAGACATGTACCGGCCGGACGTGTTTGCCCGCTCTGAGGCCGGGCAGGTCACGATCCGCCCGTAATGGCTGGCTGGCTGACGATAGGGCTGAGGCGGGCGAGCGTGCCGCTCGCCTCGCTCCTCGCTGCTGGCGTATTGCTGGCAGGGCTCGATCACGCCCTGCCGCCCCCGCCCATGCCGGAGGTCTCCGCGCTGGTCACAGACCGGGAGGGGCGGGCCTTGCGCGCCTTCCCGGTGGAGGATGGACGCTGGCGTCTGCCGGTTGATCCTGAAGCCGTCGATCCGGCGTTTCTGGCCGCCCTGATCGAGATCGAGGACCAGCGCTTCTATACCCATCACGGCGTTGACCCGCTGGCGATGGCGCGCGCTGTTGGCTCCCTCATCAGCTCTGGCCGGATTGTGTCGGGCGGGTCAACGATCACCATGCAGACGGCCCGCCTGCTGGAGCCGCGCCCGCGCCGGACGATTATAGCCAAACTGATCGAGATGGTGCGCGCTATCCAGCTGGAGCGGCGCTATTCCAAGCATGAAATCCTGCAAGCCTATCTGACGCTCGCGCCCTATGGTGGCAATCTGGAAGGCGTGCGCGCGGCCAGCTGGGCGTGGTTCGGCCATGAGCCGGACGTGCTCACCCCTGATGAGATCGCGCTCCTGATTGCCCTGCCGCAGGCACCCGAAGCGCGCCGTCCCGATCTGCGCCCCGATGCTGCGATGGCCTCGCGTGCGCGGCTGCTGGCGCGCATGGAGCGCGCTGGCCTGATCAGTGCGGACTGGGCGGCGGATGCGGCAGAAGAACCGGCACCCTCCCGCCGCGCCTTCCCGGCGCGCGCCTGGCATGCCTCGCAGCATCTGGCCCGTGCAGGCGGGGAGGTGCTCTCCACAATCGACATCCGCCTTCAGAGCGCGTTGGAGACGCGTCTGGAGACGCTGGCAAACGAGGCCGGACCCGATGTGCAGGCTTCCGCCCTGATCGTCTCGCTGGACGGGCGCGAAGTGCGCGCGGCGGTGGGGTCTGCGGGGCGCGGCAGGCCGGGCGGCTGGATTGATCTGACGCGGCGCGCGCGCTCGCCTGGCTCGGTCTTGAAGCCCTTCATCTACGGGCTGGCGTTCGAGGACGGGCTGGCAGGACCCGGCACGCGCATTGCCGATCTGCCGCGCCGCTTTGCCGACTATAACCCCGAAAACTTCGACCGCAGCTTCCGGGGCGATGTGACGATTGCCGAGGCGCTGCAGCATTCGCTCAACGTGCCGGCCGTGCAGGTGCTCGACGCGGTGGGGGCCAACCGCTTTCTCGCCGCCATGAGCTTTGCCGGCGGGCGGGCCATTGTGCCGCGCTCGACCGAAGGCGATGCCGGGCTGGCCATCGCGCTCGGCGGGCTTGGCATTACGGCAGAGGAGATCGCGGTCATGTTTGCGGCGCTCGGCGCAGGCGGCGAGGCATTGCCGCTTGCCTGGACGCCGGAGGCGGCGGCGGCCAACAGGGAAAGCCGGGGCTTCCGCCTGCTGGACCGCTCTGCCGCTGCCACGCTTGTCGATGTGCTGCAGCGCTCGCCCGCCCCGCCGGGCCTTATGCCCGCTCGCCTGACCAGCGGCGCGCCCGCCATCGCCTACAAGACCGGGACGTCCTACGGGTTTCGCGATGCCTGGGCGGCGGGCGTTTCGGGCAATTACGCGGTTGTGGTCTGGGTAGGCCGGGCCGATGGCGCGCCGCGCCCCGGCGAGACCGGACGGCAGGCCGCCCTGCCTGCCCTGTTCGACATTTTTGATGTCATCGCGCGGCGTGATCCGTCTGGTGTTGCGTCGCGCACAGACAGTCTTGTAGCCAGGAACGCCACAGGGCCGCTGGCGCGCTTTGACCGGGGTGTGTCCGGCCCTGACATCGTTTTCCCGCCCGATGGCGCAGAAGTGTGGGCCGATGAGCCGGGGCGCGGATTTGCCCTGTCGGCGCGCGGCATCGGGCCGCTGCGCTGGTATCAGCGCGGCGTACCGGTGGCGCTTGATGCAGGCGGACAGTCACTCTGGCAGCCGCAAGGGCCGGGCTTTTACGAGCTTACGGTGGTCGATGCGGACGGGCGCAGCGCCCGCACCCGTGTCCGGGTGCGGATGCCTGCCCCGTCCTGACCGGCGCTCCAAATTTTTATTTTAACGCGCAATTTTTTCCGAAAACCGGTTCCCACTTTTCGGATTGCGCTCTAGTCCCCGCCATACCAGCGCAGCGAGATATTGCGGATACGCTCTCCGCCCACTTCCACACCGCCGGTAAAGGCAGGGCGCTGGCTGTCACCGGCGCGGACGACATCGCCGTGCAGCGCGCCGTCAATGATGACGGTTCCCAGCTCCGGATCGATGCCTTCAAAGGTGAAGGCACCATCGGCCAGATAGTAATAGTCGGCCTGCACGCGCGTCGTGACGGTGTGATACTCACCGCCGAGCTCGTTTGTGCCGGTCGGGCTGTTCACATCAGAAAAATCCACAAACACCGGGCCGAACGGCATCTCGTCGCGCCTGCCGCCCGCTTCCCATGCCTCGAAATCGCTACTGGGGGCGATGAAGACATTGTCCAGCCGCCAATTGCCGAACTGCAGCGGTTCAAAGGGCAGATAATAGCCAAAGGCATCGAAATGCTGCTCGCGGGTCGACACCCGTTCCCCGGCATCCTGATCAGGTTCGGCGGCCGGTGTCG